>JBIOWA010000235.1:0-13664 GCA_044868045.1 Candidatus Limnocylindrales bacterium
CGGCTGTTCCGCGAATACGAGTTCCGCACGCTGATCGAGCGGTTGCCGCCGATGTCCGGCGAATCCGCCGAGGCCCGCGCCGACGCGCTGCGATCCGTCGCGCAGAGCGGCTACGTCCCGGCCGCGCGGGTCGCGGGAAGGCCGGAAGGCTGGGGTGCCGGCCGGGCCGGCGGGCGGCAGAGCAGCACCGAACTGCAGTTGCGGCTCGATTTCGACGCAGTCGCCGCAGCACCGCCCCCAGACGGAGCAGCGCCGGGACCAGACCGACCGTTCGAGCCCGCCGAGGACCTGCCGGCGGCACTCGCCGCGGCGATCAGGGATCCCGGGCGGATCGAAGTCCGCGGCGCGGACCGGATCGCCGAGCTCGAACCGTGGCTCGGCGAGCAAGCCGCCGTCGGCGTCTCCCTGGTCAGCGACGACCCGCGGCCCCGTCGCGGGACCCCACAGGCCCTCGCGGTCGTCGGTGCCGATGGTCGGGCGGTCGCCGCGGAGGGACCCGAGGCAGCGGATGCCCTGCGGCGCCTCATCGAACGGCTCGCCACCCCGCTGGTCGGCCACGAGGTCAAGCCCATCCTGGTCGCGGGCCTCGCCGAGGACGCGGCCGCCTCCCCATTGGGCGTCGCCTTCGATACGCAGGTCGCGGCGTACATCCTCAACGCGGCGCTCCGCAGCCAGACGATCGCCGACGTCGTCGCCGAGCACCTCGACCAGATCCTGCCGTCGGCGACCGATCTGCCGCCGACCGCGCGCGCGGGACTCGAGGCGCTCTCTGCGATGGCGGTGCGCGAGCCCCTCGAGAAGCGGCTCGCCGAGCTCGGCCTCGAGCGCCTGTTCCGCGAGGTCGAGCTGCCGCTGATCACGGTACTGGCGCGCATGGAGGCCACCGGGGTCGCGCTCGACCGGGAGGCCCTCGCCGTGCTCGACCGCGACTTCGGCGCCGAGATCGGTCGCCTCGAGGAGGGCATCTATGCCGACGTTGGCCACGAGTTCAACCTCGGCAGCCCGAAACAGCTCGAGCAGGTGCTCTTCTTCGAGTTGAATCTGCCGAAGGGGAAGCGGACGAAGACCGGCTTCTCGACCGACGCGTCGGTGCTCGAGGAGCTGCGACCCGCGCACCCGATGATCGACAAGCTCCTCGAATGGCGGGTCTACACGAAGCTGCGCTCGACCTACGTCGAGGCGCTACCGACGCTCATCGCCGCCGACGGCCGCCTGCACACCACGTTCCACCAGGCCGTCGCGTCGACCGGCCGTCTGTCGTCGTCCGACCCGAACCTCCAGAACATCCCGATCCGGACCGAGCTCGGGCGCAAGATCCGGCGAGCGTTCGTGGCCGGCGCGCCGGATCTCGTGCTGCTGACCGCCGACTACTCGCAGATCGAGTTGCGCATCCTGGCCCACGTCTCGGGCGACGAACACTTGAAGGACGCCTTCGCCAGGGGCGCCGACATCCACCGCGAGACGGCGGCGCGGGTCCTCCAGAAGGCGCCGGAGGACATCAGTCACGGCGAGCGGTCGATGGCCAAGATGGTCAACTTCGGCCTCGCCTACGGGATGAGCGACTTCGGCCTAGCGAGCCGGGCCAACATCCCGCGGGCGGAGGCCCAAGCCTTCATCAACTCCTATTTCGCGGCATATTCCGGGATCAGCTACTACATGATGGAGATCAAGGAGCAGGCCAAGCGCCAGGGCTGGGTCGAGACCCTGCTCGGTCGCAAGCGCCAGATCCCCGAGCTCAACGCATCCAACCCCGCCCTTCGCGGAGCGGGGGAGCGGATGGCGATCAACATGCCGATCCAGGGCACGGCGGCGGACATCCAGAAGATCGCGATGATCCGCGTCGATGAGCGTGTCCGGGCGTCGGGGCTGCGCGCCCGACTCCTGCTGTCGGTCCACGACGAGCTGCTGTTCGAGACGCCGCGCGAGGAGGTCGATGCACTGGCCGCGCTGGTCCGCGAGACCATGGAGGGCGCGCTCCCACTCTCGGTGCCACTGATCGTCGACGTCAAGGTCGGCGACGACTGGGAGTCGATGACGCCGCTCACGCGGGCCGACGAGATCGCCGCGGAAGCGGACGAGCTGCCACTCGAGGCGCCGGTCGCGCCAGTCGCGAGTTAGGGTCGGCGATGCCCGAGCTTCCCGAGGTCGAGACGGTCGCGCGCGACCTGCGGCCGCGCGTGGTGGGCGCCACGATCGTCGGCGCGCGGACGAACTGGGCTCGCACGCTGCGGTCGCAGGATCCCGTCGCGTTCGACGCGGCCGTCGCCGGTCGGGAGATCCTGGCGGTCGGGCGTCGGGGGAAGCAGCTCGTCATCGACCTGTCCGGCGACGCGGCGCTGACGATCCACCTGAAGATGACGGGCCAGCTCTTCGTCGTACCCGCAGGCACCCCCGAGGACCCGTATGTCCGGCTCGCGCTGGAGCTTGGCGACGGGCGGGAGGTGCACTTCCGCGACATTCGCAAGTTCGGCAAGATCGGCCTCTACGGGCGTGATCCGGCGACCGGCGAGCTGGTCGACGAGGTCGGCGGTGCTTCCGTCTTCGCGTCGATCGGTCCGGAACCGCTGGCCGAGACGTTCACGCTTCGCGACTTCCGGCTGCGCCTGCGCCGTCGAAAGGGGAGGCTCAAGCCCCTGCTCGTGGACCAGTCGTTCCTGGCCGGGGTCGGCAACATCTATGCCGACGAGGCGCTCTGGCGCGCTCGACTGCACCCATTGCGCCCGGCGCCCTCGCTTCGACCGCCCGACGAGCGACGGTTATACGAGGCGATCCGGGCCGTCCTTGCCGAGGCGGTCGACCGACGCGGCTCGTCGGTCGACGACTACACCGCTCCCGACGGCGACGGCTCGATGCAGGAGCGCCTCGACGTCTACCAGCGGACCGGGGAGCCATGTCCGCGCTGCGGGCACCCGCTGAAGCGGATCGTCATCGGGGCCAGATCGACCCACTTCTGCTCGTGGTGCCAGCGGTTGTCGGCCGCGGAGCGCACGAACGCCCGGTCCGTGCTTCGGACGATGACCGGCGGCAGCGTGCGCCGTGATCGGCGGTGGACCGAGCTCGCGGCCGGAGAGGGGAGCACCGGCCTCACGGCGAGCGAGGCGGCCGAGGCAGCCCGGGCGGCGGCTCGCAGGCGGACCGAGCAGACCAGGCGGGCGGCGGCCAGTCGCCGCGCAACGGCACGCGTCGCGGCCGGTGGGGGCGCCGGCTGATGTCGATCGTCCGGCTGACCGAGGTCACGCGCGAGGTCGGCACGTTCGCGATCCTCGACGCGGTCAGCGGCGCCATCGCGCTCGGGGACCGGATCGGCCTCGTCGGGCCCAACGGCGCGGGCAAGACCACGCTGCTCCGGATCGTCGCCGGTACGGACGAACCAGATCGCGGCGCCGTCACGCGGAAGCGTGCGCTGTCGATCGGCCTGCTCGCGCAGGAAACCCACCTCGACGAGGCCTTCATGGCCGCACCGGACCTGCGGACGGCGGTTCGGGCGGGCGCCGTCCACCTCGAGGCGATGGCCGCCGAACTGGCCGCCCTCGAGGCGACGGGCCGGGTGACCGACCCGGCCTATGCCGACCTCCAGCATCGCTACGACGTGCTCGGCGGCTACACGCTGGACCTGCGCGTCGACGCCGCACTTAGCGGCCTCGGGTTCGCGCGCACCGAATGGGCGAAGCCACCGACCGGGCTCTCGGGCGGGGAGCAGACGCGCGCCGCGCTGGCCCGTCTCGTGATCGCCGGCCCGGACCTGTTGCTCCTCGACGAGCCGACCAATCACCTCGACCTCGATGCGCTCGAGTGGCTCGAGGAACACCTTCGTCGGCGCCAGGGATCGCTGCTCGTCGCCTCGCATGACCGCGCCTTCCTGGACGGGACGGTGACGCGGATCTGGGAGCTGCGCGATCGACACCTCACGGTATTCCGCGGTGACTACACCGCCCACCGACGGCAGCGCGACGAGCGTGACGCTCGATCCGCCAAGGACGCCGCGACGCAGGCAGACCAGATCGAGCGCGAACGCGAGCTGGTCCAGCGGTATCGCAGCCATCGCAAGTTCAGCAAGATGCACGAACACGAAGCCCGACTCGAGCGGTTGCAGGCTGACCGCCGCGAGGCTCCGCGGACGCGTCGGAAGCTGGCGCTGCCGCAGGGTTCGCTTGCGGGGGCGGGTCCGTCCCGGTCCGGGGAGATCGTGGTGCGGCTCGAGGAGGTCGCGGTCGGGTACCTGCCGGGCAGAGGTGCGGTCGATGCCGAGGGCCGGCCGGCGAAGGAGCCGCGCGTCGTGGCTGGTGCGCCATTCCTCGCGGCCCAGCGTGGCGACCGGATCGGGATCGTCGGGCCGAACGGGGCGGGCAAGACCACCCTGCTCCGCACGATCGCCGGCGACCTGCCGCCGCTCGACGGCACGCTGTCCTTCGGCAACGCAGTCCAGATCGGCTACCTCGCCCAACTGCGAGGCGCCGCGATCGAGGGCACGACCGTCCTCGACGCGCTACTCGAGACGATCCCGGTCACGCCCGGTGAGGCACGCTCCTACCTGGCCCGTTTCCTGTTCCGGGGCGACGACGCCCTCAAGGAGGTCCGCTCGCTGTCCGGCGGGGAACGCTCACGGCTCGAGCTCGCGCTGCTCGGGATCCAGCCATCGAACCTGCTGCTGCTCGACGAGCCGACCAACCACCTCGACATCCCGGCCCGCGAAGCGATCGAGACCTTCATGCGCGAAACGCCGGCGACGCTGCTCGTCGTGTCCCACGACCGGCGGCTGCTCGAGACCGTATGCGATCGACTGTGGGTGGTCGACGAGGGGCTCGCCGTCGGCTTCGACGGCGGCTACCGCGCGTGGCGAGCGGCGGTGGCGGATGGCTGGACGCCGGCAGCCGCGGCTGCATCGCGACGGGCGATCGTGCGGGGCCCCGCCGCCGCGACGACCGCTCGCGAGGCTCGCGCGAACGGTCGCGCAGCTGGTGCCGGCGTCGGTTCGACGTCCGCGGTCCTCACCGCCGCCAGGGCGAAGCCACGACAGAGCAAGCTCTCGAAGGATGCGTACCGGCGGCAACGGGCGGCGCTCGATGCCGAGCTGACCCGGCTCGGGCTGCGCAAGAACCACCTTGAGCTCGCGATGCATGATCCGGCAGTGGCCGCGAACTTCGTCGAGATGCGGCGGGTCACGAGCGAGCTCGCGGACGTGGGCCAGGCGCTCGCGACGGCCGAAGACGCATGGCTGGAGCTCGAGGAACGCGCCCCCTCATGATCACGATCGGCGTCACGGGACCGATCGGCTGCGGCAAGTCCACCGTCGCGCGCTGGCTCGGGGAGCGACCGCGCGTCGTCGTGATCGATGCCGACCACGAGGCCCGGCTCGTGCTGGCGCCCGGAACCAAGGAAGTCGAGGCCGTCTACGCCCGCTTCGGATCGTCGCTGCGCCGGCCCGGCGGCGAACTCGACCGGTCCGCGCTCGGCCGGATCGTGTTCGCCGACCCTGATGCGCTCGACGCCCTCGAATCGATCGTCCATCCCGCCGTCCGACCGAGGATCCTCGCCATGATCGACGGCGCGGCGAAGGGTGCCGCAGATGCCGTGATCATCGAGGCCATCAAGCTCGTCGAAGGCGGTCTGGCCGATGTGTGCGACGAGGTCTGGCTCGTGACCTGCGATCCCTCGACACAGCTCGAGCGACTCGTGCGCCGTGGCAACGACCAGGCCGATGCGGCGGCGCGGATCAGCGCCCAGGGCGACCTCGAAGGCCGGCTGCGCCCGCGCGCGACCCGCGTCATCGATACGGGCGGCGATGCGGCGCCGACACGGGCCCACGTCGAGCGGCTGTTCGACGAGGCGCTCCAGACGGCCGGCCGGTGAATGGCCGCCCGGACCGCCACGAGGGCGATCCGGGCGGCTCGGAGGCGCGCCGGGTCAGCGGCGCGGATGGAGGCACGGCGGGACGGTCTCGATGGACTCGCCGGTCTCAGGAGGCGGGGCTCGGCGACGGTGACGCGCCGGGCGATGCTGACGGCGTGGGCACCGGCGTCGGCTTCGGTGTCGGGATAGGACCTGATACCGGCGGGAAGGCCACCGGGATCGGCAATCCGTAACGGATGATCACCCGGTTGGTCGTGGTCCCGAGGCTCGAGGCATCGACCTGGCGAGTGTCGACCTCCGGACGCAGCGCAAGGCTGAACGTCCCGGTCCCGCTCGCCTGCAGGTGGGAGATCTCCTCGGCCACGTCGAGCGGTGCCTTGAGGACGTAGAGCGTCCCGGCCTTGGCCAGGATCAGCACGTCCTGGAACGACAGCTTCGTCGACTTGTCGGTGTACCAGCCTTCCTTCGGCAGGCCCTCTTCGGAGCTCGTGAGGACGTTGACGGTCGCGGTCACGAACACGTCGACCGTCTGGTTCGGGGTGAGCAACCCGCCGACGGCGCGGTCGTCGGGGACGTTCACCGAGATCGCGCGCCACGACTCGCTGTCCGGCGTCACGGTCTCGTCCGGGCCCAGGACGGAGAACTGGCCACCTTCGCTGCTCGACGCGAGGAGGTTGGTGAGCACCATCTGGCCCTGCAGGATCGACACCGCGGCGACCCGCCCAACGACCTTGTCGACCGTGGAGACGATGCCCTGGGCGTTGGTGTCGTCGATCGGTACGTCGTGGACCGTCACATCGGTGGCTTCGATGATCTTCCGCGCGGGGATCGTCTGGGCGGCGACCACGACCGTTACCTTCTGCAGGCCGGCTTGACCCGCCTGCTGCTGTGCCTGATTGATCAGGAAGAATGCGGCGCCGCCGGCCGCGACGGCCAGGATGACCCCGATGACCACGATCCAGCGGCCCCGACGACTCGGGTCCTTGTACTCCATCTCCACGTGCGTGCCTCCGAAAAGGGTTGGTGCCGTGCCCGCCCGGCTAGTTCCAGGGCACGAGTCGCGCCACCTGACCGCGGCGCAACGCGGGATCGTTCATGTCGGCGTAGACGCCCGAGATGGCATAGCCGTAGACCGAGTTGGCTGGGCACGATGGCGCGGTCGGCACGCACGTGATCCGGAACGTCGTGAACCCGAGTATGTCGACGTACTCGTTCGTGGTGCTGGCCGTAGCGATCGCGACGCTGATCGGCAGCTGCCGCGTTACGACCTGACCGGCGGAATTGGTGCCGGTGACGCGGAGCGTCAGGGAGTAGACACCCGGTCCGAGTGTGCCGCCATTGACGGTGACGGTCGTCGTTTGACTCACGCCCTTGTTGAGCGTGAAGCTCGACGGCGTGACGCTCACTGAGCCGATCCCGGGCGGGAGGTCGCCGCGGGGGGTCGCGTCGGGCGCACCCTCGACGCTGAGGTTGACCGTGCCGCCGAAATAGGTGCCGTTGTTGTTCGGCGTGCTGACGGTCACGTTGGTCGTCCCCGTCCCGCCGGTCGACGGGATCAAGACGGCTGCGCCCCCGCTCAGCGAGAAGTCGCGGTTGACGCTGCCGATGGAGATGCCGACCGGGTAGAAGTGGTCGAGCAGCACCGGGCTGGAGGAATGACCCTGGATCCAGACGGTGTAGACGCCCTGGGGGGCGCTGCTGGTATTGAACGTCGTCCACGTCACGGTCCCGTCGGGGGCGAGCGGGCTCGGGCTGAAAGTCAGGGGTGCGAGGCTCGTTCCCCAGGGATTGCCGGGGTCACCCCAGTCGGGGAAGGCGTCCGTCGAGACCACGCCGGTGAACGAGGCGTTCTTCGTCACGCTCATCGTGATCGTGTTGTCCCGGTTCTGGTTGGTGTTGATCGTCGCCGTCGCGGGGACCGCGTAGGCGAAGTCGGGGATGCTGGAGACCGTCCCCGAGTAGACCGCGGCGAGGATCTCGGCGCCCGGGTCGTACCGTTCGTCGATCGCATCGACGACGACGCCGGTCGAGTTGCCGTCGATGATCCCGACTTGGTCGTTCGGGTCGGGCGGCGTCACCACGGGCGGGAAGTCGGGCCCCGGATAACCCGTGGCGACCCAGGCCGCCTCCATCGCCTTGAGCGTGTTCGCGCTCGTGCCGGCCGTGACCCCGTTGTAGAACACGTTCGACGGCGGCGACTGGTACTGGAAGTTGCGGATGTCCAGCGCCACGAAACCGCGGAAGCTCGCCGCGTTCGACGGTGACGCGCCCTGCCCGACGAGCTCGATGATCGGGCCGTGGTTGACCGGGTCGTCGTCGGGTGCAGCCGCGTTGTAGGCCGAGCCCGGGTTCGGCAGCGAACGTAGCGAGGCGTCGCTCGTGCTGCCGAGGCAGGCTGTGTTCGCGGTCGCGACGAGGTCCTGGAAGTGGTTCGAGTTGCCATCGCATGGCGCGACGGCCCCGGCGAACGGTCCGGGTGCGTTGATGTAATGGCGGACGGCGATCGGGAGCAGGTCACCGACGGTCTTGACGCGAGCCTGTCCGCTGACGACCGCCGTCCCGAGGCCGATGACCCGCCCGAACGTATACGAGACGTCGCTCCGGACCGAGACCCGGATGTCGCCGCCCGAGATCAGGATGCCGCTCGTGAGGTAGACCGGCTCCCCGACATGGCCGGGCGCGTACTCCGGCGTGATCGCCACGGTCGCGGTGGTGCCGGTCGGGCTCCCGATCAGGTTGCGGGCGAGGACGTCGCGACCCTCGGCCTCGGCGTCGGTCGTCGATTCGCCTCGGATCAGCGCGTTCGCCACCGCCAGGGCACCGGCATCGGCCGCGTTCTGGAGGAACCGCTTCTCGCTATAGAACCGTCCGATGTCGATGGCCAGGCCTGCCGCAGCCGTGATCACGACCATCGCGAACGCGAAGATCACCAGGACCTGCCCGCGGTCGCGGCCGGAGCGGCGCTCCGGGCGAGGATCGGGCCGCCAGTCGACCAGCCGTCGGTCGCCGGCCATCAGTTCTGCACCATCGTGACTTCGCCGGTGAGGCCCAGCCGACCGTTGGCGTCGCGCGGCAGCAGCTGCGCGATGATCGGGATGATCAGGTCCTGGTGGTAGACGGCCCGGACCGTGATCTGGTAGCCGACTCGGGCGTCCGTGTCGGGCGTACCGGCCGGCAGGACGTAACTCACCACGAGGTCGCCGTTCGAGTAGGTCGCCCCGCTCTCCGTCCAGGTCCCGGTGGTCGAGAAGTTCGGCGAGACCTTCGTCAGCAGGTTCATCGAGGCGATCACGGCCGTCCTGATCGACTCGTTCCGCGCGAGGTCGTTCTGGGCCTTGGAGAGGTTCGCGTCGTAGATATAGATCGTCCCGTTGCGGGCACCTTCGCGGGCCGCGTTGGTGATCGTGACGTAGGCGTTGAAGATGAACCCGAACTGGATGATCGCCAGCAGGATCACGAACAACGGCATGAGGACGAGCGAGAACTCGACCAGGCTCTGACCGCGCTCGGCGGTCGCGGGACGCGTGATCCCGTCGTCGATCGGGGTTCGGCGGCGGAACGTGCGCATCAGGTCGGGGTCGGTCTCCAGTGGCTGTCGTGCGTGAGTGTCCGTTCGACCCGGGTAGGACCGGTATGACCAATTCGTCCCACGCCGGTCGCCGAGAGGGGTATCGATCGGCAAGAACGTTCGTTCGGTATGACGGAGGTCCGGTGTAGACTGGATGGGTGCCCGACTTCGACCTCGTCGCCCCGTTCCAGCCGACGGGCGACCAGCCCGCGGCCATCGAACGCCTGACCGACGGGCTCGGCCGAGGCTTGCAGCATCAGGTCCTGCTCGGCGTGACCGGCTCCGGCAAGACATGGACCCTCGCCAACGTCATCCAGAACCACAACAAGCCGACCCTGGTCCTCGCCCACAACAAGACGCTGGCAGCGCAGCTCTACGCGGAATTCCGCGAGTTCTTCCCGAACAACGCGGTCGAGTACTTCGTCAGCTACTTCGACTACTACCAGCCCGAGGCGTACCTGCCGCGGAGCGACACCTACATCGAGAAGGACTCGTCACGGAACGACGAGATCGACCGCCTGCGGCACGCGGCGACACACGCGCTGTTCGAGCGCCGCGACGTCATCATCGTGGCCAGCGTGTCGTGCATCTACGGCCTGGGCGCCCCGGTGGACTACGGGGCGACCGTGCTCAAGCTGCGGTCGGGCGGCAAATACCGGCGCGACGCTGTGCTGCGCCACCTGGTCGACCTCCAGTACCAGCGCAACGACCAGGCGCTCGGGCGAGCGCGGTTCCGCGTCCGCGGCGACACCCTGGAGCTCCAGCCCGCCTCCGAGGAGTTCGTCGTGCGCGTCGAGTTCTTCGGCGATGAGGTCGAGCGCATCACCGAGCTCGATCCGCTGACCGGCGAGCTCCTCGCCGAGCGGCGCGAGGCCAACGTGTATCCGGCGACCCACTTCGTCACCCCGGCGGACAAGCTGCGCGAGGCGATCGTCGACATCGAGGCGGAGATGGAGGTCCGCGTCGGCGAGCTCGAGGCCGAGGGACGCGCGCTCGAGGCGGCCCGCCTCCGCCAGCGGACGACGTTCGACCTCGAGATGCTGCGCGAGCTCGGCTACTGCACCGGCGTCGAGAACTACTCGCGACACCTTGCTCGGCGCGAGGCCGGCTCTCGGCCGTGGACGCTGCTCGACTACTTCCCGCCGGACTGGCTGCTCGTCGTGGACGAGTCGCACATGACGGTGCCGCAGGTGGTCGGGATGTACAAGAACGACCGGACACGCAAGGAGATCCTGGTCGACTTCGGGTTCCGCCTGCCGTCGGCGCTCGACAACCGGCCGCTCACGTTCGAGGAGTTCGAGGCGTCGGTCAACCAGGCGATCTACATGAGCGCGACGCCCGGTCCGTACGAGCTCGAGCGCAGCGGGGGCCAGGTCGTCCAGCAGCTCATCCGACCCACCGGCATCGTCGACCCGCCGGTCACCGTGAAGCCCACCGAGGGCCAGATCGACGACCTGCTCGAGGAGGTCCGCTCGAGGGTCGAGCGGGGCGAGCGCGCCCTGGTCACGACGCTCACCAAGAAGATGGCCGAGGACCTCGCCGACTACCTCAAGGAGCTCGGGGTCAAGGTCCAGTACCTCCACAGCGAGGTCGACACGCTCGAACGCGTCGCGATCCTGCGCGACCTGCGGCTCGGGGTGTTCGACGTGCTGGTCGGTATCAACCTGCTGCGCGAGGGGATCGACCTCCCGGAGGTGACGCTGGTCGCGATCCTCGACGCCGACAAGGAGGGGTTCCTGCGGTCGGCCTGGTCGTTGATCCAGATGATCGGCCGGGCGGCGCGGAACATCGGCGGGGAAGTGATCATGTACGCCGACACCGTCACGGAGTCGATGCAGGTCGCGATCGAGGAGACGGATCGCCGGCGGGCGGTCCAGGCGGCCTACAACGTCGAGCGCGGCATCGAGCCGACCACGATCGTGAAGGGCATCCACGACCTGAACCAGCGACTGCGCGCGGTGGCCGAGTCCACGATCGTCTACACCTCGGAGCGCGAGGGTGGCCGTCCGTTCGACGAGAGCGACCGGGTCAAGGTCGAAGCGCTCGTCGCCCGGATGGAGACGGAGATGCGGCGTGCCGCCAAGGAGCTCGAGTTCGAGCGCGCCGCCGCGTTGCGCGACGAGATCCAGCAGATCCGCCTGCGGGTCCTCGAGCAGGATGCGTCGATCACGGTCGCCCGGGCTGCCGAGCGAGCGGCCTCGGACGCCGTGGCGCAGGGGTCCGGCGGTCTGACCGGCGCGGCAGACCGAGCGCGCGGGCGCCGGGCCGCGGAGGCCGTGGCCGCCGCGCCGGGATCGATCCTCGAAGTCACGAGCGTGACGGTCCTTCCGGCCGAGGATGAGCCGGCGGACTCGCTCGACGGGGAGCCGGGGGCCGAAGACGGGGAGGGCACCGCCTCGGACTGGCTGCCCGGCATCCGTGACGAACACGACGACGAGGGCGGGTGGCAGGCGCGCTGGCTCGACCGGCCCACCTGGGACCGAGCCGTCACCCCGAACATCCGGAAGCGGACCGGCCAACGCCCTGCGCGCCGCGGGCGGTATCGCGGCTGATGGCTCCTCCGCATTTTCGGTGCTGACGCGCACCGCTTCGTGCGTTCTGGGCAATGTTGGTGCTGGTCGGAGTGATGTAGTGAGGACGGGTTCGTCCTAGATTGGTGGGGTGCTGCTGCGGTTCCTCACCCTCTTCGCGGCGCAGGCGTTCGATTTCGCCACGTTCAACGTCATGGTCGCCGGCCACGGAGCGTCGGCAGAAGCCAATCCGCTGGTCCGCGGGCTGTTCGTCGGCCTCGGGACGCCGGCCGTCGTGTTCGCCAAGTTGCTGTTGATCGGTCTGGTGATCGCCCTCGGCGTGGCCGCCGGGGCACGCGGCAGACGGGGGATCTGGTCCACGGTCGGGGGGCTGCCGCTCGCGCTGGCCATTGCCGCGGGACTCATCGGCGGGATCACCAACGCGGCGTTGCTCCTGCGTTGACGGAGGGGCGGGTTCCGACACGCCCGAGGGCGGCCCCCCGGACTACGCCCGGAGGCGGCGAGGATGATCGGCCACCCGGCGAACACCTGTTCCAAATCCCGCTCATCCGGTAGACTTGGCACGTGCCCCAGGACCAGCTCGTCGTGCGCGGAGCGCGCGAACACAACCTCAAGGACGTCACGGTCGCCTTCCCGCGCGACCGGCTCGTCGTCATCACCGGTCTGAGCGGCTCCGGCAAGTCCAGCCTGGCGTTCGACACGATCTACGCCGAGGGTCAGCGGCGGTATGTCGAGAGCCTGAGCGCCTATGCCCGGCAGTTCCTCGGGCAGATGGAGAAGCCGGACGTCGACCAGATCGACGGCCTGTCGCCGGCGATCTCGATCGACCAGAAGGGTGCGAGCCGCAACCCGCGATCCACGGTCGGGACCGTCACCGAGATCTACGACCACCTGCGCCTCCTTTTCGCGCGGATCGGCGTCCCGCATTGCCCCAACGGCCATGCCATCGAGCGCCAGAGCGTCCAGCAGATCGTCGACCAGGTGCTCGCCTTGCCGGAAGGCACGCGGTTGCTCGTGCTCGGTCCGCTGATCAAGGACCGCAAGACCGAGGGCGATCGGATCATCGACGCCGCCCGCCGGCAGGGCTTCGTGCGTGTCCGCGTCGACGGGGAGTCGCACGACATCGCCGACGCCCCCAAACTCGACAAGTACAAGCGCCACTCGATCGAGGTCGTGGTCGACCGCTACATCGTCCGCCACGCCGACGCGCCGGACGGCGCGCAGCGCGCGGCCGACGGCCGGCCGATCGATCCGGAGACCGGCATCGTCATCCCCGACCCGGATGCCTCCCGGCTCGCCGACTCGATCGAGACCGCCCTGCGGCTCGGTGAAGGGGTCGTCCTGATCGCGCCGGCGCCGAGGGACGAGGAGCAGCCGGACTTCGAGGAGCGGCGCTACAGCGAGAAGTACAGCTGCCCGTACGACGGGTTCACCATCGACGAGCTCGAGCCACGCTCGTTCTCCTTCAACTCGCCGCACGGCGCCTGCCCGACGTGTACCGGGCTCGGGACCAAGCTCGAGATCGACCCGTCGCTGCTGATCCCGGATCCGAGCAAGAGCCTCGGTGCGGGCGCCCTCGGCACGACCGGCCTGCTGTCGACCGACGCGTCATGGCGGATGAAGATCCTCGAAGCCGTCTGCGATGTCCACGGCTGGGACTTCAAGGCCCCGGTGCGCGACCTGCCGAAGGAGGCGATCGGCCACCTGCTCTATGC
>JBIOWA010000236.1:0-5612 GCA_044868045.1 Candidatus Limnocylindrales bacterium
ACCGGCACGCCGAGCGTCGAGCCTGCCCAGATGAACAGGTACTCCGACGGCTTGAGGCGCAGGTCGGCGCGCGCCAGCTCGCGAGCGAGGTTGGCGCCGAAGTCGCGGCCCTCGACAACCTTGTTGAGGTTCGCGAGCGCCTGGCTCTGGGCGATCAGGTCACTGATCGGTCCCTGCCCGGTCGATGTCGGTTTGCCTTCCTGGCGGCCCGACGCATACCGCTCGAGGCGGTCCGAGATGCCGGAGCTGCCGGAGCTCGCGATGCCGACCGCGATCAAAAGGATCGCGAGAGCGGCGACGCCAGCGACCCCGAGTGTGAGCGGATCCACGACCGGTCTCCTTCCCCCTACATCAATACGTGAAGCCGAACAGTCCAGGCGGCAGGTTGATGCCCATCACCTCGAACTTCTCGACGAACTTGGGCCGGATCCCGGTCGGCTTGAGGCGACCCTGGATCTTGCCCTCGACGACGCCTGTCTGCTCGAAGACGAACACGTCCTGCATGACGATGACGTCGCCCTCCATGCCCTGGACCTCGGTGATGTTGACGATCTTCCGGGTCCCGTCCTTGAGGCGGCTCTGCTGGACGATGAGATCGACCGCGGAGGCCACCTGCTCGCGGATGGCGCGCAAGGGCAGGTCGACGCCCGCCATCAGCACCATCGTCTCGAGCCGGGAGAGCATGTCACGCGGTGAGTTCGCGTGGCCGGTCGACATCGATCCGTCGTGGCCGGTGTTCATGGCCTGGAGCATGTCCAGCGCCTCACCCGACCGGCATTCGCCGACGATGATGCGATCGGGGCGCATACGAAGGGCGTTGCGCACGAGCTCGCGGATCGGGATGGCGCCCTTGCCTTCGATGTTGGGTGGTCGCGACTCGAGCGTCACGACGTGCTCCTGGCGAAGCTGGAGCTCGGCGGCATCCTCGATCGTGACGATCCGCTCGTCGTTCGGGATGAACGACGAGAGCACGTTGAGGGTCGTGGTCTTGCCCGAACCGGTACCGCCGGACACGAAGATGTTCAGCCGTGCCTCCACGCATGCCCGCAGGAAGTCGAACATGTCTGCGGTCGCGGTGCCGAAACGGATCAGGTCGTCGACCGTGAACGGCGACGCCGAGAACTTCCGGACGGTGATCACCGGCCCGACCAGCGACAGGGGCGGGATGATCGCGTTGACGCGCGACCCGTCGGTCAGGCGGGCGTCGACCATCGGCGACGACTCGTCCACGCGTCGACCGATCGGGGCGATGATGCGGTCGATGATGCGCATGACGTGGTCGTCGTTCTGGAAGACGACGTTGGTCAGCTCGAGCTTGCCGGAGCGTTCGATGTAGACCTGGCGAGGTCCGTTGACCATGACCTCAGTGATCGACTCGTCGCGCAGGAGCGGCTCGAGTGGACCGAGGCCGATGATCTCGTCCGTGATCTGCTCGAGCATCCGGACGCGCTCGGCCCGGGTCAGTGCGAGGCCTTCCTCGTCGATGACCTTGCCGAAGATCTCCTCGATCTGACGGCGCACCTCGACCTGGTTGGACAGGTCGAGCTTCGGGTCCAGGTCCTGGATGACGCGGTTCTGGATCCGGAACTTGACGTCCCGGAACGATTCGCGCACTGGTGCCTGCGTCTGGAGCCGCGGCACGGACGGTATCGACGGTGGCCCACCGGCGGGAGCCGGCAGGTTCGAGCCGGGCGGCCCGGCCGCCGGCGCCTCACCGCCACTACCCGGTCGAGCGCTCTCGATCCGTTTCAACAGGGACATGACCTACACCCCTTCTCGCCCCGAGGGTCGGAACTGGTCGGCCTGATCGAAACCTGCGATCAGCGCCATGCGAACAACGACTTCTTCTGCGGTGCCTTGCGATCGTCTTCCCTGGCGGGCGCAACCGTCGATCGTTCGCCGACGACGGCGCGGGCCAGGCGCAGGATGTCCTGGGAGACCTGCGCCTCCCGATTGCTGAGAAAGAACGGTACGCCACGGTTCAACGCGTAGACCACGCTACGCCCGTCGCTCACGATCGTCTCGTCCACTTTGCGCCCGATCGAATGCTCGACGTCCGTCACCCGGATGCCAAGCGCCGAGTCGGCGCGGTTCAGCACGAGCCGGACCTTACCTCCTTCGTAGCCGAGCTGGTCGGCCACCTCGAGGAAGAGGCGCATGTTCTTGATGCTCGTGATCTCAAGACTCAGCATCGTGAGGATCGTATCCGCTGCGTCGAGGATCGCCAGCGTCGTGTCGTTGAAGAACGCGGTGCAATCGACCACCACGAGGTCGTGGCTCATGCGCAGCGCCTCGATGACACGCCGCACGCCGTCCGGCTTGATCAGCTCGGCCATCTCCGGCGACGGCGGTGCGAGCAGGACGCGGATGCCGGCTGAATGGTTGATCACGAACGTATCGATCGATTCCACCTCGTGGCCGGCCTGGTCGAGCTCTGGGACGAGATCGGCGATCGACTTGTTCTTCGGGTTCAGGTTGAGCAGGACGCCCACGTCGCCGAACTGGAAGGAGCCATCGACGAGGACGACCTTCTTGCCGAGCTCGGTCGCGGCGGCGACTGCCAGGTTCACGGCGACCGTCGTGCGCCCCACCCCGCCCTTGGGGCTGAAGACCGCGACGACCTGACCGGGTTCGCCGGACTCCGTCTGTGCGACGACCGCGCTGCCACTGCCCGTGGGTCCGGCGGCGACGATCCGGCTCTGCTTCTCGCGTTCCCGATTGAACACGCCGCGGATCGAGGCGGTCAGCTCGTCACTGCTGAACGGCTTGACCAAGAACTCGCGTGCGCCGGCGAGCATCGAGCGACGGAGGTAGTCCGCCTCGCCCTGGACCGACATCATGATGATCGATGCTGTTGGGTTGTCCCGGGACAGCTGCTCGGTCGTCGCGATGCCGTCCATGTCCGGCATGTTGATGTCCATCAGCACGATGTCCGGCTTCAGCGATGACGCCAGCCGGAGCGCCTCTGCCCCCGACGCCGCCGCCCCGACCACGTCGATGTCGCCTTCGAAGCCGAGAAGCTTCGACAGGTGATCGCGCGTCTCCGGGATGTCGTCGACGATCAGGACTCGGATCTGTTCGGCCATCTGAGGGTCTGGCTCTCGCTCGCGCTTTGTGGTCGGTTAAGTGGGGTTGGGAGTTGATGTCCGTTTCCACGACGACGGGCGCGGGACCGGTTGGTCCATCACGCCCGTCGCGCTGGGTCAGGGTGAACCGGCAGGGAGCGCCGGCTGGTCTTCTATCGTCGTGGTTGCTCCGGGAGGACCGTCTCGATCAGCTCCGGCGGAAGGACGCCGTAGCGGTCCACGAGGGTCTTGAGGATGATGCCGGTCGTCTCGTCCGGCAGCGGCGGGGTTTCCAGCGGCAGGCCGGTATTCGGATCCCGGAAGTCGTCGGCGGAACGAAGGATCAGCGAGACGTTGCCGGCCACCTGGACGAACTTGATGACCTCCGCCATCTGGGCGTCGACGGACAGGGCGACGATCTCGTGCTGTCCTTCCTGGAGCGCCGTCCCAGATGGGGCCGTGGGCTGCTGGCCCTCCTGGGCCTGCGGCTGAGCAGGCGCCGGCGGCAACAGCGTGCCGATCACCTGGATGCCCTGGAGCAGGAGCTTCGTGCTGGTCCCGTTGAGGCCGGCGACGACCGTGAACGTATTGTCCTGGGGATTGGCCGTGATCACCGGGAACTGATCGGGCGGGAAGAGCACGACCATGTCCACGTAGTCGCCGGTCTTGATGACCGTGCCGACGCCCGTGACCTGGTCGACCTCGACGGTGATCGCGCGCTTGCCGGGCGGAACCTCGATATCGATGATCTGGCCCTGCGAGGTCGCGCCGAAGGTATCCGGTGTCAGCTGCTGGTCCGTGACGACATCCTGACGGACCGTCTTGTTCAGGACCTGGGAGATGTCGCCAAACGCGCCAGCGCTGCGTCCCGACGGCGCGAGGTTCTTGATGGTCACCATTTCCGCGGTGATCTTCGCGCCCAATGGGATGTTGGTAGCGGCGACGACGGTCGGCTGCTCGACTTCTGCAGGCGTCGTCGGCTGGGGCGGTCGCGAATTGAGGACGATGATCGCGATGAATGCGACGATCGCGAGGAAGACCCCGACGAGCAGGACCAATCGATTGGATCGCTTCAAGAGACCTCTCCCCGAGTCGTGATGTGACAGGTGGCACCACTGTAGCAAAGCCAAAGTGGCGCGCGACTATACCAATGGGCTAGGACCCCGTGGTAGGAAACCGGAGGAAGCCCCGCACGCCGCAAGGTTCACTGCAAGGTTCCCGGTGACATGGAACGACCCGTCGGGACGTTGGTCCGGACGGGTCGTCAGCGGGTTCAGTTGTTAGCGGCTCGAGCCGTTAGACGCTGTTGCCGACTGTGCTCAGCTTTTCCGAGATCTGGCCGCCCAGGAAGATCAGGGCGACGATCGCGATGATCGCGATGAGCGCGAGGATCAGTGCGTACTCGGCCAGTCCCTGACCGTCGTCGTCGTTGTTGAACAGGTGATGAAGTTGCGTCGCGAGCAACGAAACCATTTGAGTCTCACCTCCTTTCACGTGAGGTGGGCACTATTGCCCCCGATGAGAGCGAGACCGCCTTGCCTATAAGAACGACCCGGCGGCCTCGATCATGCGGATCGGATCCCGTCTAGACGGAGTTGCCGACCGTGCTCAGGATCTTGCTGACCTGGCCGCCCAGGAAGATGAGGGCGACGATCGCGATGATCGCGATGAGCGCGAGGATCAGCGCGTACTCGGCGAGACCCTGGCCCTCCTCGTCACGATGGATGAGTTCCATGACACGAAGATAAAGAGCGTTCATTTAAGGGGGTTACCTCCTTTCCACAAAGCTCCCCGCGTGCGGAGGCGGCGTCAAGGTACGTGCGGCCTTCGGGAGTGTCAACTGCCCAGATGCCGTAGTGGTGTCTCCGGACGACGGTCATTTCGACCGATCGCCGGGTCGGGATTGGGCTCCCGACTTCCCAGCAGGGCACGTCCCTGTTGGTGCGCACCGTACGAGGCTGCCCGGCTGCTTGAAATGGGCATATGGTCCTACTCGTTGCGGACCGGAAACAGAACGACCGCCGGGCCCCGGAGGGCACGGCGGTCGTCGTGCGTTTAGTGGATCGGCCTAGACCGAGTTGCCCACCGTGCTCAGGATCTTGCTGACCTGGCCGCCCAGGAAGATGAGGGCGACGATCGCGATGATCGCGATGAGCGCGAGGATCAGCGCGTACTCCGCGAGACCCTGGCCATCCTCGTCGCGGCGGACCTTCTCCACCACGCGAAGATACAGATCGTTGAAGAGCGCCATGCTGGCTGCCTCCCTGGATGAGTACTCACCCTCGGTCGAGGGCTGGGCCACTATAGGGAGCGCTGCCAGGAACCGACACTGAGACGATGGTACTGACGGTCGTCTCGGCGCACCGGACCCCTTGATCAGCCGCCAGTCGCCTGGTCGATCGCGATCCCGATCGCGATGAGCGCGTCCGAAACCGTGCCCCCGAAAACCACGAGCCATACGACCGTTAGCGCGCCGGACAACGCCGCGATCAGGCCATACTCGACGAGGCCCTGCCCCCGAGGACGCGTCACCGCTCGGCCGCGGTG
>JBIOWA010000237.1:0-3666 GCA_044868045.1 Candidatus Limnocylindrales bacterium
TGGAACCAGCGGGGCAGGAAGATGATCGCGCCGAAGAACGCGAAGCTCGCGAAGAAGGTCGAGATCATGGAGCTCGTGTAGGTCCGGATCCGGAACAGGTTGAGCGGGACGATCGGCTCCTTGGCGCGAGATTCCGCCAGGACGAAGAGCACCACGCCGATCAGGCCGATCACGATGAACCCGCCGACGGTCTGGTCGGTCCACTCGCCGAACTGCTTGTTGGTCAGGCCGACGAGCAGGAATGAGATGGCGACCGTAAAGATCGTCCCCCCGATGAGGTCGAAGTTCCGCGTCGCGCGAGGATTCTTCACCGTCGGCAGCAGCCGATAGATGAAGAACAGCGACACCAGGCCGATCGGGATGTTGACGTAGAAGATCCAGTGCCAGCTGATCTGCTCGGTCAGGAACCCACCGACGAGCGGGCCGACGATGAACGCGATGCCGAACACCGCACCGAACAGGCCCTGGTACTTGCCGCGCTCGGCCGGGGTGAACAGGTCACCGATGACCGCCAGCGCGACCGGGAACAGCGAACCTGCGCCGATGCCCTGGAGCCCGCGGAACGCGATGAGCATGGCCATGTTCTGGCTCAGGCCGGATAGGGCCGAACCGACCAGGAAGATGACGATGCCGATCATGAAGATCGGCTTGCGGCCGTACAGGTCGGACAGCTTGCCCCAGAACGGCACGCTGATCGTGCTCGTGAGCAGGTAGATCGTGACGGCCCAGACGTAGTAGTCGTTGCCGGCGAGCTTGGTCACGATGGTGGGCAGCGCCGGTCCGACGATCGTCTGGTCGAGGGCGCCCAGGAACAGGCCGAGCAGGACCGCGAAGAGGATCTCCAGCTTCGCGCGGTGGCTCAGCCCGAGTGCCGGGTCTTCGGCGAGCGTGGGCGTTCGCCCGTTCGTGTCGGGGAACGATTCCATAGGGTCAGTCCTTCCGTGCTGGGTGAGAGTGGTGGGGGCGCTCGACACCCCGGAGGGTCGACGAGGATCGTGGAGCAGGGATGGAGGCGGCGTGGGGATCCGTCGGGACCCGGCCGGTCGAGACGGCCAACGCCTGTCGGAGCGCCGAGGCGGCCTCCGCCACGCCGCCGAGCTTCGACGGCGCGAGGCGACCGAGCACATCCCGGAGGAGGTCGTCGCTCAGCGCATCGATCGCATCGAGCATCCGCAAGCCGTCCGAGGTCACGCGGATCTTGACGACGCGCCGGTCCTCGGGGACGCGGGTCCGCTCGACGTAACCGCGCTCCTCGATCCGGTCGATGAGACCGGTCGCACTCGAGAGGGAGACATTGAGGAGCTCGGCCAGCCGGCTCATCGGCATCTCGCCGTTGCGCTCGAGCGTGTAGAGGATGTTGAGCTGCGCCATGCTGATGCCGAGGCGAAGGACGCGCTCGCTCGAGGCGCACTTGAGCATCGTCATGGCCGCCCGGAAGTCGGCGATGATGGGGGCGTAACGATCGGGGGCAGTCGCCGCCTTCGTCAGCCGCAACCGTTCCGCAACAATAGTTCGTGGCACGTGAACTATTGTAGCGATGTCAACTATCCTGTCAACGCGAATGAATCAAGCATCGACTGCAGGAGTGCCGGATGCGTTATGCCCTGATGCTCGAGCCCCAGCAGGGGATGAGTTATGACGACCAGCTTGCCGCCGCTCGACGCGCTGAGTCCAACGGCTTCGACGCATTCTTCCGGTCCGATCACTTCGCGAGCTTCCCCGGCGAGGCCGGGCAACCGACGACCGACGCCTGGTCCGTCCTTGCCGGCCTCGCCCGCGAAACGAAGCGGATCACGATCGGCGCGTTGGTCTCGCCCGTCACGTTCCGCCACCCGGGCGTGTTCGCCAAGGTCGTCACGACCGTGGACGAGATGAGCGGCGGCCGCGTCGAGGTCGGTGTCGGCGCGGGCTGGAACGACGAGGAGCATCGCCAGCTCGGGTTGGCGTTCCCGCCGATCGATCGGCGGGCCGACCTGCTCGAGGACGAGCTCGCGATCCTCAACGGCCTGTGGGGCGAACCCGACGGCTGGTCGTTCGACGGGATCGCCGGCATCCATATCGACGGCGCCCTGTTCCGGCCGCGGCCCCTCGATGCGCCGGGGCGCCCGACGACGCCCGTCGGCGGGAAGCGGCCGCGGATCATCGTCGGCAGCGGGGGCACGGCTCGGTCGTACCGGTTGGCCGCCCGCTACGCGGACGAATACAACCTCAGCTCGGCCTCACCGGAACGCGCAGCCGACGTCCGCGGCAAGCTCGAGGAGGCGTGCCGGGCGATCGGGCGGGATCCGCTGACGTTGGCGCGATCGGCGATGGCCGGCGTGCTCGTCGGTCGGACGGAGCGTGAGGTCAAGTCACGGGAGCGCGCCTTGATGGCGGCGTTCGGCGCGGATTCGGAGTCGGGCAGGGGGTGGCTGGACGAGCGGCGCTCGCGCTGGGTCTACGGGACGCCCGACGAGGCCCGGGCACAGCTCGAGGGGTTCGCGGCGGCCGGCATCGAGCGGATCATGCTCCAGGACTTCCTGCCCTGGGACCTCGAACACATCGACGTGATGGGCAAGGAGCTCGTCGGGCGGGTCTGAGCCGATGGCTGATGCACAGAACATCGAGCCCATCTCTTCCGGCAGGGACCCGCTACCCTGGCCGCTCTCAGGCAAGGAGCTAGCTCTCGGCGGCCTCGGCGGCCGTCACGTACCGCTCGACGTCGCGGTGGATGGGATCGGGATTGACGCCTCGCGCCCGGGCTAACCGTTCGGTCAGCAGCTGCAATGGCGTCGCCGTCCCGAGCAACGCCGCGACCGGGGCGGGCAGGTCCGGCGACTCCGGAACGACGATCCGCCCGGCCGACGTCAGCTCTGTCGGCACGTCCACGGCCGCATCGGCCGCCACGATGGCCGCGGTTTCCATGCCGATCGCGCGGGCCGCCCGGAGCGCGCCGATCGACCGGGTCTGCCGCTCGGTCCGCCGCTCCCGATCGGCGAGGACGACGACGAGCCCGGTGCCCTCATCGGTGGCGGCGAGGTGGCCGTGGAGGAACGTCTCGACGTCCCGATACGCACCCGGGATCCACGCGCCCTCCTCGATCTTGAGGACGAGCTCGAGGCCGGCCGCGCGATCGACTCCTGACGCGATCGCCAGGATCGGCCGCGACCCCTCGAGTCGACCGGCGACGGCCTCGGCGATCGATGCCCGTTCGAGGCCGGCCGCCAACGCATCCCGGACCGCGAACCGGAACGATGCATCGACCGGCCGCCCGACCAGGTGCGCGCCGATCGCCGCCGCGACGACGAGCGGGCTGACGTAGCCGACCGTATGGCACCAGCTCTGGTCGAGCTCGTCGGTCTCGATGACGACGTCGGCGAGGTCCGCGGCGGGCGACCGATCGGTCAGGGTGATGACCGCCGTTCGGGCGCCGGCAGCGCGGGCCGCCTCGAGGGCCGCGTTCGTCGCGGGTGTGCCGCCCTCGTGTGTGACGCCGATGACGAGGCCGCTCGACGGAGGGTCGAGCGACAGCTCGAATGCCTGGGCTGCCACCGGCTCGAGACGAGCCGAATGTCCCGGAGCCCGGATGTCGGCCGCGCGAACCGCGTCGCGCAGGATCGCGGCGGCCCCGATGGCGGCGTGTTCGGACGTGCCGCAACCCGTCAGCACGACAGGCTCGCCCACCCG
>JBIOWA010000238.1:0-6875 GCA_044868045.1 Candidatus Limnocylindrales bacterium
GGTCGCGCCCAGGCGCCCCCGCTTACTCCAACGTCACTCGCTCGTGCCAATGCGGGATGTGCGTCGCCAGGCCCAGCTCCCGGACCTTCGGCTCCAGGGCGATCTGCGCCTCCGGGTCGCCGTGGACCAGGAAGACGCGCCGCGGATACCCCGCGTCGCCGGGCTGCTTGCCATCGACGAACCGGCCGAGCCAACCGAGCAGCTCGCTCTCGTCGGCGTGGGCCGAGAACCCGCTGATCGAGCGCACCTTGCAGCGAACGTCGCGCGGTTGCCCGTCCAGGCGGACAGTGCGAGCGCCCGCCTGGAGGTGGGCCCCGAGCGTCCCCTCCCCCTGGTAGCCGACGAACAGGATCGTCGCGTTCGGGTCGTCGATCAGCTGTCGCAGGTGCCCCACGACCCGCCCGCCGGTCAACATGCCGTTCGAGGCAACGATCATGTACGGCCTCGGCGCCCGTTCGATCGCTTGGGAATCCCTGACGTCGTTCGTGATGACCTGTGCCGGATAGTCGAGCGGGGTTTCGCCCTCGCGCAGGAGTTGCGCCGTCTCGTCGTCGAAGTAGTCGCTGTGACGCCGGTATATCTCGGTGGCCTTGGACGCCATCGGTGAGTCGAGATAGAGCGGCAGGGACGGGATCTCGCCGCTGTCGATGAGGCGATCGAGCTCCCAGACGACCTCCTGCGTCCGCCCGATCGCGAACGAGGGAACCAGCAGTACCCCGCCCGCATCGGCAACGAGACGGATCGTCTCGGCCAGGATGCGGATCGCCTCGTCCTGCGGCTCGTGTTCGCGGCCGCCGTACGTCGACTCGACGAGCACGTAGTCCGCGGCGGTCAGGTAGGTCGGGTCGCGGATGATCGGCGTCCCGGGCCGGCCGAGGTCGCCCGAGCAGACGATGACGCGCTCCTCCCCGCCGTCGCGTTCCTGGACACGCAATCGGATGATCGCCGAGCCCAGGATGTGCCCGGCATCGAGGAACGTGGCCCACACGCCGGGCGCGACCTCGCGCTCCTGGTCGTAGTCGATCGGGCGTAGGTGCTCGAGCGCGCGCTCTGCGTCCTTGACGGTGTAGAGCGGCAGGTCGAGGTCGATGTCGATCGTCGGCGGCTGGGTGCGCAGATCGGCTTCGGGATCGGTCGGCCAGACGTGGGGCGGCTCGGGCTCGATCGAGGTCTCGACGTGCTCTCCCGCCTCGGACGGCGGCGAGGTCGCAGCCGTCATCGACTCCGCGACAGCCGTGGCCGTTTCCACCGCGGCCTGCGGCGCATCTGCCGTTTCCGCGACGGCCTCCTCCGAGCCGCCCGCGGCGGCGAGATCGACCGCCGCCTGATACGCCTCGGCCTCCGCGCGGTCGTCAGCTGCCACCAGCTCTGGATGCCGCTTCTCCCAGCGCGCCTCGCGTTTGGCGAACTCCTCGTGCAAATGCCCCGAGTCGAGCAGGACCAGTGTGGCGAGCTCGGCCGTGCCCGCCGTCGCGTGGATCTTCCCGTCGAAGCCCGACTTGACCAGCAGCGGCAGCAGGCCGCAATGGTCGAGGTGGGCGTGGGTCAGGACGACCGCATCGAGCTCGGACGGCGTGAACGCGAATGGGATGCGGTTGCGGATCGACTCGTTCGGGCTGCCCTGGAACATCCCGCAGTCGACGAGGACCCTGGCCCGCTCGGTCGTGACGAGGAACTGGGAGCCCGTGACGGTCGTGGCCCCGCCGAGGAAGTGGATCTGCATGCCGGGCATGGTGACAGGCGGCGCGTGCGACCGGGCGTCGTCGGACGCCCGCGCTTCGTCGCGGCGTCGTTACGTCGTCAGGATGATCGCGTCGACCGCGATGGCGAGGAACAGCAGTGACAGATAGCTGATGGAGTAGCGGTAGAGGCGGATCGCACCCTGCGTCGAGGCCTGTTCCGATGCTCCCTGGCGCCACAGCGCGATCGCCTGCCAGATGAAGACCGTCCCAAGCCCCACCGCCGCACCGAGATAGATCAGGCCCATCTGCGCGACGGGCCACAGGACGAGCGAGATCGCGACCATCAGCAATGTGTACAGAGCGATCTGGCGGGTCGTCTCGGGAATGCCGCGCACGACGGGGAGCATCGGGACGCCGGCCGCGGCGTAGTCCTTGCGGATCCGCAGCGACAGCGCCCAGAAATGGGGCGGCGTCCAGTAGAAGACCAGTGCGAACAGGATCAGCGCCGGGATCCCGACATTGCCGGTGACCGCGGCCCAGCCGATGACCGGCGGCAATGCCCCGGCCGCGCCCCCGATCACGATGTTCTGCGGCGTCGATCGCTTCAGCAGCATGGTGTACACGACCACGTAGAACGCGATGGCGAGGAGGGTCAGGAACGCTGCCAGCAGGTTGATCGTCCAGGCCATGAGCCCGAACGACACGACGCCGAGGACGATCCCGAAGACCACGGCATGCTCGGGTTCCACCTGGTGCGCGGGCAGCGGTCGACGACGGGTCCGAGCCATCAGCTCGTCGATGTCGCGGTCGAGGTAGCAGTTGATCGCGTTCGCGCTACCCGCGGCGAGCGTCCCGCCGATGAGCGTCCAGGCGACCCGCCAGCCCCAGTCTCCCCAATCGATCCCCGGGACCCAGCGCGTCGCGAGGACCATCGCGGGGACGGTAGTCACCAGGAGCAACTCGATGATCCTAGGCTTGGTCAGGGCGATGTAAGCGCGGATCCGATCGCCGGTCGTCTGGGGCGCGGCACGCGGGTCGCGACGGTTGCCGCGGTCGACGTCGCCCAGGTCCGTGCCGGCACCCCGGTCCGTGCCGGTCGCCACGACCTGTGCCGCATAGAAGCTGGTCACCGCCAGGCCGACGAGGATCGCGAAGATCACGGCTCCCAGGGCCAGATGCAGGGTCTGGGACCACGCGGACAGCTGGGTCAGGACCTGCAGCCCACCGACCAGGACCTAGATCGCAAACAAGGCGGCCGCGGCGACGGACAGGCGGACGAGCGTCGGGCGGTCGCGCTGGGTCCGGGCGGCGACGACCGCAACGCCGACCACGATCGCACCGACCACGACGGCGACCCAGCGGTGCAGGACGTGCGGCGACGTCAGCTCGGTCAGCGTCGGGAACAACGTCCCGTTCATCAGCGGCCAGTCCGGGAAGACCAGCGCGGTGTCGGTCGCGGTCACGTGCGACCCGAAGAGCAGCAGCGCGAACGTGGACAGCGCCGCGAACGCAGCGAGCAGCGTGAACCGATGGCTATCGCCGCGATGCCCGAGACGGGCCCGGAAACCGGCACGGACCGTCACGAACACCAGCAGGGCGACCAGCAGCATCGCAGCAGCCAGGTGCGCCGTGACCGACTCGCCACTGTTCCCGAGTCGGACCGTCTCCCGCCCGAGCCAGGCCTGGAACCCGACGAACCCCACTGCCCCGAACGACGGCCACAAGAGCGAGCGGCGGTCGCGATGGTCGAGCCAGGCGACCAGCGCCAAGCCCAGAATCTCGAACCCGATGATCGCCGCAAGGGTTCGGTGGACCCACTCGATCCATGCCTTCGAATCGCCGAGTGGCGGCAGCAGCTGGCCGTGGCACAACGGCCAATCCGGGCAGCCGAGACCGGAGTCGGTGGCGCGGACGATGACTCCGACCGTGACGAGCAGGATGGCCGTTCCGAGGGTCGACGCGGCAAGCTTCTGGAAGCGGGTCAAGGGGTCTCCTGGCGGCCCTGGGCCGGGGATGCAGGCCGCATTCTAGCGCGCGCTCGGTCACCGGCAGTCAGGTCACGCGACCTCGGCTACGCTTCGGCTCGTGACCCGTCATTCCGGCCTCCCGATCCTCGGCGCCATCGTCCTGGCGCTCGCGGCATGCAGCAGTCCGACGGGTGGCGTGCCGGTCACTGCGTCTCCCGGCCGCTCGGCCGTAACTCCGAGCGGCTCGGCCGCGGCCGGAGCAAGCGGCTCACCCGCGGTCGCGGCCTGCCCTACGACGCCGGAGCCCCAGGGCACGCCCGAGGGCTGGGACCTCGCATCCCAACAGCCAACGGTCTACCCGCAGGTCATCAACCCGGGCGGGACGATCGCCTGCGGCAGGACGCGGCTGATGTTCTCGTTCCTCGACGCCAGGAACGTGCCGGTTGCCCGGCCCGACCGAACGGTCGATGTCCAGCTGTTCGACCTGGGCGCCGACCCGGCCAAGCCCGTCGCCGAGGGCCCGGCGACATTCATCTGGGCGATCGAGCCGTCCGTCGGCGTGTATGTCTTCGATGCCGACCTCAAGACCGCCGGTGCCTACGGCGCCCAGTTCACGACCGCGGCCAAGGGAGAGGCGCCCGAATCGATCCGCGTCGGCTTCGACGTCCAGCCCACGTCGAGCGTCGTGGCCATCGGCGACAAGGCGCCGGCCTCCGACACGCCGACCCTCGCCGACGTCGGCGGTGACGTCGCCAAGATCTCGACGGACACGTCGCCGGTGGCGGCGTTCTACGAGACCTCGATCGCCGATGCCGTCGCCGCCAGGAAGCCGTTCGTCGTCGCGTTCGCGACACCGAAATTCTGCACCTCGAAGCAGTGCGGACCGACGCTCGATCGACTCAAGCCGATCGCGGCGCGCCATCCGGGCGTGACGGTCATCAACGTCGAGCCGTATCAGCTCGAGTTCAAGGACGGGCAACTGCAGCCAGTGCTGACCGGCGATCCACCACAGCTGACTCCGACCGCGGCCACGAACGAGTGGCGCCTGCCCACCGAACCCTGGGTGTTCGTAGTCGATAGGGACGGCATCGTGACCGCGTCGTTCATGCTGATCTTCAGCGACGAGGAACTGGAGGCGGCACTCAAGGCCGTCGAATAGGTCGCCACCGGGTCAGCGCGTTCGCGGCCGACCTTGCATGAGTGGTATCTACGGTCGCCGGCCCTCGGTGATCCAGCTTCGAAACGCTCGAACGCTGCGTGCGATGCAAGACATAGCCCTGCGCGTGCCGCCGGCCCTCGTCTTTATGCGTCCAATGCAAGAAATCGGCGCACGAGCCGCACGTGCGCGACCGTTGATGCGTTTCGCGCAAGGGGAATCGGCCTTCTTGCACCCGACGCAGCGGCGAGCGACCGCGACCTGCGATGGGCCTGGTCAGCTCAGCGTGGAGCGTCTTCCAGGTGGATCGCGAGCCGCTCCGATCCATCCATCCGATACACGACCCGGACAGGAGAGGCGGTCGCCTGGTGCTCCGCGAGATGCCCGGGTGGGAACTCCGCGGCGTTCTCGAGGGCGCGCAGGCTGAAGGTCAGCAGTTCGCCGCCGGGGATACGGAGCGTGAAACCGCGGACGTCGCCAAGGCCGCCCGAGGAATCCACCCCCACGACGACACCGGTCGCATCCGCCGTTCCCGGCGTGATGCGCGAGCTCAGGAGGGCCGCCCCGGCGACCGCGGCAGCGACCACGGCGGCGAGAAGCCCGAGGCGTAGCGTCGTCCGGCGATCCACCCGTCAGACGGAGTTTGTCGTTCCGGTGCTCCCCGGCGCGACCAGCGGGTCGCCCGCCGCGCATGGCGGGCACGTCGCGGGGCCCGGCTCGTAGGTCGGCAGATCCAGCTGCCACAGCGCGCGCAGCGGGTATACGCGGCCAGACGTCGGCGAGGTCAGCGTTTCGCGGCCGCCACTCCGGTCCACCAGGACCGCACATTCCACGATCTCGCCGCCGAACGCCTCGACGGCCGGGATCATCGCCAGCAGCGAGCCGCCGGTCGTCAGGATGTCGTCGACGAGCAGGGCCCGTTCACCGGGATCGATCGTGAAGCCGCGCCGGAACTCGCGGTGCGTGCCGCCGTCGGCGTCGCGTACCTCCTCGGCGAAGATGCTCCGGGTCCCGATCTGGCGCGCGGTCTCGAACGCCAGGATCACGCCGCCGGTCGTCGGGCCGGCGACGAGGTCGACCGCTGGACGTCCGTCCGGCCGCGCGGCCGCGCGCATGCGTCCTGCCCAGAAACCGCACAGCTCGCTCGTGGCGGCCGGGTCGGACAGGACCGCGAACTTCTCGACGTAGGCGTCGCCGTGCCGGCCACTCTTGAGCAGGAAATGGCCCTCGCGGAATGCGCCGGACGCCCGGAACAGCGCCTCGGTGCGCAGCGCGACGGCGGTCCGGGCAGCGGCGTCGGCGACGGGTTTGAGCGTGGTCACGCGGGTACCTTAGCCGTCACGGCCGATATTCGACGCCCTTCACCGAGGGTGCACCGGCCCGCCTGGGCAGCGCGGTCCCGACCAGGTCGCGGTGCGACTCCACGGCCGCCCGACGGCACTCGGCAGCCAGCTCGTCGACGAGCCGGACCGGCAGGGTCGGATCGGCGAAGATCGCCGTCCCGACCTGGACCGCAACGGCGCCGACAGCCAGGAAGTCGAGGACGTCGGCGAGCGCGGTGACGCCGCCGATCGCCACGATCGGGATGCGCACGGCCTGTGCCGTCTCGTACACGATCCGCAGGGCGATCGGCTTGATCGCCGGACCGCTGAGACCGCCATAGATGTTGCCAAGCAGTGGTCGATCCCGGCCGGGCGCGACGGCGATCCCGGAGAGCGTGTTGATCGCGGTCAGCGCGTCGGCGCCGGCGTCGGCGATCGCCCGGGCGATCGGCCGGATGTCCGCCACGTTCGGTGACAGCTTGACGAGCAGTGGCAGATCGGTGACGCGGCGAACCGCGGCCGTGACCTCGCCGGCTGCCTCGGCGTCGATGGCGAATTGCAGCCCGCCACGGCCGACGTTGGGACACGAGATGTTGAGCTCGATCGCGGCGATGCCGGGCACGCCTTCGAGCCGGCGCGTCACCTCGACGTAGTCACTCACCGATTCGCCCGCCACGTTGACGATGACGGGCACCGACCAATCCGCCCACGTCGCGGCGTACTTCTCGATGACGGCATCGACGCCCGG
>JBIOWA010000239.1:0-3746 GCA_044868045.1 Candidatus Limnocylindrales bacterium
CGAGCCGCTGACAGCGGTCGTGGAGATCCTCGTAGGTCCACCGCTGCTCACCGTCGACGACGGCGACGCGCTTGCCGTGTGTCGCGGCGGCACGATCCAGAAACGAGAGCGGCGTGAGCGGCTCGAACGACAGGGGGTTCATCGCGGCACCACCGGAAGGATCACGTGCGACGGATGCTCGTGGTCGTGGAATACGGTCTGATCGGCGGCAAGGGCCTCCGTGGCGCTCACGGACGGACCCAAGGTGCCGGGGTTGCGCTCCCAGCGTGGGAAGTCGCTGGACGTGATGTGCAGCCGCAGCCGGTGTCCCGTGCGCAGGACGTGGCTGACGTTCCAAAGCCGGATCTCGAACGCGTGGACACGCCCGGGTTCGAGCGGTGTGGGCACCGCGTAGGAATCACGGAAGCGTCCTCGCACGATGCCCTCGGCAAGGTTCTGGGCGTAGCCGTCCGGTCGAACGTCGGACAGCACCGCGATGAAATCGGTGTCGATGGCGCTTGTCGCCGCGTAGAGATGGACCGTCACCGGGCCGGTGATCTCGAGGTCCTCGGTGAGCCTGGGGCCGGTGTAGACGAGGACGTCACGTCGCCCCTGGTTGGGTCGTTGGTCGGCCACGCCGCCTCCGACGGTGCGCCCGCCGGCCGTCGGGACCGGAGCATCGGGTTCGTAGCGGTAGCGGTCGCTCGGCTCGTCGCCTGGCGGCACGGTGGACAGCGTTCCGTCACCGTCGAGGGTGTTGGCCGATCCGCCGCTGTGAAGGTAGTACTCGGTCTGGACGGCGCGAGCCAGTGGCCAGTCCTCTTCCTCGCGCCACACGTTCTCGCCCATCACGAAGATCGAGACCGGCGCACGCGGTAGCCCGTCGCCGTCGTCTCGTAGGTAGTGGTCGAACCACTGCCGCTCGATCTCGACGAGCGACACAGCGGCGTGCGGCCCGAAGTCGATGTCCCCGGTTCCGCCCGATGTCGGCTGGCTGAACGGCAGTTGGTGAGCCCATGGCCCCATGATCAGCGCCTGTCCGGCGCGCGCGCGGTTCCCGAGCGCCTGCCGCTTGAGCCCGGTGTAGAACAGCGGCGTATCGCGGTTGGCGATGTCGTACCAGGACCCGATGTGAAGCATCGGGACCGCCATGTTGAACAGCTGCCGGCTGAGATCGGTGGCATGCCAGTAGGGACCGTCGGTCGGGTTGCCCAGAAGATCCGCCAGGAAGGGCGCGCCACGACCGAGACGGTCGATCCAGTCGGTGATCGGCAGATGCCGCAGGGCCTCATCCTTGAGCGGCGAGAACCGCTGATCCGGATTGACCTTGAGCGCCGCGAGCTCGGCGATCGCCTGTTCGTCGCCGTCCGCGGCGAAGATCGCCTCGGCCATGTTGACGAAGTAGCTCAGCAGCCACGAGAGCTCGAGGACCCCGCTGTTGTACCAGTAGTTCTCAAACGCCAACTGGTAGGCCGACACCGGGATGCACGTGGTGAGGTGGGGCGGACGTTGCGTCGCGGCGAGGTACTGGGAGATCGCGCCGTACGACTGGCCGAATGTCCCCACGCGGCCGTTCGAGCCCGCGATCCCGGCAGCCCACTCGATGGCGTCGTATCCGTCCTGGGCCTCGTGGACGAGGGGATACCACTCGCCCTCGGACGTGAAGCGCCCACGGGTGTCCTGGACGACGACGAGGTAGCCGTGCGATGCGAAGTACCGCGCTTCGCTGAAGTCGGCGGCGAGGTCGTTGTCCCGCTTGCCGTACGGCGTGCGCCGCAGGAGCACCGGGACGGGCTCGGCGGCGGCGGGCCGGTACACGTCCGCGTACAGCGTCACGCCATCGCGCGTGCGCATGGCGACGTCGTCCTCGCGCACGACCGCGAACGGGCCCGGCTGGTCTTCGATGTCATTTGCCTTGGGCATCCGTCTAGTCCTCCGCGATCCGCACGAGGCTCTTGCCGATGTGGTTCGTGCCGCGCCGATACAGGCCCGCAAGGGCGTGAGGCGCACGGTCGAGTCCGTCGGTGATGCTGATCACCGGCCGCAGCTCGCCCTGCGCCAACAGACCCGCCAGCTCGCTACGGATCTCTGGCCAGCGATCGAGATGGTCGACCACGATGAAGCCCTGGAGCGAGAGGCGGTTGGGGACCGCCGGCCCGATGTCGACCAGGCCGGGGTCCGCGTCGGCACCAAGGCCGCTCATCCGGCCGCACAGCACGACGCGCCCATGCGGACGCATGAGCGGCAAGGCGCTCGCGAGCTGTCGGCCGCCGACGTTGTCGAAAAACACGTCCACGCCGGAGTCGCACGCTCGAGCGAGCGCCTCGTCGAACGCGGGCGCGTTGTAGTCGACCGCCTCGTCGGCGCCGAGCTCGCGGATGTGTCGAAGCTTCGAGGCGCTACCAGCCACTGCGACGACCCGTGCGCCCGCATGCACGGCGAGTTGGACGACGACGCTGCCGACCGCGCCGGCGGCCGCGTTCACAAGCACCGTCTCGCCGGGCCTGACGCGCCCGATGTCGTGCAGGCCGAACCAGGCGGTGATCCCGGTCATGCCCAGGACGCTCATCCACGCCACCGGATCGCCGATCTGCCGATCGATCACGTCAGCCGGACTGCCGGCCACGGTCGCGTATGTCCGCCATCCGCTGTGGCTGACGAGCCAGGAGCCGACCGGGACCCCGAGATGAGCGCTCGCCACGACCTCGCCGATGCTGTCGGCGGCCACGGGCTCGCCGAGCGGGAACGGCGACGCGTAGGAGGAGCGGCCCTGCATCCTGGGCAGCATGTAGGGATCGACGCTCGTCAGCACGTTGCGCACGGTGACCTCTCCGTCGCGCGGCGCCGGGACCGAGACGCTGGTCAGCTCGAAGTCAGCGGGCTCGGGCTCGACGCCCGGGCGCCGGCTGAGCAACAGCGCATCCGCCTCGCTCGGCACGTCGACGGTCGAGGATCTGGACATCGCGGTCACAGCTCACTTCCCCTGGAAGGCCAGCATCGGTCGCTTCGCGCCCGTCTCCAGAGCAGTCACCGCGGCGTCAAGACCGGCGGCGACGTCCTCGCTCTGGAACAGATGGGACACCAGATCCGGCATCAGCAAGTCCGCCGTGGCCAGACCGCCCGTCGCCCACGCCTGCAGGAGTGCCTTTGTGGCCGCGTGCGCCCGGGTAGGGCCGCTCGCGAGCTCCGCGGCGAGCGCCGCTGCCTCGTCATCCAGCTCGGTGTCCGCGACCACCTTCGCCACGACCTGCAGATCGGCCAACTCGGACGCGGACACGCGCTGAGCGAGCAGAATGAGCCGTGCCGCCGCGGAACGCCCGATGCGCTCAGCCAGCCGCTGGACACCACCGGCGAGCGGAGGCACGGCGATCGTGGCCTCGATGAACCGAAAGTGAGCAGACTCGGCCGCGAGGATCAAATCGCACGAGAGCGCGAGCTCAAAGCCCCCGCCATACGCGGCGCCCTGGACCACCGCCACGGTAGGGATCGGCAGCAGCTCGATGGCGCGGAACGCGGCGTTCACCCTGGAGGTGAACGAGCGAAGCCCGTGAGGCGTCGCATCCGGCCACTCGCGGACGTCGCCACCGAAACAGAAGTCCGGACCGTCGCCGCGCACCAGCAGGACGCGGATGTCGCTGGCCGACGCCTCAGCCACCGCGTCGGTCAGGTCGAGCATCATCTGGTGGCCGATCCGGTTCTGCGGCGGGTGGTTCAGGACGATCGAGCCGACGGGCCCTTCGCGCTCAAAACGGACCTGAGACATCTCT
>JBIOWA010000240.1:0-6790 GCA_044868045.1 Candidatus Limnocylindrales bacterium
TGGCGCCCTGGGCGAATGCCGGCCGCTCCATCGGGGCCGGCCATTCGAGACGCGGGACGACCACGTCGACGAACTCGTCGGCGGGGAACATCAGCGCGATGAAGCCGACCTCGTGCTCGACGATCGCATGCGGATCGTCGGCCTCGACGCCGGTCGCGCCGATCGCGAAGGCATCGTCCGGCGCGAGGCGCACCACAAGCGGCTCGAACTCCTCCGGACCCTCGTCGTGCCATACGGCGCGATCGATCGCTTCCGGTGACGCGACGACCCGCATGCCGGGAGACCTAAGCGCGTGCACGTTCGCCCTCCGGGTCGTAGAAGGGAGTCGGTGTGACGATCGCCTCGCGGCCGTCGATCTCGACGTGCTCCGGGTACGGCAGGCGCTTGAGCCAGCCGAGCATGACGGCCTTGCCGAGGACAGGTGAGGTCCAGCTCCCGGACACGTGCCCGACGATGTCGCCGTCCACGAAGATCGGCACGCCTTCCACCGGGGCCTCGCCCTCCATCGTGAACCCGTGGAGTCGCCGCTGATCTGCGAGCTTCGCGGTCCGGGCCAGCGCCGCGCGCCCGATGAAGTCCGGCTTGTCCATCCGCGCCGCCCAGGCCATCCGAGCCCGCCGCGGCGTCGTGTCGAGCTCGGTGTCCATGCCGACGATCACGTGGCCCTTCTCGAGCCGCAACCCGAACAGCGCCTTGAGCCCGTGCGGCCGGATCCCGAACTCCGCGCCCATAGACAGGAGCGCCCGCCACAGTTCGACCGACCGATCCACCGGGTGGTGGAGCTCCCATGACGCCTCGCCGGTGAAGGACAGCCGCATGACATGGCAGGGCACCCCAGCGACCTCGGCGTGGACGTGCCCGAGGAAGCGCGGCGGCTCCTGGAGCCCGGCGTTCTGCAGCAGCTTGCCGGCGAGCGGTCCGGTCACGTTGATCGCCGCCAGGGACATCGTCCGATCCAGGACGTGGACGCGCAGTCCCCATTCGTCGATCCAGTCGCGAACCCACATCTCGGCGTTGGCGGCCCCGCCCGAGGTGAAGGTCAGGACGAAGCGGGTCTCCGATTCCCGCAGGATCATCCCGTCGTCCATGATGTGGCCGCGCTCGTTGAGCAGGAGGGCATAGCGCGAGCGGCCGGGCTTGATATCCGCGACATGGCACGGGTAGAGCCGCTCGAGGAACTCGACGACGTCCGGGCCGGACACGATCAACTTGCCGAGCGTGCTGACGTCCCCCACCGATACGCCCTCGCGGACCGCCCAGTATTCGGCGATCGGGTCGCCGTAGTGCCACGGGCGCCACCACCCGCCGAACCGGTCGAGCCGGCCGCCCAGCGCCAGGTGCTCGTCATGCAGGGGGGTCCGTCGGAAGGCGTCGACGGTCACGTCCGCGGCGGCCTCCGCGAGGGTGATCTGACGCGACGCCGGGCGGGCAGTGAATGGCGCCGGCACCTCACCGGTCTGGGCGGCGATCCACGACCGGACGTGCGGCAGGCACGCCGCACCCTGGCAGGTCCCAAGACAGGCAAGGCTCGCCCGTTTGAGCAGCTCCAGCTCGCGGAACCCACGGTCCCAGGCCACCCGCAGGTCGTCGACCGTCGTGCCCGAGCATGCGCACACGATGCCGGCGGTCGGCGGCGACGGGAGGGGCGGCGAGTCGGCCGCCGGCCCGACGACGGAGAGCGGCGCCTCACCGGCCATGCGAGCCAGGACGTCGCGCGGCGCCCATCCGAGCCCCAGGATCACGGTGTCGCAGGGGGTCGTCGTCTCCGCCCCGATCCAGTCATCGGCCGTGACGACGGCCCGGACCCGACCACGGTCGTCACCCTCGAGCCGGACCAGCTGGCCGGCAACAGGGATACATGGCACGCCCTCCGGCGGAGTACCGATCGCGACGGTCCTGCCGAGCTCGACGCCGGCGTCGTGGAGCTCCCTGGCGGCGCGTGCCGTGAGCAGCCCTTCGAGATCGTTGCCCGGCGCGACAGGGTGCAGCTCCGCGGCGCCGGTCGCGACCACGACCTCCTCGGGATAGACGTGGAGCATGAGGGTCGGCGTTCGGACGACGAGCAACGGCCCGGGATAGACACCGACGACCTCGTCGCCGCCCTCGGCGTCGAGGATGAGCACGCGTTTGCCGGCTCGTTCCGCGGTCGCCGCCGCTTCCCGTCCGCTCTCGCCGCCCCCGATGACCGCGACGTCGACCGCGGCCCGGAGGACCTCGACATCGCGACCGAGCGGCCACGCCGAGACGTGGTCGCTGACGCTGGGCAGCGGCGGGAGGCCGTCCGCCGGATGCCGGACGACGGACAGACCCGGGTAGGCCCGCTGCTGGCACGTGCGAACGTAGGCGACGCCGTTCACCTGGGCCAGGCAGTTGCCGCAGTCGCCGGTCAGGCAGAGCGTGCCGCCACCGGCCGGGGTCTCGCCGGTCCGCAGGATCGCGACCGCGACCGAATCACCCGGGGAAAACGCGATCGGACGACCGTCGACGACGATCCGGCGGGCCGCAGGCACGGCCTCAGCGGGCTCGAGCGCCGGTGCCGCGCCGCGCTCTACGGTGCCGTCGTTGGTCACTGTCGCATCCGCAGGCCCTGCGGGTCGAACAACGGCTCGGGTTGCAACCTGGCCGGTCGACGCCGCCCGATGATCTCGATCTCGAAACCGTCGCCGCCACGACCGTCCGGTGAAGCGAGCTCCGTCGGCACATAGCCGAGCGCGATCGACTCCTTGACATGGTGGCCGTAGCCACCCGACGTGATCCAGCTGACGACCTCGCCGTCGTGCCACACCGGCTCATCGCCGATCACGTCGGCCGGGTCGTCCGGATCGGGTTCCACGACGAACGTGACGAGGCGTCGCTTCGGCCCGCCGTCGGCCAGCTCGGCCTCGTGCGCCGCCCGCCCGATGAACTCGTGGTCGAGCTTGATGTACCGGGTGATCCCGCCTTCGAGCGGCGTATAGATCGGGCGGAATTCGCGGAACCACGTCCCGTATGACTTCTCGAGCCGCAGCGACATCAGGGCGCGCATACCGAACAACCGCAGACCGTGCGGTTCGCCGGCAGCCACGATCCGGTCGAAGAGCATCCGCTGGTATTGGGGCACGACCCACAGCTCGTAGCCGAGGTCGCCGGCGTAGTTGATGCGTGCCAGGTGCGTCGGGACCATCCCGAGATCCACCTCGCGGAAGGTCATGAACGGAAACGCCTCGGTCGAGAGGTCGATATCCGGCGCGATCGCACGCAGGACGTCGCGCGAATGCGGGCCGGCGACGGACAGGCCGGTCAGCCCCAGCCCTAGAACCTCGAAACGAACCGAGCCATCGGCCGGCAGGTGGTGGCGGAACCAGCGGGAGTGGTGGATTTCCGCTGGGAGCGACCCGAAGAGGTAGTACTCGCTCGCATCGGTGGCCCGAGCGACCGTGAACTCGCCGACGATCCGGCCGACCTCGTTGAGCATCGCGGTGAGTGTGATGCGCCCCGGCTGTGGCATCCGTTGCGTCAGCAGCGACGACAGCCAGGCCTCGGCGCCAGGGCCGGTCACCCGGTACTTCGCGTAGTTGGAGATCTCGGTCATCCCGACCCGCTCGCGGACGGCGGCCACCTCCTCCGCCACGCACTCCCAGGCGTTGGACCGGCGGAACGTGACGTCCTCCTTCGGCTCGAGGCCGGCCTTCTGGAACCACAGGGCGTGCTCGAGACCGAACGTCGCGCCCCAGACAGCGTTCGCCGCCGTCAGCCGGTCGTAGATCGGCGTCGTCAACAGCGGTCGGGCGTCCGGAAGCTCCTCGTTCGGGAACGTGATCCGGAACCGGCGTCGATAGTTCTCCTGGACCTTCGCGTTCGTGTAGGCCAGCGTCGCGTAATCGCCGTACCGGGCCACGTCCATCGCCCAGATATCCATCCCCGAGTCGCCGCCGTCGCCGGCGGTCATCCAGGTCGCGAGCGCCAGCCCGACGCCGCCGCCCTGGGAGAGGCCGGCCATCACGCCGCACGCCACCCAGTAGCCGTGCAGGCCGCGAACCGGGCCGACGAGCGGGTTGCCGTCCGGCGAGAACGTGAACGGACCGTTCACGACCCGCTTGATCCCGGTCGTGCCCATCGCCGGGTAATGCTTGAACGCGACCGACAGCTCCGGCGTGATGCGCTCCAGATCCGGCTTGAGCAACTGCGACCCGAAGTCCCACGGCGTCTCGCGCGGCGACCACGGCACGCACGCCTGCTCGTACGTGCCGAGGAGCATCGCCCCGCCCTCCTGGCGGATGTAGATCTCGCCGGCGAAGTCGAGCGCCATCGGCATCTCGTGCCCGGTCTTCTTGACCTGGGCAGCGACCTCGGGCATGTCCTGGGTCAACAGGTACATGTGCTCCATGGCGAGGACTGGGAGCTCGATCCCAACCATCCTGCCGACCTCGCGCGCCCACAGGCCGCCGGCGTTGACGACGTGTTCGGTGTGCACCGACTCGCCGTTCTCGAGTCGGACATCCCAGGTCCCGTCGGCGCGCTGCTCGAGGCCGACGACCGGCATTTGTTGGTGGACCTCCGCCCCGGCCAGCTGGGCACACTTCACGTAGGCGCGCGTCACCCCGGTCGGGTCGACGTGGCCCTCGACCGGGTCGTACAAGGCCCCGACGAAGTACTGCGGGTCCATCAGAGGGAAGACCTCGGCCGCCTCATTGGGCGTGATGAGCTCCAGCTCCATCCCGAGATAGCGGCCGCGAGCCTGGGCCATGCGCAGCCAGTCCATGCGGACTTCAGTGTCGGCGAGCATCAGGCCGCCCGGTAGGTGGATCGAGCAATCCTGGCCGGAGACGCGCTCGATCTCCTCGTACAGCTGGATCGTGTACTGCTGGAGCCGGGCGACGTTCGGGTCGCCGTTGAGCGTGTGCATCCCGCCTGCGGCGTGCCAGGTCGAGCCGGCGGTCAGCTCGCGCCGCTCCAGCAGCATGACGTCGCCCCAACCGGCCTTGGTCAGGTGGTAGAGCACGCTGGCGCCCACCACTCCTCCGCCGATGACCACGACCTGGGTGTGCTGCTTCACGCGGGCCCTCTCCCTTGCGCCGACTGACCGTCAGTAATCGGTGGGCACGCCGCCTTCGGCGACGCGGCGATCGACGAACGTCTGCAGCTCCTCGGCGACGGCCGGATCCATCGGCGGTGGTTCGTACGAGGCGAGCAATTCCTTCCAGATGCGGTTGGCCTTCGCAGGCAGCTCCGGCGATCCCGCCTCCTCCCACGTCTCGTAGTTCCGCCAGTCGCTCAGCATCGGCTTGTGGAACGCGCTCTTGTAGCGCGACTGCGTGTGCTCCGCCCCGAAGAAATGACCACCCGGCCCGACCTCGCGGATCGCCTCGAACCCGAGCGTATCTTCGTCGACGACGACCGGGTCGAGGAACGCCTCGACCATCCCGAGCAGCTCGGCGTCGAGGATCATCTTCTCGTAGCTCGCATGCAGGCCGCCCTCCATCCAGCCGGCGCCGTGCATGAGCAGGTTGACGCCGCCCATGATCGCGCCCCACAGCGAGAAGACCGACTCGTACGCCGCCTGGGCGTCGAGCGCGTTGGCCGCGCAGGCGTTCGACGATCGATACGGCACGCCGTAGCGCCGCGCCAGCTGACCGCCGATCATCGCCGTCCGCATGTACTCGGGCGTACCGAACGCCGGCGCTCCCGACTGCATGTCGACGTTCGAGGTGAACCCGCCGTAGATGACCGGGGCACCCGGGCGGACGACCTGGGTCAGGACCATGCCCGCCAAGGCCTCCGCGTTCTGTTCCGACAGCGCGCCGGAAAGCGTCACCGGCGCCATTGCCCCGGCCAGCGTGAACGGCGTGATGCACACGACCTGGCCGCGTCGCGCGAACTCCATGATGCCCTGGAGCATCGGCGCATCGAGGCGCAACGGCGAACTCGAGTTCACGACAGTAAAGATCGACGGCTCGCGATCGATCGTGGCGTCATCGGCCCCCCGCGCGATCCGGACCATCTCGAGGCAGTCGATGTTGCGCTGGCGGCCGAGGCTATAGCAGTGAATGGCCTTGTCCATCAGCGTCAGGGCGTCGTGCGTCGCGTGCAGGTGGCGCACCCCGTGGTGGATATCGACCGGTTCGACTGGGTAGCCGGACAGGAAGTGCACAGGGTTGAGCAGCTGGGCGAGGCGCAGCAGGTTCTGGTAGTCCTCGCGGTTGCCGATGCGCCGCCCGCGGTCGAGATCGGACACGTTCGGCGGGCTGCCCACCGTCCCGAACGCGATCCAGTCGCCGCCGAGCTGGACGTCGCGCTCCGGGTTCCGTGCATGCAGCGTGAAGGAGCCCGGCGCGGTCTTGATCGCTTCGCTGACCATGTCGGGATCGAATCGCACGCGCTGGCTGTCGGGATCGGTCTCCGCCCCGGCCGACTTCAGGACCTCGCGCGCGTCCGCATCGAGGAAGTCCATGCCGATCTCGGACAGCACCCGAAGGGAGGCGAGATGGATCGATTCCAACTCGTCCGCGGAGATGACCTCGGTCGGCGTGTAGCGCATGCGCGGCTGGGCCCACGGCCGCTGCTGCGGCAGGAGGTGCCGTTCGTGGCCGGCCCGGCCTCCGGTACGGCGACGCCGCAATGCCTGGCCCGCGACCGAATCCATGTCCGTCACGATCGTCTTCGCCTCATCCACTGGACAGATCGAACCAGGTCGTCTTGAGCTGGGTGTAGCCGTCGAGTGCGTGGAGCGACTTGTCGCGCCCGAACCCCGACTGTTTGTAGCCGCCGAACGGCACCGTGATGTCCGCCGTGTCGAACGTGTTGACGTAGA
>JBIOWA010000241.1:0-4817 GCA_044868045.1 Candidatus Limnocylindrales bacterium
CGGACCGTCCGGTCGCCGGACCGCCTCGAGCCCGAGCTCGCCGCAGCACGTCGCGAGGCCACAGCCGCCTTCGGCGACGATCGGTTGATCCTGGAACGGCTGATCGAAGGCGCTCGCCACGTCGAGATCCAGGTCCTGTTCGACGCTTTGGGGAACGGCGTCCACCTGGGCGAGCGGGACTGCTCGCTCCAACGTCGGCACCAGAAGGTGCTCGAGGAGGCCCCCTCCCCGGCCGTTCTGTCGTCCGTCGGCGGTGACCTGCGCCGCCGGATGGGCGACGCGGCGCTGACCCTGGCCGGTGCGGTCGGCTACCAGGGAGCCGGGACCTGCGAGTTCCTCGTCGACGAACGCGGCGCGTTCACGTTCCTCGAGATGAATACGCGTCTCCAGGTCGAGCATCCGGTGACCGAGCTCGTCACCGGTCGCGATCTCGTCGAGGACCAGATCCGCATCGCGGCCGGCGAACCGCTCGGCTTCACCCAACGCAGCGTGGAATTGAACGGCCACGCCATCGAGGTCCGGATCTATGCGGAGGATGCCGAACAGGGGTTCCTCCCGGCGATCGGCCGGATCGAGCGACTCCGGTGGCCATCGGGCGACGGAATCCGCGTCGACGCAGGCGTCGAGGAGAGCGACGAGGTCGGCGGTCGATTCGACCCGATGCTCGCCAAGATCATCGCGCACGGCCGCGATCGCGCCGAGGCCTTCGAGCGCCTGACGCGCGCCCTCGATTCGACGCTGATCCTCGGGCTGACCACGAACCTTCGGTTCCTCCGCTGGTTGGTGCGCGAGCCCGTCGTCCGTGACGGCCTCGCCCGGACCGACACGCTCGATCGGATCTGGCCCCCGGACGACTGGGCGCAGCGCACGCGGATCCCCGAGGCAGCATGGGTCGCGGCGGCGCGTGCGCTCCTCGCGGATGGCGAACCGGAGTCCGGCTTTCGCCTGAACGCGGCCCCGACGGTTCGACTCGCGGTGGATGACGAGGTCCGGACGATCCGCCTCACTCCCGGCAGCGCCATGACGCGGGCCGCGCAGGTCCGCGCCAGCGACACCGTCCATCTCGACCTGGCCGGTCGAAGCATCCCGTTCCGCGTCGCTCCGCCGCCGGACGTCGACCGCGCGGCGAGCGCGGCCGCCGCGGCTCATGGCACGGGTCCGGTCGAGCTCGTGGCGCCCATGCCCGGCCAGGTCCTGTCGATCGGCGCGGGCGTCGGTACAGCAGTCGAGGCGGGGGACGCGATCATCACCCTCGAAGCCATGAAGATGGAGCACACGGTGACAGCCCCATCAAACGGTTCGGTGGGCGACGTTTTCGTCCGTATCGGCGACCAGGTGCAGCGTGGTCAGCGCCTCGCGGTCGTCGAGCCTCGCTGATCGCTTACGCGGTACGCTTCGAGTGATGGCCGACAAGAAGAAAGACAAGCGCGCGAAGGACGAGGCCAAGGCGGCACCGCGGCCCACAACGTCCGCCGGTCGACCCAGGAAGGCCGCGGCCGCCCCGCGCCTTCCCGAGACTCGCGACGAGCTGATGGTGCTCCACCGCGAGACGCGGGCCCGACGGAACGCCGCTCCCCACGGGAGCGCCGAGCACGTCGCTGCGATCGAGCTGATCGGCCGGATCGAGGTCCAGATCGCCCGGATCGAGCGGGCGATGGACCCGCCGCTCGGCTGACCATCCGAGCATGACATCGGGGACCGGCGATCGCCGCGTCCGGATCTACGAAGTCGGACCGCGCGACGGCCTGCAGAACGAGTCCGTTGCCGTCCCGACCAACGTGAAGCTGCGCTTCATCGAGCTGCTCGTCGCGGCAGGGCTGCGCGAGATCGAGGCGACCTCGTTCGTGTCGCCCAAGGCGATCCCGCAGCTGGCCGATGCCGATGAGCTCCTGGCCCGGCTACCGCGAACGGCCGGCGTGCGCTTCCCGGTTCTTGTCCCGAATGCCCGCGGCCTCGAGCGCGCAGAGGCCGCCAACGTCGACGCGATCGCCGTCTTTACCGCTGCCACCGACGCGTTCACCCAGCACAACATCGGCATGACCGTCGATGAATCGCTCGCCACCTTCGCCCCGATGCTCGCCCGTGCCGGCGAGCTCGGTTGGTGGCGCCGGGCCTACGTCTCGACCGCGTTCGGCTGCCCGTATACCGGCCGGGTGGAGCCGCAGACCGCGGTCGACGTGGCGAGGCGCCTGCTCGATCTCGGCGTCGACGAGGTCTGCTTCGGCGACACGATCGGGGTCGGTGTGCCGGCCCAGGTGGCGGAGGTCGTGTCGGTCGCTGCGGCCGCCGGGATCGCACTCGATATGCAGGCCTATCACTTCCACGACACGCGCGGAACGGCACTGGCCAATGTCGCGATGGGCCTGGCATCGGGGATCCGGACATTCGACTCGGCGACCGGCGGCACCGGCGGCTGCCCCTACGCCCCGGGCGCGGCCGGCAACCTCGCGACCGAGGACCTGGTCTATCTGCTCGACGCGTCGGGATACGAGCATGGCGTGTCGCTCGACGACGTCCTGACCGCGGCCCGTTTCATCGCCGATGCCCTTGGCAAACCGCTATCGACGAAGGTCGGCCAGGCGGGCGGCTGGGACCCACGGACGGGTCGCCCGACCGGGCGTGAAGGACAGCTGACCGACGATTGACAGCCCGTACAGGGCACGCTGCGACGAACTTGTTATTCTCCGGCCACCATGGACGGCGTCGTACTCGTTCTGAACCAGAACTACGAGCCGCTGAACGTCTGCAACCTGCCGCGCGCCTTCCGCCTGCTCTTCGGCGAGAAGGCCGAGGTGATCGAGTACGACCACCAGGTGATTCGGACGCCGCGGACTGAGTTCCGCGCGCCCTCCGTCATCCGACTGCAGCACCTGATCCGCCGCCCTCGACCCCGCGTGAAGCTGTCCCGGCGAGAGGTCTTCGCCCGGGACCGTCACACCTGCCAGTACTGCGGGCGCCAGACGCACGACCTCACGCTCGACCACGTCATGCCGCGCCACCGCGGCGGCGGTCACTCGTGGGAGAACCTCGTCACGGCGTGCAAGTCCTGCAACCACCGCAAGGGCGGCAAGACGCTCGACGAGGCGCGGCTGCGACTGCACCGCGATCCGTTCGAGCCGCGCAGCGACATCTACTCGCTGTTCAAGCCGTACCTGGCGGACGAGCGCAACGACGCCTGGCGCTCCTACCTGTTCCTGGGGAGGAACTGACGCCGGACGGAGGGCCTTCTCGGATGGACCTCGCGTCCGCGATCCCTGACGCGGTCCACGACCTGTTGACGACGTTGTGGGCGGCCGGGCACGCCGGCTACGTCGTCGGGGGTTCGCTCCGCGACACGCTGCTGGAGCGTCCGGCAGTCGACTGGGACCTGGCGACGTCCGCGTTGCCCGAGCAGACCCAGTCGCTGTTCGATGACGCCGTCTACGAGAACGCGTTTGGGACGGTGGCGGTCGAATCTCGAGACCCGGCGGTGGGCGCGGTAGAGATCACGACTTTTCGCTCCGACCACGACTACGCCGACTTTCGCCGACCGCACCACGTCGAGTTCAGCGACTCGATCGAGCTTGATCTTGCCCGCCGCGACGTGACGGTCAACGCGATGGCGTGGGGCGCGGAGCCGAAGGCCACTCCCCGGCTCGTCGACCCACACGGCGGCCAGGACGACCTCGCGGCCAGGATCCTACGCGCGGTCGGCGACCCGGAGCTGCGGTTCCGCGAGGACGCGCTGCGCATGATCCGGGTCGTTCGCCTGTCGGCGACCCTCGGGTTCACGATCGAGCCAGCGACCCTGGCCGCGATCACGTCCAACGCCGCACTCGTCGAGCACCTATCGGGTGAGCGCATCTCGGCCGAGCTCGCGAAGCTGCTCGACGCGGAGCGACCATCGATCGGGCTGCGACTCCTGGCCGACACCGGCCTGCTCGACTACCTCGCGCCCCAGCTCGCGGCCCAACGCGGAGTGCCGCAGAACAAGGTTCCGGGCGAGGACCTGTGGGACCACACGCTCCGCGCGGTCGATGGAGCCGTCCGCGACCCGGCACGGATCCGGCTCGCTGTCCTCCTCCACGACATCGCCAAGCCGGCGACGATGGCCGACGGCCGCTTCGTCGGGCACGAGATCCTGGGTGCGCAGCAGGCACGTGAGCTGCTCGATCGATGGCGATGGCGCGCCGACGAGCGCGACCGGGTCGTCCATCTGATCCGCCACCACATGTTCGGGTACATGCCGACATGGTCCGGCGCAGCGGTCCGCCGCTTCATCGCCAAGGTCGGGCCCGACCGGATCGACGATCTATTCCTCTTGCGCCAGGCCGACAACATCGGGTCCGGCCGTGAGCCGGATGCCGGTGCGCTGCCGGAGCTCCGGGCCCGCGTCGCGGCGGAGCTTGCCGCAGGGGTCGCGCTCGACGTGCATGGCCTCGCGGTCGATGGCCGCGACCTCATGGAGGAGTTCGGCTGGTCGCCGGGCCCGATCGTGGGAAAGACGCTGCAACGCCTGCTCGACCGGGTCATCGGCGACCCGACGCTCAACACGCGGGAGCGGCTGCTGGCCGTCGCGCGGTCCATGGTCGCGGCGGAGTCCCCGTCGTGATCGAGTACCTGCTCGAGGCCGAGCGAGCCCTGTCGTTCGGCCGGATCGATCGAGCGGAGGAGATCTATCGGCAGGTGGCGGCGTCGGATCCGCACAACTCGATCGCCGTCGTCGGCCTGGCCCGGGTGGCGCTCGAGCGGGCCGACGACCTCGGCGCCTACCTCCTGGCGCGGCGGGCGTTGACGATCGACCCGGAGAACGAGGCCGCTCGCCGGCTGGCGACGCG
>JBIOWA010000242.1:0-2112 GCA_044868045.1 Candidatus Limnocylindrales bacterium
CGCCGTCCCGTTCCACGAAGCAATCGACCGGCGCCGTCGAGTTCCTCGTGGAAACCTATCGGGCCGCGACCGAGGAGATCATCCTCGTGCCGGTCGGACCGCTCTCCAACATCGCGGAGGCGCTCGCAGCGGAGCCGCTCCTCAAGGATCGCATCCCCGAGCTCGTGATCATGGGCGGCGCGAACCGCTACGGGAATGTCACGCCCCGTGCCGAGTTCAACGTCTGGGCCGATCCGGAGGCGGCCCGTGCGGTGCTGAACAGCGGCGTACGGCGGATCACGCTCGTACCGCTCGATGCCACGCACCAGGCCCTGGTCTCGCTCGAGGACTGCGCCGCGCTTCGTGCTCTCGGGACGCCGGCCGGGGAGGCCGCCGCCCGATTCACGGAGCGTCGGATCCAGGGCTATGACACGACCCAGCCGATGAAACGACCGCATGCGGCGCCGGTCCACGATGCGTTGGCGGTCGCCTCGATCGTCGATCGCTCGGTCATCACGACCCACCACCTGCATGTCGACGTCGAGACCCACGGTGAGCTCACGGTGGGAGAGACCGTCGTCGACACGAACTTCCGGAGTGGTCGCGAGCCGAACGTCGACATCGCGCTCGACGCCGACGAGGGGAAGTTCGTCGCCATGCTTCTCGAGACATTCGCCCGAAAGCACTAGGAGGCCGATCATGCCAGAGCGATCCGTCCGATACGCCACCTTCAGCATCGAGCGCACGTACGAGGCGCCGCCGCAGCGAATGTGGCACGCCTGGGCCGACCGCGACGCCAAGGCGTCGTGGTTCTCGAGCCCGGAGGAGTGGGGTCAAGACGAATTCGAGCTCGACTTCCGCGTCGGCGGACGCGAGATCAGCCGTGGCGGCCCACCCGGCGGCCCGATCTACACGTACCGCGACATCGTCCCGGGCGAGCGGTTCATCTACGCGTACGACATGTTCAGCGACGACGTGCGGATCTCGGTCTCGCTCGGTGCCGTTGAACTGGCGCCCGACGGGGCCGGGACCCGCCTCACGTACACCGATCACGGCGCCTACCTCGACGGGCTCGACACACCGGAAGAGCGCGAACATGGCACCAACGAGCTGCTGGATGCCCTTGGGCGCACACTGGCGGGGGCAGGCACGACGGCCTGATCCGCGACTGGACGAGGGAGGGGACGCCTGATGTCGCAAGGACGGTCCACCGACCAGGCTCGCGCGCGGCTCGTAATGGTCGTCATCGCGATCGTCGTCGCGGCGTGCACACCGGCGTCGAACGTCGGGCGCTCGCCATCGACCTCGACGCCATCCTCATCGCCGAACGACATCCCGTCGCCGAAGGGATCGGCCGCTCCAACCTCCGAGCCCTCACCGACCGCTTTGACGGGATGGCAGCAGGCAGCACCGATGGTTCATCCGCGATCCATCTTCCGTGCGGTTGTCCTAACGGATGGCGCGGTGCTGGCGGTCGGGGACGACGACTGCGGGGCTTTTGGGGCCGTCGCCGGGAGCGAGCGTGCCGAGATCTATGACCCGTCAGCTGACCGCTGGGTCGAGATCGGAAGTCTGAACGAGCCACGCGACGGTCTCATGCTCGTCGCCCTACCCGAGGGTGCTGCGATGGTGTTAGGCGGGTCCAATCAGGACGAGGAATCGTTCTCGAGCACGAAGATCTACTCGCCGATCGACCGCACGTGGTCGCCGGGCCCGCAGATGCTCGATATACCGGTTCAGGGCGCGGCCGCCCTGCCAGACGGGACGGTCATCGCCGTGGCTGGTGGCGCCACCGAGATCCTCGATGTCGGAGCGACCGCCTGGCGACGTTCTAATCCACCGACTGAGCTGTCGATCGATCGCCTGGTCTCCCTTGCAGACGGCCGAGTCCTGGCCAGCGGTGCGTATCCCGACTTCCGAGCAGACGACCTCGTGATCTTCGACCCGAGGCGCGAGGCGTGGACACAATTCGCGACGCCGTCCTCGGTACCCCCGTGGTCCGACCGGATCGCCCTCACCGACGGCTCGATCTTCCACATCGGATCCGACGAGGGCGGAAGCCGGGTCGAGCGCTACGACCCGGCCGTCAAGCGATGGAACGACGTGGCCCCGCTGCGGGAGGGCCGTGTTCGG
>JBIOWA010000243.1:0-27327 GCA_044868045.1 Candidatus Limnocylindrales bacterium
GCCGAGGAACATCCGGGCGCGGCTCTTCCCGAAGCTCAAGGCCTGGTTATTGGTGCCCTGGGCCTGGCGCATCATGAAGAAGATGAAGCCGCCGATGATCAGCAGCGGGAGCACGGCGGTCAGCAACAGGCCGAGCCACGAGGTGTCCGGCGCGGGCTGCGCCGCGAAGACGTCAGGATCGAGAGGGTGACCGCCATCGTCGGCGGCCTTCTGCATGTCGTTGAAGACCTGCGTCAGGACCGTTGGAACGATGACGGTGTACGTCGTCTTGTCGTCGCGCTCGACCGTCAACGTGGTGCCCTGCTGGGTCACTTTGGCGATCTTGCCCTGGCTGACCTCGGCGAGGAACTTGGAATAGCCGGTGTTGTTCGGCTGGGACGTGGTCGTGATCCAGGTGAACAGCAACGCTGCAGTGCCGACCACCAGCACGAGCATCACGATGCCATTCCGGAAGAACTTGGGGTTCAACGAGGGAGCCTCCGGTGAAGTGAGCGACGACCGAGCGCCGCCACGTGTCGCGAGTATACCGTCGGGGTCACGGAGGACCCCCTGACCGAGGTCATGCCGTCGATCATCCCTACGGACGGTCGCAGCGACCGGATGGCGACGATGGGAAAGGTGAAGGAATCGATACGACCGCGGCGGACAAAGCCGCCGGCGGTCGTGGGATCGCAGATGCTGGTAGCGGAGGGCGGATTCGAACCACCGACCAAGGGCTTATGAGTCCCCTGCTCTACCACTGAGCTACTCCGCCGTGCTCGGAAAGATTACCCAGCGTGATCCGGAGCGGCAAACGCGGACACCGCGAGCGCTACCTCGAGCATCGTGCCGTGGGACGGACTTGAGCGAAGTTCCCGGAGCGTTCAACCTGAGACCAAGCGATCTGACAGCCGGGGGAGATGGAGAAGGCTGGCATGTCGAAGCGATGGTTCCGCCACGGTCGCATTGTCGCCGCACTGCCGTCCGCGATCGTCGTGGTGGCGATCGCGACAACCGCGGTCCTGGCTGCTCCGCCGGCGCCTTCCTTCACGAGCCCTATTCGGCTCGGGTTCCAGGCCGGTGACGACTGGGAGCCATCGATCGCTGCTGACGACCTCGGCCATGTCTACGCCCTGTGGACACACTACGTTGGCTTCGGAGGTGCCGACTCGGGCGAGATCGACCCATCGTGCCCGGACTGCCCGAGCCCCCACATGGTCATCCAGATCTCGGATGACAACGGGTCGACATGGGGTGAGCCCCACGCCCTTGCGCCGTCGGAGACGCGTCAGGACGATCCTCAGATCGTCGTGGACGCGGAGGACGGCCGAACCGTCTACGCCGCCTACATGGAGGGCGACAAGTCGAGCATGTTCGTCTCTCGATCGGACGACTTCGGCCGGACGTTCGAACCTGTCCTGGTCGAAGACATCGAACGCGGACTCGACAAGATCGCCCTGGCGGCCCGCGACGGCCACGTCTATCTCGTCTACCACAGCCAACAGAAGATCTGGGCATCGATCTCGCACGATGGCGGCGAGACGTGGTCGGTCGTCCAGCCGGTTCGCAACACGAACAGCGAGCTCGGCCTGTCGCTCCCGTCAGGAGCGGCGATCGCCGCCGACGGAACCGCGTATTTCGCCTGGAATGGCGTCAACCGCCCGGGCCAGGCCAAGGGCGCCAAGACCCTCTACGTGACGAAGACGGCCGACGGCGGATCGACGTGGACGACGTCGATCGTCGACGTGTCCGCACGACCGCCGCTGTGCGACTGCGGCGGGTGGGACTACTGGGGCGCCCAGATGGCGATCGGCGTCGACGACCTCGGCCGTGTCTACGTCCTCTGGAACGCCACCGCGACGACGGGCGCGCCCACAAGGATGCTCTTTGCCCGATCGACGGACGGCGCGATCACGTGGAGCAGAGCCCAGGATGTGTCACGGGCGCCGGCCGGTTCGAACAATGTCTTCCCGGCGCTCGTGTCGGGGGGCAGCGGTGATGTCCGGATCGCCTGGACCGACGATCGCAACGGATTCGATGCCGGCGGCGACGACCCGGACGCGCGCTGGAACACGTACTACCGGCGCTCGAGCGATGGTGGCACGACGTGGTCCGCCGAGGCGCAATTGTCGGCCTTCGTCACGGGCTTCAGCTACAAGTTCGACACCCCTGCAGATGGCTACCTCGAGCCGTACGGCGACTACCTCGAGCTCGACATCAGCGCGGCCGGCAGGACGGTCGCGGTGTGGGGCGAGGGCAACAGCTATGTCGGCCCGGGCAACATCTGGTACGCCAGGGAATAGACGCTGCCAACCCGCCGGGGCGGCAACGGCCCTAGCTGCCAGGCGGCTTGTACTTGATGGATCGTGCCTTCTCGAGGGCAGCCAGCGTCTCGTCGACGGTCATGAGCACGGTCGTCTGGATCGAGCTGAGGGCGCCGCCCGCGCCGATCGCCACGGCGACGGCGGCCATCGACACGTTGTCGGGCGCCTCCCACAGGTTGTAGCCGTCGTGGTCTCCGAACGCGTACCAGAACCCATGTAGCTTTCCGCCGACCGACTCGATGTACTGCTGGGCGGCGGCCCGCCGATCCTCCGGGTTGTTGATGAGCCGGGCCCACGTTTCGGGCGTGTAACTGAACCGCGTCAGATAGAGCGGCATACCCTCTCCTCCACAAAGATGGGCATCGTCGCGTGATCCACGTCGAGGACCTCGTCAAGCGCTACCGGAAGGCGAAGCGTAACGCCGTCGACGGCATCAGCTTCGACGTGGGCGCAGGTGAGTTCTTCGCGCTGCTCGGGCCGAACGGTGCGGGCAAGACGACGACGCTGTCGATCCTGACGACGACCCTGGTCCCGACGGCGGGTCGCGCGACGATCGACGGCCATGACGTCGCCATGGACGCCGCCGCCGTGCGCCGCAAGGTCGGGATCATCTTCCAGCAGCCGAGCCTCGACCGAAACCTGACGGGCGAGGAGAACATCCGCTTCCACGCGATCCTCTACGGCCTCTACCCCTACGCACCGACGTACCGGCTCATGTCACCCGGGTACCGCAGGCAGGTCGAGGAGGCAGGCGAGCTCCTCGGCCTCAGCCGCGAGATCTTCGACCCCATCCGCACCTACTCGGGCGGCATGCTCCGCAAGCTCGAGATCGTGCGCAGCCTGATCCACCGGCCCAAGGTGCTGTTCCTCGACGAGCCCACCGCCGGTCTCGACGCGCCGAGCCGGCGGACGTTGTGGGACTACCTGGCCGACGTGCGACGCGAGAGCGGCACGACCATCGTGTTGACGACCCACTACCTCGAAGAGGCCGAGCAGGCCGACCGGATCTGCATCCTGAACTTCGGCCGCGTGGTGGCGACGGGGACACCGGCATCGCTCAAGGCCGAGCTCGCGCAGGAGTACCTCGTCATCGACGCCGACGACCGCCAGGGCCTGCTCGCCGAGCTGGGGCGTCTGCGACTGCCGCACGACGGACCCGGCCCCATCCGCATCCCGCTCGACGGCCGAGCGACACATGCGATGCTCAAATCGATCGAGACGCCGCTGACGTTGGTGCGTACCCACTCGCCGAGCCTCGAGGACGCCTACCTCGAGATCGTGGGGCGTGAGGATGCGTGAGCTGTCCGCCGTCGCGGTCATCGCCCATCGCGACTTCGTCAAGCTGCTCCGAGACCGGCTGAGGATCGTCGCCGACTTCGCCCTGCCGATCACGCTCGTCCTGCTCCTCGGACCGACGCTCCAGGCGGGATACGGCCAGCCGGGCGGGATCGAGGTCACGACGTTCGTGTTCACCGGCGTCCTCGCCCAGTCGGTGTGGCAATCGGCCTCGATGGGCGTGATCTCGCTCATCGCCGATCGCGAGGAGGATTTCAGCCAGGAGATCTTCGTCTCGCCGATCTCGCGCTACTCGATCGTCGCCGGCAAGATCATCGGCGAGTCCCTCGTGGCGCTGCCGCAGGCGGTGGCGATCCTCGCCCTGGCCCTGCTTCTCGGCATCCCGCTCTCGCCGCTGACCCTCGTCGCCCTGCTCCCCGTCGTCCTCGCCATGGCGATCTACGGTGGCGCGTTCGGGATCCTGGTGCTGTCGAACATCTCGAGCCAGCGGACGGCCAACCAGATCTTCCCGTTCGTCATGCTGCCCCAGTTCTTCCTGGCCGGCGTCTTCAACCCGATCCACGACCTGCCGCCGGTCCTCGCGGTCCTGTCGGCGCTCTCGCCGATGCGCTACGCGGTCGAATTCGTCCGCAACGTCTACTACGCGACGCAACCCGAGGTCGCAGCGCCCGACATCACCGCGACCGCGGTCAACCTCGCCGTGATCGGCATGTCGTTCCTGGCGTTCATCGCCCTCGGGACGGCGCTCTTCGTGCGGGCGGAGCGCAACCGATAGCCGAAGGCACGCGACCGTCGACGGATCCACCTCGATCGTCAGCTTCCCCGACCTGCGGAACAGCACCCGGGTACCAGCAGCGCCCAGCAGCGAGTACTACAGCCAAGTGGGCCCGCCATCCATATCCTCACCGAACAATGCCCTCCCCCACCTTCCTGGCTCCGTCGCCGCCTGCCCCTGATGCGCCTGTCCGGCGCGACACCGTCCTCGTCGTCGCGTGCCGAGCACGCGAGCGCGAGCGATTCGCCCGACGTGCTGAGGAGCAGGGCCACCTCGTTCTTCTGGCGGCCGATCTCCCCGAGGCGCTTCGGCAGATCCAGGGAGCGCGGCCCGACCTCGTCCTCATTCCGGGTGATTCGAAGGGGCTGCGGGCGCTCGAGCAGTTGCGCGCGAATCCCGAGCTGGGATCCGTTGCGGCCATCGTGCTGACCCGCGGCAGCGACCTGCCGACCCTGCTCGAGGCGTTCCGGTTAGGTGCGGATGACGTGATCCCGCAGTCCGCGCATCGGAGCGAACTGGCATCGCGTATGCGCGCCCGTCTCGAACGGCGCGCCACGCCACGCGAGGAGCTGGTCCACGATCCCGTGACCGGTGCGCTGACCCACGAGACGCTGGCGCGGATGATGCGCATCGAATTCGAACGCGTGCGACGCACCCGACGTACGGCGTGTTTCGCATATCTGGCCCTCGATGAGTTGCCGACCATCGAAGCGGAACTCGGCCAGCGGGCACGAGACGCCATCCTCGCCGAGATCGTCGACATCGTCGGAGCAGACGGACGCCGCGTGGATCTGATCGGCTACTCGCGAAACCATCTCGCTCTGGTGCTCCCGGATACGTCCGCGAAGGGCGGTCGCGTCCGGCTGAACCGGCTGGCCCAGAAGCTGTATCACCACACCTTCCTCGTCCGAAACGCCGAGGTCAGACTGACGCCCGTGATCGGATTCGTCGCGGTGGACCCGACGACCGACCTGCCCCAGGCGGAGGAGCGCGCCTGGACGGCACTGCTGCACGCCGCCGCCCAGCTGGATCTCTATCCCGTCGAATGGCAGCCGGGCTCGGGCGGTGACATCGATCCGAGCCGCAGCGGGATCCTGCGCCGAGCATTCCAGCGTCACCGAACGGCCCTTCAGGTCGGGGCACAGCAACTGATCTGTATCGGCGTTCCCCTCGTGCTGTACGCGACGCTCGACCGCGCCGGCTTGGACATCACCGGCGCGGCCTACCTGGCGGTCGTGCTCGCACTCGCCTTCACAGCGCTGTTCATCTGGATCGAGTCGGTGGCGGCCTACCGAACGGATCGGCCGCCGGATCGTCCGGCCACGCCGTACCCGGCGGCCTCGGCGATCATCGCCGCCTACCTCCCGAATGAGGCCGACACCATCGTCGACACGGTGCGGGCATTCCTGCGGCAGGACTACCCGGACCTTCAGATCATCCTGGCCTATAACACCCCGCACGACCATCCCGTCGAGGAGGAGCTACAGGCGATCGCGGCGGAGAACTCCCGCCTCCTTCCGCTCCGGATCCGCGACAGTGTGTCGAAGGCGCAGAACGTGAATGCCGCCCTGTCGCGGGTGACGGGTGAGTTCGTCGGCGTCTTCGACGCCGATCACCATCCTGCACAAGGGTCATTCAAGCGAGCGTGGCGTTGGATCGCGAGTGGTGTAGATGTGGTGCAGGGACACTGCGTCGTCCGCAACGGCCGGGCTGGGTACCTCCAGCGCCTGGTGGCGTCCGAGTTCGAAGCGATCTATGCGGTCGCCCATCCGGGACGCGCGCGGGTCCATGGCTTCGGGATCTTCGGCGGCTCGAACGGATATTGGAGGACGCCGCTTCTCCGGCGCACGCGGATGCGCGGCTTCATGCTCACGGAGGACATCGATTCGTCGATGCGCGTCATCGCCACCGGCGGCCGCATCGTGTCGGATCCGGGCCTCGTCTCGACCGAGCTGGCACCGGCCGACTGGCGGGGTCTGTGGGGACAGCGCCTACGGTGGGCACAGGGCTGGTCGCAGGTCTCCCTGCGTCACCTGATCACGATGCTCGGCAACGATCGGCTCACCCGACGCCAGCGGTTCGGTCTGCTCTACCTGCTGGGCTGGCGGGAGGTCTACCCGTGGATCTCCCTCCAGGCCTTCCCGATCCTCGCCTACTGGTTCGTGCGCGGTTCGCCACCGATCGACTGGTTCGTGCCGATCTTCGTCTTCACGACAATCCTTACGACGAGCGCGGGCGTGATGCAGTCATGGACAGCCTGGCGGCTCGCCCGCCCCGAGCTGCGGCGGAAACGGCGCTGGTTCGCGGTGTTCGCGCTTTCGTCCCTCATCTATTACACCGAGTACAAGAATGTCATGACGAGGACCGCGCACCTCAAGGAAGCCATGCGCGAGCGGCAGTGGAAGGTCACCCCGCGTACCGCGCACGTTCCCCGTCGCGTCGGGGAGGCGGCCGCTCGTCTCGTGGCCCTCGACGAGGTCGCATAGCCGCCCAGCGTCGGTCGACGGTCGGCTCATCTGCCGGGGACCGCGGCGGGCGACGGATCAGCTCGCGAAGAGCGCAGCGGCGGCCCGGTCGAGGCTCGCCACGCCACGAAGATCCGAGTCGTACAGCGGAACGACCGCACGCACCTGGCCGTCGAAGGTCCGGCCGATCTCGTCCAGGTAGCCGGACTGCATCTCGATCCTGTTGCGGACGAACTCCGGTGCCTCCTCCCCCTCCTCGGGCCGGATGACCATGTTGACGACCACGCCGCCGACCGGGATCCCGAAGTCGGTGAACCAGTCGATGAACCGGCGGATCACGGCGATCGGCAGCGCCTCAGGCAGGGTCACGAAGAAGAACGCCGTCTTCGCCGGATCCGTCAGCAGTTCCCGAGCGTGGCGGATCCGCTCCCGGAAGTCGACGAGGTAGAGCATCAGCGGGTCCTCTTCCTTCTTCTTCGTGAAGGACAGCGACTCCCGCAACGACTGGGCCTCCTCGCGCGACTTGAGCATCTTCTCGACCCACAGGCCGTAGACCTTCGACATGCCCAGGAGTCGACGGGCGTTGGCGGTCGGGGCCGTGTCGAAGACGTAGACGTCATACTCGTCCTTGAACATCAGGTCGATCATGTTCTCGAACATGGCCGACTCCTCGAAGGCCGGGTTCATCGTGGCGGCCTCGACGAACTCATCGGCCTTCGTCGAGATCTCGGCGAACTTGAGGAACCACTGGATCTTCTCGCGGATGTCGCGCTTCGAGCGCTCGATCGCGTCCCGAGTGTCGATCTCGTAGGCCCACAGGTTCTCGACACCGTCGACGGCCGTCACCTTGCCGAACACGTCCTGTCCGAGCAGCCCCGACAGCGAGTGGACCGGATTGGTCGACGCCAGCAATGTCCGCTTGCCGGTCCTGGCGAGATGGATCGCGTTGATGCCGGCCATGACGGTCTTGCCGACACCGCCCTTGCCGCCGAAGAACGTGTAGCGAAGACCCGGGTGGGCGGCGATGTAATCAGCCATCGAGATCTCGACGAGGTTGGCCGCCTTGAGGTCGTTCGTCTGCAACATCGTCCGGCTCCTTGCACTCAGCCGTAGAGGAGGTCGGCGACGCGCTCGATCATCGGCAGGCCTGTGACGTCGCGTTCGAGCTCCGGCACGTACCCGATGACCTGGCTGCCGAGCGTCTGGCGGATCTGCTCAAGCTCCCCCTTCTGCATCGCGATCCGATTGCGCAGGTAGGCCGGGATCTGCTGCCCGCCCAGCTCCTCGGGGATCACGCGGTTGACGAGGTAGCCGCCGATCGGGACGTCGAATTTGGCGAACAGCCCGGCCGCCTTCTTCGTGTCGATCAGGATCATCTGCTCGGGGATGACGACGAAGAAGAACGCCGTCTTCACGCGGTCAGTCAGGATCCGGGAGGCGCTGTTGATGCGGTTCCGGATGTATTGGAGCTCGCCCAGGATCTGGTCCTCGTCGACCTCCTTCTGGCGCTTCATCCGCGCCGCGACCTCCTCGTACTCGCGCATCTGCTCCCGGAGCTGGGTGATCTTGCCGATCCACTCGTCGTAGACCTTGGCCATCGATAGGTAGTACAGCGCGTGGCCGAGGGGCACGAGATCGTAGATGTAGTAGTCGTAGTCGCCCTGGTTGACGATGTCCACGACGGAGTCGAAGATCGCCGACTCTTCCATGGCCGGTTCGGCGGAGGTGGCCTGGATGTAGTCCTCGATCTCCTGCGGCACCTCGTCGAGCCCGTACATGTCGAGGATCTTCTGGCGGATCTCGTCCTGGTATTCCTTGATGTGGCTGTCCGCGTCGATCTCCTGGGCCCACAGGTTGTCGACGATCTTGACCGGACCCTTGCCGAAGATGTCCCGCTGGAAGATGTCGGAGAGGCTGGCCTGGGGATCGACCGAGAAGACGAGGACCTTCTTACCCTGCTGGGCCAGCCACCAGGCAGTTGCCGCCGAGAAGGTCGTCTTGCCGAGCCCGCCCTTGCCGCCGAACATCACGTACTGGCGCTCGGGGTGCTCGCGGAAGGTCTCGGCAAGCGGCGTCGAGCCGCTCAGGCCGGTCGGGCCGCGGGGCGCCCGTTCGGTCGCCACGGGCTAGAACATCGCGTCCGTGAGGTCCTTCTCACGGAGCATCCTGCGTTTCCACGTCGAGATCTGCGGGACGGCGTAGGGCAGCAGGCGGAGCGAGTAGTACGGCGGCAGGATCGGCACGCCGAGCATGTCGCCCATCGTCGTGAGGATGAACAGGTGCTCCATGCTCGCCCGCGTGCGCAGCGCGTAGCGAGTCATGTCGTGGGCGGCCATCCCGTAGGTGACCTCACGCAGCCGCCCGAGGACCCCGCGCATCCGGCCGACGCCTTCACCTTCGTCCGGCCGTCGATCGTCAGGCATCAGATCCTCCATCCAGTTGTGTGCCCACGGCGGTTGAACCGTCAGACACCGTGCAGGTGGTATTCATGCTCGTCGGTGAACTCGCGCTCCCTTAGGACGCGCCGCTTCCAGACCGCGATGTCGGGCACGACATAGGGCAGCAACCGCAGGGAGTAGTAGGGCGGGATGACCGGGACGCCGATCATGTCGCCGGCGACGGTCAGCACGAATACGTTCTCGAGCGCGGCGCGGGTCTCGAGCGCGTGACGGGCGAACTCGAAGCCCGTCATCCCGTAGGCGAACTCGCGCAGCGCCGTGGAGAGGCGGGCCAACGGCCCGCGACGTTCGCCTGCGCTTGAGGAATGCTCGCGCATCAGCCGACTCTTCCGTCTGGGAGGCGCCCGGGTTGGTCCGGTCAATCTACCAGAGCGGCCCGTGCCGACTACCAGAGCGGCCCGTGCCGACTGGACGCGTTGACCGGTCCGGCGGCGCGCTCGTACCGTTCGGCCATGCCGGACGGCGTCGGACCCGCCATCGCGATCGGGCTCCTGATCGTCGTCATGTTGTGGTTCACGTTCGGGACCCAACGCAACATCCGAAAGGGCAACGACCTGCTGGCCTGGCTGCAGGGCGGTCTGCCGCTCATCGGCCCGCGCACGACGATGCGCTGGTTGGGCAGCTCGGCCGTCGAGCTCACGATCGTCGAACCGTCCGATCCATTCCGCGATGCGACGGTGGTCGTGGTCCTCGAGCCGCGCGATGTCGGCCTGCTCTGGGCATTCGCCCGGTCGCGCGGTCGGCGCGACTTCATCATCCTCCGGATCAACCTTCGACGACCGCCGCGGTTCAGCGCCGACGCCGGCGACCCGACGGGCTGGACGGGTCGCGTCGAGGCGGTGGCCGAGGGAGGCTGGCGGCAGGTCTCCTGGCCCGACGGCGTCGTTGCCCACCTGGACGGGAACGCCGACGAGGCGCTCGTGCGCGAGGCGTGGCGGCGGCTGGACGGGGCGACCGCCGGTGTCTGGCGGCTCACGATCCAGCCGGTCGTGCCCCATCTCGAGGTCCACGTGCGACCGCCCGATCGCGGATCGATCGGCGCCGATCAGCTCGTGACGGGCGTGGTCGACCTCGCCCGCCGACTCGCTGCCCGCTGACAACCCGAGAGCCCGCCGTGCGGCGGGCCCTCGAATGCAACTGAGCGCGGAGACGCTCAGCTGGTAGGTACTGGCGCCGGCTCCGGCTCGGGGGCGCCGCGGTAGCGGGTCCACGCCCCCCAGGCGTCGTAGGCGATCAGCAGGGCGGCGCCGAGCAGCAGCACGGCAACCACGATCATCGCCCACGCTCCGAGGACCGAGATGGTGGCCATCCCCTGCCGCGTGGCGATCGTCGCAAACAGGTTGTAGGCCGTGACGATGGTCGCGGCCATCGTCGTCACATACATGAACACCATGGGGATACCGGCGAAGGCCGGATTCTTGCCGACCGAGCGCAGCCAGACCGTCACGAGCAGCAGGCTGAGGGCGGCCAACAGCTGGTTCGAGGCTCCGAACAGCTGCCAGAGGTACACCCAGGTCCCCGACAGGACGAGGGCGATCGAGAGGACCATCCCGGTGATCGAGGCGACGTGCTGGTTCTTGAATCCGACCCAGCGATCGCCAAGCCACTCACCCAGCGTCACCCGCATCACGCGGAATACGAGCTGGACGACGGTCAGGACGATCACCACGAACGCCCCGAACCCGAGCGCAGTCCCGAACGAGAGCGGGATCGTCTGGAACGAGGCGACATGGATCAGCCGGCCGACACCGGCGGCGAAAGCGCCGGCTCCGGCCCCGCCGGCGATGGCGACGGCGGTCAACGACAGTAGCCCGAGCGTGTTCTCCGAGAACATCCCGCCGCCGCCGACCGGCAGCGCATCGGTCTCGTACTCGAGCTGGCGCGCCGTCCCGACCGAGCCGAAGAGGGCATGCCAACCCGAGATCGCGCCGCAGGCGATCGTCACGAAGAGCATCGGCCACAGCGGCTGGAAGGCGCCGCCGGTGCCGGTCTCGAAGCCCTTGTAGGCGGCGAGCTGGAAGTTTCCGGCCGGCGCCTCGGTGTTGGGGAGCGTCACGAATGGCGCCAGCAGCGCGCCGATCGCGCTGATGCCGATCACGATCGCGGTGATCCAGAAGCCGATGTAGTTGACCGGCTGGGCGAACCGCCAGATCGCCATGTTGGCCCCGAGGTAACTGAACACCAGGAGCATCACGGCCCAGAACAGGAAGTTCGGGAGGACCTTGATCTCGTTGCTCGCCGAGACGTAGGTCGCCGAGTCCGGCCGGACGCCGTCGACCGCGGCGGGGATCCGCGGGTCGGCGAAGGTCGGGTCGGTGACGCGATACAGCTCGCCGCCGGTGTTCAGGCTGGCGTTGAGGGAGTTGACGATCCCGCTGATGGGCCCGGTCGTCCAGTCGGTCGGCTGACCGGTCGTGAACGTCGCGTTGAACGGACCGAGGGCCATTGCGGCGATCGTGACGGCCACCGTGAGGACCGTGACGCCGATGATGCTCATCCGCATCCGGTAGATCGCGTAGCCGGCGAACAGGCCCATGAGCGCGAGCACGATGATCCCGAACGGCACGTCCGGTCTGGCCGCTAGGATGGCCGCCATGATCCCGACGAAGGCACCGGCGATCAGCAACAGGTAGAAGAAGATGAACACGAACAGGATCCGCCGGGTGCGCGGCGAGATCAGCCGGTGCGCGACCGCGCTCAACGAGTTCCCGTCGTTGCGGACGGCCAGCATGATCGCGCTGTAGTCACTCGCCCAGCCGATGAAGCTGACGCCGATCATGAGCCAGAGGATGGCCGGTAGCCAGCCCCACAGGTTCGCCGCCGTGATGACACCGACGATGGGGCCCGCGGCGGCGATCGATTTGAAGTGGTAGCCGTACAGGACGAACCGGCTCGTGGGCATGAAGTCGGCGCCGTCCATGTACATGCGGGCCGGCGTGGCGCGATTGGGATCGGACTGGATCACGGTCCGATCGATCCGCTTCGCGTAGAACGTATATGCGGCGTAGATGACGACCACGCCGATGACGACGATCCAGAGTGAACTCATACGGGTCCTCCAATCGATCGCATGGCTCTCGTGCTGTCAGGCGGCCGTACGCCGCTCGTCGCCCTCCTCACGCCTCCTTTCAGCCGACACGACCAGTCATGCCGACCCTGTCGCGCTGCCAGCCGATGTCAGTCGAGCCTCGATGACCCGGTCGAGCGCCTCGAAGTCCGCCCCGCTGCGCTTCTCGGTGCCGTCGACGATGACCGCCGGGTAGCGCCCCACGCGGTGTCGCAGCGATTCGACGAAGCCCTCGATCGAGGCAGCGTCGACGAGCTTCACGCGGACAAGCGGGCCATGGCGCTCGAGCAGTCGATGGATCCAGTCGGACCAGGCCTGGAAGTCGCGGGCGAGGTCGTCCGGCAGCGCCGTCGCGGCGTCGGCGCGGCGGAGACGCTCGCCGATCCCCATCTCCTGGAACGCCACTTCACAGTGCTGACAGTGATAGAAGGCGGTCGGCGCGTATGTGATGACCTCGACGGTCAAGGGTTTCATCGTCGGGCCTCGCTGGGGGCGAGGATACACCCGTCATCAACGCGCTCCCCGGTCAGCGGCCGATCAGCGTCACTCCGACCATGCGGTGGTAATGCGACACGAACGTCTCGCGGTGGACGACCCGCCCGTTGCCATCGCGGACCGTCCGCGTTACCCAGACGTCCTTGCCGTCGACCGGCCACTCGATGCGCTTGCGCTGACCCGGGGGCAGGCTCGAGGTGTACTGGACGGTGTCGTAGCCGCGGACCACGTTCTCGACGTGCGGCCTCGACCAGGTCGTGGACCGGCCGTTGGGCACGCTCCAGATCTGGAAGGTGACGACGCCCGGCGAAGCATAGGTCTTGATGAGGATCGGGTGCTTCGTGTCGTTGCGGAATCGCATCGACTGCGAGCCCGAGACCGTCGCATCGAGACCCAGGGGATATCGGCTGATGTAGTACCAGTGCGGTGAACGGGTCACGATCTGGAGCCCGCTGCGCGCAGCGGCATTGAACAGCGTCGTCGACGCCGAGCAGATGCCGCCCGCCAGCGCCTTGCCCTCCACGGAGTGGCCGCCGACGATCGCGCCGCCGAGCCGATATCCCGTCCGGAAGCTGACCTCACCGAGGGCACCCCAGAAGTCGAACAGCTGGCCCGGCCTGACGACGACGCCGTCGAGCTTGCGCGCCGGCACCGTGATGTTCGCGGCGAAGCCGTTGTGGGCGCTCACCTGGTAGTAGGTCGTCCAGCTCCCCAGCAACGAGACGAGTGGGGCCTTCCTGGTTGCCTCGCCGGTGGTCAGCTTGGGGGCGACCGCGATGGTCTTGACCTTGATCGGCCTGTTGGCCGCCTGTCCCGCGGCTCGACTGGCCAGGCTCCTCACGATCTTCTCGACGGTCCCGTCGAGGTCGAGCGCGCGCCCCGCCGAGGACGCACTCACCCCGAAGATCCGGCCGGCTCGATCGCGCAGGTAGCGTGCCTCGGTGGGCTTCCTGGCGAGGGCCTTCGATGGCGCCTTGAGAGCGGCCGGGACCAGCTTGGCGTCGATCGTCGGTGCCAGGTCGGCGCCGCTCCCCTCGAAACTGATCCACGTCCGGATCCGTGACCGGGTGATCTTCCAGGTCTTCGAGCCCTTGCTGATCGCGAGCGGGGCGGCCATCCGTTCCGCCGCGGCCATCGCACGTTCAACGTCCGCGTCCGAGGTCGTTGGCGGGATCGCGATCGACTCCGCGAGCTGTTCGGTCGACGAGGGGGTCGACGGATCGAGCAGGGCAGCGTCGATCGCCGACGCCACGTCCCTCGTGTCTACCTGGACGCCCTCGACCTCGCCGCCGACGAGGTACCCGAACCGGAGGATGCGCACGCTTGCGTCGATCGGGCTGCGGCGACTGCGATCGGCGAACGCATCCAGCGCCGCGGTGAGGCGCTCCCGGTCGTAGTCGAGGATCACCGGGATGGTGGTCGGTCGGAGGAGGCCGCGGAGCCCCGCCAGGGCCTCATCGAAGCGCGAGCCCTCGCGGCCGATCGCCATCGCCGCCGCGATCATCGCGTCGTTGTCGACGACGCGTCCGACGTCGGCGAACGTGATCACCGTCGCATCCCGCTTGGCGCGGACCGTGATCTGCCCGTCCTCGAGCCTGCCGAGTGCGGCTTCGACCGAGGCTCGTGCCTGGGATTCCGTCAGGCCGCTGACGTCGACCGACCCGATCGCCACCCCGGGCAGGATCCGCCCGGCATAGGCCTGCCCGAAGCCGACGATCCCGCCCAGCACGAGGAGGACGCCGAGCAACGTGCCCGCGACGAACCGCGCGGCGGCCCGGCCGGGACGCGGGATCGCGAATCCGCCGGTGATCTCCGGGGCCTGTGACGGGGCGTCCACGGTCGGTCTCGTTCGACTCCTACTGGGAGAACGTGTCGCAGTCGTCCGGGTTACCGCTGCGGTAGCCGGTCGTGAACCAGGCCGTCCGCTGCTCCGCGGAACCGTGGGTCCAGCTCTCTGGATCGATACGTCCGGTCGTCGACTCCTGGATCCGGTCGTCACCCACGGCCGAGGCGGCACTCAGCGCTTCGTCGATGTCCCCGGCCTCGAGGTCGCTCTGCGCGGAATGCGCCCACACCCCGGCCAGGCAGTCGGCCTGGAGCTCCAGGCGCACCGACATCGGCTTCGCCTGGCTCGGATCCTCCTGCACGATCTGCTCGACCCGCTGGGCGATGCCGAGGGCCGTCTGGACGTGGTGGCCGAATTCATGCGCCACGACATATGCCATCGCGAAGTCCCCACCTTGCGCCCCGAACCGCGACTTCAACTCATCGAAGAAGCCGAGATCGAGGTAGACCTTCTCATCGGCCGGACAATAGAACGGGCCCGTCGCGGCGGAGGCCGGACCGCAGCTCGACGAGGTCGATCCGTCGAACAATACGAGCCTGGTTTCCGGATAGTCCTTGCCCGATGCGCTGAATGACGCCGCCCAGAAGTCCTGGATGTCGGACACGATGTAGGCCAGTTGCTGGTCGGTCTCGCTCTGGGGGACCAGCGTGCCGCCCGGCTGCGCCCCTCCGCCACCGCTGACCCCACCCAGGTCCGGGACGCCGCCGTTCCCAAGAACGCCGCTGAAGAGCAAGAACAGGACGACGAGCACGATGATCGTGCCCAGACCGCCGCCGGCTTTGCCGCCGGGGATCGGGATGGGGATACTGCCGCCGCTCCCCCCTCCGCCGGGCAGGACCAGACCACCGTCACCGGGCCCCTGCCCGCGACGGTCCTCGATCTGATCGAAGCCCGTATTCCGCTTCCATTTCATCGGCTGGCGCATTCCTCTCGAGCGCGTGGGTCCGACAGCATACGCGGGCGTTGGAAGCGGTCGTCACCTCACGCGACCCATCTCGCGTTGCAAGGACATCGTGGTCGCGGACCGGTCAGGCGACCTCGTGCGATCGACCACCGGCCACATCGAACACCAGGCCATGGACCGGGAGGCGGCGCAGGAACGTGCGCTTCCGCAGGCCGTTCTCGGTCAACTCGACGGTCGATCAGGTCCGTAGCGGTCGAGCAACTCGCCGATGGTGAGCTGCCCGATGCGCTCGTCGAGCCCTTCTCGGGCCAGCCTCCACATCGTCCGGAGCGGACGCGGGCCGGCCTGCTCGAGCTGGGCGAGCCTGACCTCGGCGAAGCGATCGATGCCCGGCAACGCGCGGAGATCCGTGGCAAGCCGCCTGGCGGCCTCGTCGACCGTGGTGTCGCGCGTGATGTCGAGCGAGGCCGGACGCGCCGGCCGCGCGGGACCGGCGGCCGTGTCGGTCCGCGGGATCGGTGGCGTCGTCGGTGTCGTCGCCGCCCGGATCGCCGCATCCGCTCCGGCCAGGGCGGTGTCGATCTGCTCCTGGCTTGTGAACACTGGGGCTGGGCCGGCTGTATCGGGCTGGGTGGTCAGTTCGACGGCGGCGGGCGGGGCACCACCCGCCGGCGGCCGTGCGGGTCCGCTCGGCGTCGATGGTGACGTCGCCGGGGCGGCCGTCGTCGGGGCGGCCGTCGGCGACGCGCTCGACGAGTCGCCGCCTCGCGGCGCACTCGGGCGGCGAGACCGGCGGCCACTGCCGCCACTCCCCGTGCCTCCGCCACGACCGCCGCTGGAGGGCGGCTGGCCACCGCCGGAGGTGGTCCCGCCCATCGCCTGGCTGACGATCGCCGGGATGTCGATGCCTGTGAGCCCCTTCACCGTGGTGCCCGCTTCGGTAACGGTCCGTGTCACGTTGCGGACGACATCGGACGCGCCATCGTTCGAGAGCACGGTCAGTTGGTCGATGTTGGCCATGGGCTCGGCCGCGGCCCGGACGATCTCCGGGAGCATCGATAGCACCGTCTGGATGATGGCCGCCTCGTTGAACTGGCGATACGCCTCGGCGCGCAGGGCGAGCGCCTTCGCTTCGGCCTCGCCCTTCGAGAGCACGATACCGGCCTCGGCCGTACCCTCGAGCGTGGTCTGCTTGGCCGTGGCCGCGGCGGTCACCTCCACCACCCGAGCCTGTGCCTCGCCCGCAAGCTTGACCCGCTCGGCGTCGGCCTGGGCCTGGGCGATCACCGCCCCCTTGGCGCCCTCTGCGCGACGGATCTGTGCCGCTGCGTCGGCTTCTGCCGGGCGGACGGTCGTGGCCACCAGCTCCTGCTCCTTGCGGGCGGCTTCAAGTTGGGCCAGCTCAGTCTGCTTGCGAGTGACCTCCTGGGTCGCCTCGGCCTCGGCCAATGGACCGGCCTGAGCGGCGCGGGCGTTGGCAGCCGCGGTCTGCGTCTCGGTCTCCGCCCTGCGCAGCGACACGTCGCGAGCGGCATTGATCTTGATCTGCTCCGCTTCGGCCTCGCGGACGGCTGCCTCCTGATCGGCGGCGGCCTTGGCCATCCGCGCGTCGCGCTCCCGTCGAGCGGTCTCCTGCTGGCCGATCAGCTCCATGTAACCGGACTCATCGCGGATCGCCTGGATCGTGAACGAGTCGATCTGCAGGCCGGAGGTGGCGAGGTCGCCCTTGGCCGCATCCTGGACTGCCTGCTGGAACTTCTGGCGATCGAGGTTCAGCTCCTCGACCGTCAGTGTCCCGACGATCGAACGCAGCGAGCCCTCGAGGACGTTCTTGACGATCGAGTCGACCTGCTCCTCCTGCGCCTCGAGGAACCGTTCGGCGGCGTTGCGGATCGATTCGTCGTCGGCGCCGATCTTGAACGTGGCGACGCCCTGTACGGCGACCTTGATGCCCTGGCGCGTCACCGCGTCGGCCAGGTTCACGTTGATCTGCCGGGCCGTCAGCTTGAGCTTGCCGACCTTGTGGATGAGTGGCAGGACGATGACGCCGCCACCCCGCACGACCTTGAGGTTCCGGCGGCCGTCGGGCGACTGATCGCGCTGGCCGCTGACGATCAGGGCCTCATTGGCACCGGCGACCTTGTACCGACTCCCGATGTACGAAACGATCAGGACGGCGACGATGATGATCAGGAAGATCGGGATCACGCCGCTCCCGATGAAGTTCAGGATCTCAGGCAACGTCGGTTCCTCCCTCTCGAGCCGGCGCTCCGCCGGATGTCGCAGCGGGCTCGACGATGAGCCCGGTGCCGGCGACCCCGCTCACCCGAGCGACGCTTCCGGCGGCGATGTCGACCGATGCGGTCGCGCTGAATTCGTGCGTCTGGCCCTCCGCCTTGACGAGGACGCTCCCGTACCGCCCTGCCGGGATGCCCACTTGGACGTAGGCATCGTGGCCCACCAGATCACGGGTCGAGAACGGCGCCGGCGCCTCGGCCCGTCGCAGGGTGCTGAAGATCAGGTAGGCGACACCGAGGCCGGCCAGCCCGAACCCCAGACCCCACACTGCGGCCATCCCGCCGTGAACGTCGAGGACCTGCGTCGCGAAGAGCCCACCGACCCCGAACATCGACACGAACGAGAGCAACAGCGGCATGAGCGACACGCCGCCGACATCGAAGTCGAAGATCGCACCGAGGATGTCGTCGAGGAGGACGGTGATCAGGAGCAGTCCCCCACCGATGAGCGCGCAGACGACGAAGATGAAGTCCTCGATCGGGATGTCGATCATCGAGCGCCCGGGCCCTCCCTCATCCGCCGCGAACGCGTCGGGTAGACAGGATAGCGACCCGCCATCGTCGTGGGATGTGGCGAGCAGCCTTCAACCAGCCCCAGCGCGCTCACGCTCGGGCCCGGTGGCACTGGTAGTGGCGCGCCAAGCGCGTTGGTCGCGGAACGCAACCGCACCCTCGCGCCGCGGCTCGGTTTCCTGCCAAAAGTGCACGTGGTGAACGTTAGGCAGATTGGGCCTGGATACTCGGAGCCCATCGGGTGCATCGTGATGCGGCGACCTGGATTCCCGTGCTTACGGCCACCGCGCTTCCTGCATATTCATCCACCGGCGGGGGCAGGCGAGCCGTCGAACCTGCCCAAGGTGCACCTGGTGAACATTTGGCAGGATCCCGCAGCGTTCAGCGGCGGTCAGTGCCATTCGGCGCTCGGCGACGGTCGACGCGCTGCGGCGCGAGCGCTCAGGACCGCACAATCAGGCGGCACCGACCTCTAGTCGGAAGGACCGAACAGCACCGTCAGCCAGCGTTCGAGTGGCGACACCCCGTCGCCGTCGGCACCGAGCCGCACGGCGGCCGAACCGGGCGCATCCGCGGCGAGGGCCGGCGCGTCGGGCGCCAGCGCGAACGGGATCTCCTGCGCACCACCGACCCGGTACGCACGGGCCTGCTGCTCGACGAAGCGCTGCCGCGCGATCGCATCGAGCTCGCGCTCCATCGAGGCGACCTCCAGTCGCAGCATCGCGTTGCCGGACGCGATGTCCTGGGCCCGTGTGGCCGCAGCTGATGCGTCGCTCACCTGACGGGCGAATGCGATCACGATCCAGGCCGCCAGCATCGCCGCGGCGATGATCGCGATCCGCCGGCGGGTCAGCCCGGCGATCGGCAGCGACGCAAGGTCGATCGCGACGGTGCCCTCGGCGTTCGCATCGGTCAGCGCGCCGGGGTCGTCGAAGGCCGGCTCGTGACGGGCAGCGTCAGGCGAATCGGGCGCGGGCCGGCGCGACATCGGCGGGAGCGTAGCTACGACCAGCTGCGGTGTCAACCGAATCGCCGTGACAGCCAACCTGTCATCCGTGCGGTTGACGCTGCGTCTAGACTGCCTTCAATTCCGAACATCCGTTCTGTACAGCGGAGTCTCCCCGGATGCGCACCTATGCCCCCGCCGACACCACACAGGTCCTGGACCGCCTGCTCGACGAGCCGTCGCTGGCGCGCGGCATCGTCCACCACGCCCTCATCCCGGCGTGCGAGGCGATCCATGCGCCGATGCCCGAGTGGCTCGATCCACGCATCGTCGACGGCCTCAGGACCCGCGGCATCGAGCAGCTGTATTCGCACCAGGCGGAGGCGATCGAGGCGGTCCATGCCGGCGAGGACGTCGTCATCGTCACGCCGACGGCGTCGGGCAAGACGCTGTGCTACGCCTTGCCCGCCTTGCAGGCGATCGCCCAGGACCCGTCGGCCCGGGCGCTGTTCCTCTTTCCGACGAAGGCGCTCGGCCAGGACCAGGTGACCGAGTTCGGCGCGCTGGCGGCATCAGCCGGTCTGTCGATCATCACCTCGACCTACGACGGCGATACGCCGGCACCGATCCGTTCGACGGTCCGCGCGGCCGGGCAGGTCGTCGTGACCAACCCGGACATGCTCCACTCGGCGATCCTCCCGCACCACACGAAGTGGTTCCAGCTGTTCGAGCAGCTCCAGCTGATCGTCATCGACGAGCTCCATACCTATCGGGGCGTGTTCGGCGGGCACGTCGCGAACGTGCTGCGCCGGCTGATGCGGATCTGCGCCCACTACGGCAGCCGGCCGGTGATCGTCTGTTGCTCGGCGACGATCGGTAACCCGTCCGAGCTCGCGGCGATGCTGACCGGCCGCCCGGCCCGGCTGGTCGACAGGAACGGGGCCCCGGCCGGCGAGCGGCACGTCCTGCTCGTCGATCCGCCGGTGATGGAGCCGGCCAGTGGCGCACGCGGCTCGGCCGCGACGCTGGCCCAACGCTGGGCCCTCCCCTTCCTGCGCGCAGGGCGGCAGACGATCGTGTTCGGCCGGTCGCGCGTGGCCGTCGAGCTGCTGCTGACCGGCCTTCGCGAATCACTACGCGAGAGTTTCGGACCCCGGAGCCGAGTGCGCGGATATCGCGGCGGTTACCTGCCGACCGAGCGCCGGTCGATCGAGCACGGCCTGCGTGACGGCGAGATCCTCGGCGTGGTCTCGACGAACGCCCTCGAGCTCGGCGTCGACATCGGACGGCTCGACGTGTCGATCCTCGCCGGCTACCCGGGGTCCGTCGCGGCGACGTGGCAGCAGTTCGGGCGGGCCGGCCGGCGGCAGGGCACGAGCGTCGCCGTGCTCGTGGCCTCCGGTGCGCCCGTCGATCAGTACGTCATCCACCACCCGGAGTTCCTGCTCGACAACACGCCCGAAGAGGCGCGCCTCGACCCGGACAACCTCCACGTCCTGCTCGCGCACTTGCGGGCGGCCACGTTCGAGCTGCCGTTCGAGCCGGGCGAGGTGTTCGGCCCGGCGCCAGCGGACGACCTGCTGGCGTTCCTCGCGGAGGAGGGCCACGTCCGACAGGCCGGTGACGGGCGCTGGTACTGGTCGAGCGAGAACTTCCCGGCGTCGGAGATCTCGCTGCGCACGGCGGCGCCCGAGAACGTCGTGATCATCGACACCACGCCGGACCGCCCGCGGGTCCTCGGCGAGGTCGACCTCTTCAGCGCCCAGGTCCTCGTACACGAGCGCGCGATCTACATCCACGAGTCGGTGCAGTACTACGTCGACCGGCTCGAGTGGCACGAGCGCAAGGCCTACGTCCACCGGATCGACGTCGACCACTACACCTATGCCAACCGGGCGGTGACGCTCAAGCCGCTGGAGGTGTTCGCGGAGGCACCGGCCACTGGCGGGCAGCGCAAGCACGGCGAGGTGATGGTCGCGAGCCTCGTCACGCTGTTCAAGAAGCTCAAGTTCATCACTGACGAGAACGTCGGCTGGGGCCCGATCGACCTGCCCGAGCTCGAGCTCCAAACCACGGCGTACTGGCTGACCGTCGGCGCCGCTCGCGACCACTGGCGACGCGACGAGCTGGACGTCGCGCTGCTCGGAGCGGGACGGGCGATCCAGACGATCGCCGCGGTCCTGCTGATGGTCGACCCGCGCGATCTGGGGCTCGTCACCCAGGTCCGTTCCCCCCATGCCGAGGAACCGACGATCTACCTGTACGAAGCGGTCCCAGGTGGGATCGGCCTCTCCGAGCGGTTGTGGCAGCGCCACGAGGAGCTGCTTGCTGGCGCGGCCGAGCTGATCGCGGCGTGTGGCTGTGACGGCGGCTGCCCGGCCTGCACCGGACCGCGCCTCGAGCCCGATGTCGACGCGCGGCGCCTCGCCTTGCGGCTCCTCGCGGAGCTCGGTGCCGGCACGCCGGTCCTCGCGACGACATGATCGATTCCGTCGCGGATGGCCCCGCCGCCGTTGCCGATCCGACGGATCGACTGGCCCGGCGCCTGGCCCGGTTCCGTGCCGCTAACCCTGGCCCGGGATCCCCCACCGATCCCCTGCCCTACCGGCCGAGCCCAAGTCGCGACCTCGCGGCCAGGCTGGCAGCCGCGGTCGGTGGCGAGGTGGTCGACGGGCACGGCGGGGTGCACGTCCGGGTGGAGGGACGGGCCGCCGACCTGGCGATCGACCGTGGCCGGCTGGCATCGCTGCCGGGGCAGCCGCCGCCCGACCGGCCGCTGGTCTGCCTCGACACCGAGACGACCGGCCTCGCGACGGCCGCAGGGACGGTCGCGTTCCTGATCGGGCTCGGCTGGTGGGAAGGCGACCGGTTCCGGCAGGTCCAGCTGCTGCTGCCCGACCATGCCGAAGAACCGGCGATGCTCGACGAGATCGCCCGGCACATCCCGCCGGAGGCCTGGCTGGTCACGTACAACGGTCGGGGGTTCGACTGGCCGCTGCTCCAGACCCGATACCGCCTCGCGCGCCGGCCGTCCCCCGAACACGCCGGCCACCTCGACCTGCTGCCCGTCGTGCGCAGACTGTTCCGTCACCGGATGGACGACGCGCGGCTCGGGACCGTGGAGCGGATGCTGCTCGGGGTCGCGCGGCACGACGACGTCGATGGCTGGGAGATCCCCGGTCGTTACCTCGGCTTTCTTCGTGGCGGTCCCGCGCAGCCGCTGGCTGCAGTCGTTCGCCACAATGACGAGGACGTCCGATCCCTGGCTCGGCTGCTCGTGCGTCTGGAACAGGATCTGGGCGACGCCGCGGCCCGGGCGCGAGCACCGCGGGGCGACCTGGCCGGCCTGGCGCGGGCGTTCCGCCGCGAGCGACGGCTCGAGGAGGCGGTCGCCTGCCTCGACGCGGCGTTGGAGGCCGTGGACGCTCCGGCGCCGATTCCCTTGTCCTCACCGCCGACGCTTGCGCCCGCGGCCCTCCCCGAGGAACCGTGGTGGTCGCCGCGCCGACGGCCCGATTTCGGTGGCCGGCCGACACCGCGCCCCGGCGACACCGGCTGGGACCGGCGGCAAGCCTTCGACCGGCCATGGGATTCGGCTCGGATCGGCGTCGACCGGGCGCATCTCCTCCGTCGCCTCGGGCGTATGGCGGAAGCGCTCGAGGCCTGGGATTCGCTGGCGTGCGGCCCGGGCCGGACCGCGATCGTCGCTGCGATCGAGGCCGCCAAGCTCCGGGAGCATCAGCTGGCGGACGCGGGCGGGGCACTGGCGTCGGTCGAGCGCGGGCTGACCCTCGCCGATCGTCGCCGAGCGCTCGGGATGCCTGAACCGGGCCTCGAATCGGACCTACGTCACCGCTGGCGACGGTTGCGAAGGCGCCTCGCTGCGCGTCAGCCCGCGTCGAGGGCGGTTCGGACCGGGCCGGCGAGCGCCTCGAGCGTCGGCCGATCGAACGGAGCCGGCCAATCGAACATCGCGGCGCTCAACCCGGCGTCCCGATAGCGGCGCAGCTCGGCCACCACCGCCGGCACGGGTCCGGCGAACGGCGAGGCCTCGGCCATGCGCCGCGCGTCGGCCTGGGGCATCGCCTGGTGCTCGAGGATCGCGGTGAGAGCCTCGACCGCCTCCTCGCGCGTCGACCGGATGCATGGCGCGGCCAGGCCCGCGGTCCGCTCGATCGACTCGGGAGCGCGACCGACCGCCTGACAGTGGACGTCGAGGATCCCGTTCCGTCGGCGGAACGACTCGGGATCATCCTGGTCGGCATTCCAGATATCCGCCTGCTCCGCGACGATGCGCAGCGTGCGCTTCTCCCCGCTCCCGCCGATCGCCAGAGGCAGCCGCGGCTGCAGCGGCCCAGGATCGTTGCGGGCGTCGACGGCCGTGAACCAGTCGCCGTCGTAGGAGACCGCGGAGCCGTCTAGCAGACCGCGACAGATCGCCGCGGCTTCCGCCAACCGGTCGAGGCGTCGGCCGAGCGGCGGGAAGTCGAACCCGAACGCGCGGTGCTCCCGCTCGAACCATCCCGCTCCGAGACCGAGGGCGGCGCGGCCGCCCGCCGCGTGGTCGAGGGCCGTCGCCATCTTGACGAGGAGGCCCGGGTTACGGTAGGCGGCCCCCGATACGAGACAGCCCATCCGCACGTGCCGCGTGATGCCCGCCCAGCCAAAGAGGATCGACCAGCCCTCGAACACGGGACCGGCGAGTTCGCCAAGGGCACCCACCCCGCCGGCCGCCTGCGGTAGCATGTGATCGTTGCTCCAGAGCTCGTCGAAGCCGAGCTCATCGATCTCACGGCCGATCGCCATGAGCTCCGGCCAGGTTACGTACTGGCCCCAGACCTGGAACCCGATGCGAAGGCGCCCGGTCGTCATCGCTCCACGCCGGACACGGCCTCGACCGCACCGCTCTGGGCCGATCGCTCTGCCGCCTCGAGGACGCGCAGGGCGCGGACCGAGTCCACCGGATCGACCGGGCGCTCGCCGACGCCGCGGACGGCGTCGCGGAGCTGCTCGTAATACCCGCGGTAATCCCCGCGCATCGTGGGGATTACCGTCCGCGTGCCGTCGCTTGCCACGATGCTCCCCCATCGCTCGGCCGGTTCCTCGCCGAAACCAGGATCCGTCGGACGCAGCCCGTCGAGGAGTTGTTGCTCCTGGGGGTCGAGATCCTCCTTGACGTACTCACCGGCCAGGCCACGGACCCGAAGCCGTGGGCCGGTCCGGCTGGCGATCAGCGACGTCCACAGGCGCGAGCGCACGCCACTCGCGTGGTCCATGGCCACGAACACCGAGTCCTCCACCCGGCTCCCCGGGCGACGGCTGGCCATCTGGGCGAAGACGCGGGTCGCGGCACCGAACAGGACGAGGCTCTGGTCGACGAGGTGGGCGCCGAGATCCCGATGGGGGCCACCCGCCTCTTCGGCCAGTTCGCGCCATTCGGCGCCGACCGGGCTCCACCGCTCGAATCGGGCCTCCAAGCTGTCGATCTTGCCGAGGGCCCCGCCATCGATCAGGGACCGGACTGTCTGGAAGTCGCCGTCCCAGCGACGGTTCTGGTAGACGGACAGGACGCGACCGGCACGATCCGCGGCATCGAGCAACTCCTCGGCCTCGGGGACGCTCATCGCGATCGGCTTGTCGACGACGACGTCACGACCCGCGGCGAGGGCCTGGATGCCGATCGCGGCGTGCGACCGGTTCGGCGTCACGACCACCACGATGTCGACATCGGGACGCTCGAGGAGCGCGTCGACCGATCCGACGATCTCCGCGTCGGGGTGATCGCGCAGCGCCTGCGTGCGCCGGTCCGGGTTCGCCGTCGCGACCGCGCGGATCCGCAGCCCATTCACCGCGTCGATGAACGGGGCATGGAACAGCCGTCCGGCGAGTCCGTACCCCACCATGCCGATGCCGAGGTCGGGAGGCGGCGCCACCGGCCGGACTCAGCCCGCGAGATATGTGCCGGCCGCGCGGCGGAACCTCTCCGCAACGCTGTGTGCGGCGGCCTCGTCGTCACGCATCCGGAGCCCGAACGGGGCCAGATTCGCATCCGACACGCCGATGCCGATGCTCATCGATCGGGCGAGAAGCGCGTCGGTCTGCGGGAGCATGCCGGCCCGGTAGTCCGCCTGCCGGTGACCGAAGCAGGAACAGTCGAACGGGCAGCCCTTGCCGCTGACGGTCCGCTTCTGGAGCAGATGCTCCATGTTCGCGTAGACATGCCAGCCGGACGCCGAGAGCGGGATCGAACCGAGCTCCGCTGCGACAGCCTGCGCCACCTCGACCGACGGGAACGTGACCACGAGATGGGTGGCCAGGTCGCCTTCCGGATCGACGATCGCGCGAAAGCCAAGCCCCGGCAGGTCCTCGATCGCCGACTTCACGATCTTCTTGTTCGCCCGCAGGTGCGAGCGGATCATGTCGAGCTTCCTGACCTGGGCGAGCAGGACGGCGCCCGACAGCTCGGTCATCCGGAAGTTCATGCCAAGGAACGGGCGCTCCGCGTACTTCGAGCTCAGTCGATACGGGGCATGCCCCTGATCGTGGATCGCGAACAGGCGGTTGTAGAGGTCCTCGTCGTCGGTGACGATCATGCCGCCGTCGCCGCAGGTGATGGTCTTGTATTCGTTGAAGCTGTACACCCCGGCCGCGCCGATCCCGCCGACGCCCTGGCCCTGATAGGTCGCCCCGAACGCTTGGGCGCAATCCTCGATCAGCGCGATGCCGTGCCGGTCGGCGATGTCCTTGAGCTCATCGAGCCTGGCCGGCGCGCCGAGCATGTGGACAACGATGATCGCCCTGGTCCGGGGCGTGATCCGTGCCTCGACGTCGGCCGGATCGAGGTTGAACGAGTCGTCGACTTCCGCGAGGACCGGGAGGGCGCGCGCATAGACGATCGCCGAGATCGATGCCACGTAGGTGAAGCCCGGCACGATGACCTCATCACCGGGTCCGATGCCCAGGCCCATCAGCGAGAGCCACAGGCCGCTCGAGCCACCGCCGTGCAGGCCCAGGGCGTATCGGACGCCGGCCAGGGCGGCGATCTCCTGCTCGACGCTGCGGACCTTGGCCCCGAATGCCGGATCGTCGGCGCTGCCATACCGGCTGAGCGACCGGCTGGTGAGGACCTGCATGACCTCGGCGATCTCTTCCTCGCCGATCAGCTCTATGCCGGGTCCGGGCATGCCGGCTCCTCCCTTCGCTAGGCGCCACAGTGCAACCGATTGCACAGCACCCTACCAGCACGATAATCTGACCGTCAACATCTCGAGCGGACCACATTACGGAGGGCCCCGATCCGGTGAGCGATCTCCTCGAACGAGTGGCCGGCGCGCCCATCACCTGGGGCGTCGATGGTTCGCCCGGCTGGGGCTTCCTCATGGATCGGGATCGCGTCCTCCAGGAGATGGTCGACAGTGGGCTGGCGGCCACCGAGCTCGGTCCCGACGGCTACCTGCCGAGGGATCCGTCCGAGTTGCAGGAGTACCTCGCGGCCTATGGGTTGAGCATCGTCGGAGGCTTCGTGCCCGCGCTGCTCTACCGACCGGACAGGATCGACACGGAGCTCGAGTACGTGGCCCGCGCCGCCCGGCAGCTGGCGGCCACCGGGTCGAAGGTGCTCGTCCTGGGCCCATCGTCGCACCATCCCGGGTACGACACGTCGGTGGACATGAGCGACGACGAATGGTCGGCGTTCCTGACCAACCTGCGACGGCTCGAGGACATCGTCGGCGAGGCGGGCCTGGAGACTGCGCTGCATCCGCATTGGGGCATGGCGATCGAGACCGGCCGGCATATCGAGCGGCTGCTCGACTCATGCTCGGTCGGGCTGTGTCTCGACACCGGCCACGTGTACCTCGCCGGCACCGACCCCGTGGAGATCGCAGGAGCAGCGCGGGGCCGGGTCCTGCACGTCCACCTCAAGGACGTCGACCCGGCGCGGGCGGAGCACGTCCGGAGCG
>JBIOWA010000244.1:0-9003 GCA_044868045.1 Candidatus Limnocylindrales bacterium
TAGGAGGCCTGAGCCTCGGTCGCGGCACTGGGGCCGACCTGGGTGACCGTGCCGCCCAACTCGGTGGCGGCCTTGTCGGCGCCTTCCTTGGCGGCGTCGAAGTAGGGGTTGTTGATCTGCTTCGGGATGAAGGTGACCTTCAGCGCGCCGCCACCGGCCGCGCTCGCCGACGCGCCAGCCGACGCCCCGGTCGACGGCGCCGTGGACGCGGCGCTGGGAGCGGTCGTCGCGCCAGTCCCACCGCAGGCGGTGGCGATCAGGCCGGCGATGGCCAACAGGGCGGTGAACCGCCCGGATCGATACGCGTTCAATGCACGTCCTCCTCTATCTATGGACTGACGACCTCACCTGGACCGCCGACCGATCCGGTCGGCAGGCGCCGACCTCCTTGAGTTCGGTCGATCGCCTCCTTGACCCGGCGAGCAAGGGTGGGGATGACCACCGACACGACGAGCAGCAGTCCGACGACGATGCTCTGGATGTCGGAGGACACGTTCGTCAGCCGCAGGGCGTTGCCCAGCACGGCCAACGTGAAGAAGGCAAGGACCACGCCGGGGATCGTGCCCCGGCCGCCGAAGATGTCGACGCCGCCGAGCAGCACGATCGTCACGACGACGAGGGTCAGGCCGATGCCGACATCGGCCCGGGCGCTGGCCATCCGGGCGGTCAGGATGACGCCGGCCAGCGCGGCGACCGTACCCGACAGCACGAACAGCCAAAGCTTGATCCGCGCGACCCGGACGCCCGAGAAGCGCGAGGCCGCCTGGTTCTTGCCGATCGCGTAGATCTCGCGGCCGATCCACGTCCCGTGGAGGAGAGCCGCGAGGACGAAGGCGAGGGCCAGGTACAGCACGAACGGCCACGGGATCGGCAGGTTGGGAACGGTCCCGAAGCCGAACCCCGTGAACCACGTCGGGAACTGGCTGATGCCGCGCGATTCGAGCACGACGAGCGCCAGCCCGCGGTACAGCGCGAGCGTGCCGAGCGTGACGACAAGCGACGGCAGGCGCGCGCGCGTCGTTAGGACGCCGTTCAGCAACCCACCGAGGGCGCCCATGACGAGCACGATCGGGACGCACAGCTCCATCGGGACGCCAGCGGCGTAGAGGTAGCCAAGCACCGACGCCGACAAGCCGACCATCGATTCGACCGACAGATCGATCTCGCCGGCGATGATGATCAGCGCCATCGGCAGCGACATGATCGCTACCTCGATGACCGCCGAGATGAGGTTCGCGAAGTTGCGCCCGGACAGGAAGACCGGCGACACCGTCGAGCCGATGACGATCAGCGCCACCAGGACGATCGCCAGCAGGACCTCCCAGCGGCCGAGCGTGGCGAGCCAGTTCCGTCCGCCGCCGGTCACCGCGGCCTCCGGTTCGCCGCTCATCGCCGACGCCTCGCGACCGCGGACCGCTGGAACCGCCGCAGGAGGACGGCATCCAGGGCCACGGCGATGAGGATCACCAGGCCGTACAACGCCTGGAGCCAGAACTGTGACAGCCGCAACAGGATGAGCGCGTTCGAGATGAACCCGAGGAATAGTGCGCCGAGGGCCGCGCCGACGACCGTCCCGGACCCGCCGAAGATGTTGACGCCGCCGACCACGACCGCGGCGACGACCTGGAGCGTGACACCGGTCGCGGCCGTGGCGTTGATCGTCCCGAAGAGGATGCCCCACATGACGCCGGCGATCCCGCTGAGCAGCCCGCACACCGTGAAGACCACGAACGCCACGAGCCGCGTACGGATGCCGAGGATCTCGGCCGCCTCGGGATTGCTCCCGACCGCATAGACAGACCGGCCGAACCGCGTCTGGCGAAGTACGACCGCGCACACGGCGACGATCACGACCGCGATGAGGACGAAGATCGGGATGCCGACCAAGGTCGCTCGCGCGGCGTTCGTGTAGCCCGACGGCAGCCCGGTCAGGGTCACCTGTTTGCCGCCGGCGATCAGGAAATCGATGCCCCGGTACACGCTGAGCGTGCCGAGTGTGGCAACGATCGACGGGACGCGGAACACCGCCACGATGACCCCGTTGATCATCCCGAGCACCAGCCCCAGGCCGATGCCGAACGCGATGGCCGCGGTCGTCGGCAGGAGGTGGTTGGAAAGCGCGGCGGCGACCGCGAAGGCGACGAGCCCGACGATCGCCTCGACCGACAGGTCGACATTGCGGGTGATGACGACCATCGCCTCGCCGACCGCAACGATGGCGATGATCGCGGCGAGGACGGAGACGTCGGTCAGGTTCGTGGCGGACAGGACTTGCGGCGCCCGGATGGCCACGAGCGCGCCCATCAGCAGCAGGACCAGCAGCAGGCTCAGCTCGCGCTGGCGAGCCGCCGCACCGAGGACGCGACCGACCGGACCGGAGGTCGGTGGTGTCCCGACCGCCACCGCCGCCTCAGACATCGGCCGTCTCCGAGGGCAGCTCTGGGCGCTTAGCGCTCGCCGCGGACTCCGCGATCTGGGCGGTCGCGGCGAACATCACCACTTCCTCGGTCGCATCCGCGTGGGCGATCTCCGCGGTCACCGCGCCCTCGTGCAGGACGAGGATCCGATCTGACATCGCGAGGACCTCGGGCAGGTCGCTCGAGATCAGCATGATCGCGAGGCCCGACGCGGCGAGCTCGGAGATGATCCGATGGACCTCGACCTTGGCGCCGATGTCGATGCCGCGGGTCGGCTCGTCGAGGATCAGGACGCGCGGCTCGGACGCCAACCATTTGCCCAGCACGACCTTCTGCTGATTCCCGCCAGACAACGCGCTGGCAAGCTGGTCGACGCCGGTCGCGCGGATGTGCAGCTGGTCGATGTAGCGCCGGCCGATCCTTCGCTCCGTGGAGCCACGGATAAACAGCCGCGGGAAGAGCCGAGGCAGGATCGGAAGCGTCACGTTCGATCCGATCGGGAAGTCGAGAACGAGGCCGTCCTGGTGACGGTCCTCGGGCACGTACGCGATTCCGGCGGCGAGCGCGGCCGATGGGCTGCTGAAGGAGACGGGCTCGCCGCCGAGCCGGATCTGGCCGGCATCCGCGCGGTCGACGCCGAACAGGACGCGCGCGACCTCGGTCCGCCCAGCGCCGACCAGCCCGGCCAGCCCGAGGATCTCGCCGGCTCGGACCTGGAAGCTGACGTCGCGGAACGCTTCGCCGCGCGCCAGCCCGTCGACCTGCAGCAGCACGTCGCCGATCGGCGACTCGACCTTGGGGAACAGCGACACGGTCCGGCCGACCATGTGGCGGATCAGGTCGGCCGGGCTGAGGTCCCTGGTCGCCGCCGTCACGACGTGCTTACCGTCGCGCAGCACCGTCGCGCGATCGCACAGCTCGAACACCTCGTCGAGCCGATGGCTGACGAACAGGACGGCAACGCCTCGATCGCGCGTCTGGCGCACGATCGCGAAGAGGCGCTCGACCTCGTGGGCGGACAGCGAAGCGGTCGGCTCGTCGAGGATCAGGACGCGTGCCTCGATCGACAGCGCCTTGGCGATCTCGATGAGCTGCTGGTCCGCCATCGACAGGCCGCGGACGATCGCACCCGGGTCCATCCGCACTCCGAGGCCGGCGAAGATCGACGACGAGGCGCGACGCATCGCGCCCCAGTCGATCGTGCCGACCGGACCACCCGGCGCGTGGCCGAGGAACACGTTCTCGGCGACGGTCAGGTCCGGGAAGAGGCGCGGCTCCTGGTGCACGACCGCGATGCCCAGCTGACGCGCCTGCGCCGGCCCGTGCAGGACGACCGGCTCGCCGTTGAGAGCGACGGATCCGGCATCCGGCTGGTGGACCCCGGCCAGGATCTTGACCAGCGTGCTCTTGCCCGCGCCGTTTTCACCGACGAGCCCGTGGATCTCGCCGGGTCGCAGCTCGAGCGAGACGTCGTCGAGTGCCTGGGTGGCCCCGAACCGCATCGACACGCCGTCGAGCGATACACGCGCCGGGGCGGCGACGGGTTCGGCGATCGTCACCGGTCGACCCGGGACGGCGCGTCGGCGGGCGCGCCGTCGCCGCGCTCGGAGGCGAGGTGGACGTCGATGCCGCGTGAGCGGAGGGCGGTCACCGTCGCGGGCGGAGCCGCATCGTCGGCGATGACCGCGGACAGGTCGCTCAGCCGACAGAAGGTTGCGAACGCGGAGCGTCCCCACTTCGAGCTGTCGACGATGCCGATGACCTCTTGGGCCGCGTCCGCCATCGACCGCTTGATCTGGGCCTCCTCCTCGGTCGCATCGCTCAACCCGGACTCAAGGCTGAAGCCGGCAGCCCCCAGAAATGCCTTCTGGACGTTGACCTTGCGGAACAGCCCGTCGCCGAGCGGCCCGACGACCGACAGCGCCTCCCAGCGGACGAAGCCGCCGGGCATCGCGACGGTGATGCCCGGGATACCGGCCAGCTCCTGCGCGATGCGCAGACCGTTGGTAATCACGGTGAGGTGCATCCAGCCGCCACGTGCTCGCAGGTGCCGGGCGACCGCGAGGGCCGTCGTGCTCGCGTCGAAGGCGATGCTCTCGCCGTCGACGACCATGCTTGCCGCCAGCTGGCCGATGCGGTCCTTGGCATCGGGCTTGAGCCGCTCGCGGACTTCGAACGAGCTCTCCGGCCGGTTGCCGGCGATCGCGATCGCGCCGCCGTGGGCTCGAATGAGGCGTCCCTCGCCTTCGAGCACCTGGAGGTCCTTGCGGATGGTGACCGCGGAGACGCCGAAGCGTCTGGCGAGGTCTCCGACGCGCGCTCGACCATGCTCCTGGACCAGCCGCGCGATCAGCTGCTGGCGCTCCGGTACGAAGGGGGTACGGGTCTCAGGCTGGGGGTCCATGGACGACGGCGGTCCCTCAGTTGGGAGGCATTTTCGGACGGTTGCGAAAGCGACGTTAGATGACCAATCTTCGCAATGTCAAGAAGGTAGTTGAAATCAAACGAAACCTGTGGCAGCCTTGACGGACCGGACCGGTCCCGGGGCGCCACCCGGAGTTACGCTGCACCGCTATGAGCGAGACCCGCACCTCCGCCACCAGCCCAACGCCGCCCGGGCTCACCTCCTCCGAGCCCGGGCGGCCGTCGCCTCCGGCCGTCGACGAGCTGATCGCTCGGTCGCGCCGCCTGGGCGCCGATTCACGCAACACCAACTACGCCGGCGGCAACACCTCGGCCAAGGGCATCGGCGTCGATCCGGCGACGGGTTCGCCGATCGAGCTGCTGTGGGTCAAGGGCTCGGGTGGCGACCTGGGGACCCTGACCGAAGCCGGTCTCGCGGTGCTTCGCCTGGATCGGCTGCGTGCGCTCGCGGACGTCTACCCGGGCGAGGACCGCGAGGACGAGATGGTCGCGGCCTTCGATTACTGCCTCCACGGCCGTGGCGGTGCCGCACCGTCGATCGACACCGCGATGCACGGACTGGTCGAGGCAGACCACGTCGATCATCTGCACCCGGACTCGGGCATCGCGCTGGCGACCGCAGCCGACGGCGAGGCTCGAACTCGCGAATGCTTCGGCGATCGTGTGGCTTGGGTCGACTGGAGGCGCCCGGGCTTCCAGCTCGGCCTGGATATCGCCGCGGTCCGGCGCGATCATCCCGAGGCGATCGGCGCGATCCTCGGCGGCCACGGCATCACGGCGTGGGGCGACACCTCCGAGGAGTGCGAGGCTCGGTCGCTCGAGATCATCCGGTCGGCGGAGCGGTTCATCGCGGATCACGGACGGCCGGAGCCGTTCGGGCAGGTGGTCGAGGGGCTCGAGGCGCTGCCCGAATCGGAGCGTCGCGCCAGGGCAGCCGCGTTGTTGCCGCTCGTTCGCGGCCTGGCTTCGACCGATCGGCCGATGGTCGGTCACTACACCGACAGCGAAGTCGTCCTCGATTTCCTGTCGCGGTCTGAGCATCCGAGACTCGTCGCGCTGGGCACGTCGTGCCCCGACCACTTCCTGCGGACGAAGGTCCGCCCGATGCTGCTGGACCTGCCGCCGACGGCCGAGCTTTCAACGGTCGTCGAGCGCCTGCGCGAGCTGCACGAGGCGTATCGGGCGGAGTACCGCGCGTACTACGGACGCCACGCCACGCCCGAGAGCCCGTCGATGCGCGGGGCGGACCCGGCCATCGTGCTGGTCCCGGGCGTCGGCATGTTCTCGTTCGGGGCCAACAAGCAGACGGCCCGCGTGGCCGGCGAGTTCTACGTAAACGCGATCAACGTCATGCAGGGCGCCGAGGCGCTGTCGTCCTATGCGCCGATCGACGAGGCGGAGAAGTTCCGGATCGAGTACTGGGCCCTGGAGGAGGCGAAGCTGGCCCGCATGCCGGCACCGAAGCCGCTGGCCTCCCGCATCGCGTTCGTCACAGGCGCCGGATCGGGGATCGGCAAGGCGATCGCGCACCGGCTCGCGGCGGAGGGCGCGTGCGTCGTCGTCGCGGACATCGATCCAGCGAGCGCGGAGACCGTGGCGAACGAGCTCGGCGGATCTGACACCTCGATCAGCCTGGCCGCCGATGTCACCGACGAGGAGCAGGTCGCCGACGCCTTTCGGCAAGCGGTGCTCGCGTTCGGCGGTGTCGATCTGATCGTCAACAACGCGGGCCTGTCGATCTCGAAGCCCCTGCTCGAGACGACCGTCCGCGACTGGGACCTGCAGCACGACGTGATGGCCCGAGGCTCGTTCCTTGTGTCGCGCGAGGCCGCCCGGATCCTGATCGATCAGGCGATGGGCGGTGACCTCGTCTACATCGTCAGCAAGAACGCGCTCTTCGCGGGACCGAACAACGTTGCCTACGGCGCCTCGAAGGCGGATCAGGCGCACCAGGTCCGGCTCCTCGCCGCGGAGCTCGGGGCACATGGGATCCGCGTGAACGGGGTCAACCCCGATGGAGTCGTCCGCGGATCCGGGATCTTCGCCAAGGGATGGGGCGCCGACCGGGCTCGCACGTACGGAATCCCTGAAGACAAACTCGGTGAGTTCTATGCCCAGCGGACGCTGCTCAAGCGCGAGGTGCTGCCAGAGCATGTGGCGGCGGCCGTCTTCGCGCTGACCGGCGGCGATCTCAGCCAGACGACGGGTCTCCACATCCCGGTCGACGCAGGCGTGGCGGCCGCGTTCCTGCGGTGACCGGCCGGCTCGTCGCGGCCGTCGACCTCGGCGCGTCTAGCGGGCGCGTCATGGTCGGTCGGGTGGCCCCCCGTGAGCTCGAGCTGACCGAGGTCCACCGGTTCCCGAACGAACCGGTCCGGCTTCCGGATGGCCTCCATTGGGACATCCTCCGTCTCTATGCGGGCGTCCTCGCCGGGTTGCGCGAGGCGGCGCGCGTCGCCGACGACCTGGTCAGCATCGGCATCGACACCTGGGGCGTGGACTACGGCTTGCTGGACCAGGCGGGGATGCTGCTCGGTGACCCGTTCCATTACCGCGACGAGCGGACGGCGGCGTCCATCGGGTCGGTCCACGAGGTCGTCACGCCGGCGGCGCTCTATGCGCGAACCGGGCTCCAGTTCCTGCCGTTCAACACGATCTACCAGCTGGCGGCCGCCCGCGGCACGTCGATCCTCGAGGTGGCTAGCACAATGCTGCTGATCCCCGACCTGCTCGGCTACTGGCTTACCGGCGAGCGCGTGGCCGAGGTCACGAATGCCTCGACGACCGGACTGCTCGACGTCCATCGACGCACCTGGGACACGGACCTTGCCGGCTCGCTCGGGATCCCGTCGTCGCTGTTTGCGACGCTCGGCAATCCCGGCGAGGTGGTCGGACCAGTGCGGGACGACGTCCGCGGCGAGGCCGGTGTGGCCGGTGCGACCATGGTGACGCTGGTCGGATCGCACGACACGGCATCCGCGGTCGTGGGCGTGCCGGCGACGACGGCCGACTTCGCCTATATCGCGTGCGGCACCTGGTCGCTCGTTGGCGTCGAGCTCGACAAGGCGATCCTGAGCGACGAGAGCCGTGAGGCCAACTTCACCAACGAGGGCGGCGTCGACGAACGTATCCGGTACCTTCGGAACGTGATGGGCCTGTGGCTGCTCCAGGAGTCGCTTCGCACGTGGGAGCTCGAGGGCCATCCGGAACAGCTGCCGGCGCTCCTGATCGCGGCGGGCGAGCTGCCCGCAGGCGGACCCGTCATCGATCCCGACGATTCGGCCTTCCTGCCGCCCGGCGACATGCCGGCACGGATCGCGGCGGCGTGCGAGCGATCCGATCAGCCGGTACCGACCACCCGGCCAGCGTTGGTCCGCTGCATCCTCGACAGCCTCGCGGCCGCGTACAGTCGTGCGGTGCGTGACGCGTCGCGGCTGACGGGCCGCTCGGTGGAGGTGGTCCACATCGTCGGTGGCGGGGCCCGGAATGCCCTCTTGTGCCAGCTCACCGCCGATGCCTGCGAGGCAACGGTGGTCGCGGGACCCGTCGAGGCGACCGCGCTCGGCAACGTCCTGGTCCAGGCGCGCGCTTCGGGACTGCTCTCGGGCGACCTCGAGGCGCTCCGCGCCCTGGTTGGATCCACCCAGGACATCCGCCGCTACCAGCCGCGGACCACTCGGATCGGGTAGCGGTCGGGGCGGGACGCTTCGCGGATGACGATCCTCGTCGGGACGTCCGGGTTCGATTATCGGGATTGGCGGGGGACGTTTTACCCGCAGTTCATCAAGTCGGGCGATCGGCTCGCGTTCTACGCCGGGCACTTCGACACGGTCGAGCTCAACGTCACGTTCTATCGGATGCCGGCGGCGACCGCGTTCCGCGGGTGGCGCGACGCGGTGCCGGATGGGTTCAAGTTCGCGGTGAAGGCGAGTCGGTACCTGACCCATGTCCGCCGGCTCGAGGACCCGCAGGCACCGGTCGAGTATTTGATGGAGCGGGCTGAGGAGCTGGGTGATCGACTCGGGCCGATCCTGCTCCAGCTGCCGCCGACGATGGAGATCGACCTGGACCGGCTGGACCGGACGCTCGAGGCGTTCGGGCGCGAGGTGCGGGTGGCGGTCGAGCCGCGGCACACGAGCTGGTTCGTGCCGGAACTGTGTGA
>JBIOWA010000245.1:0-30480 GCA_044868045.1 Candidatus Limnocylindrales bacterium
TCGGGCTGCCCTGGTCGGCACCGATGAGCGAGATCGACAGCGCGCCCGCGACGGAATAGACCAGGAAGGCGACTTCCCAGCCCCAGTAGCGGCGAGTCAGAAAGAAGTTGCGCTCGATGAAGGCGTACGAGGCCTTCAGCTCATGGGCGACGATGGTCACGAGAGGATCTCCTCAGGGTTGGGAGCTGGCCCGGCCCGTCAACGGGACCGGGCCAGCTCCAGCGGTTGATCCGCCGCGATCCGCTCGCCCACCGCGATGATGCGGCGGCCGATCGATCGGCGGATGGATGGGCGCTGCTCGACGATCCGCTCTCGCGCGAGATCCTCGATCAGTCGCTCCTGGCGCTCGCGCGCCAGCTCCAATGCCAACTGGTTGAAGTTCATCTGTCTCATCTCCTTTCCGTCGTCTATTCGTCGTCCGGCTCGGCCTCCTCGTCGACGTCGTCGTCGAGAGAGCGGCCGGTGTAGGTCATGAACACGTCTTCGAGGGTGCTGGCTCGACCGAGGCGGTCGGCGGTGGTCGTCTTGAGCCCGTCGGGCGAGTCCTCGGCCACGACTCGGCCGTCGTTGAGGACCGTGATTCGGGCACAGAGGCGTTCCGCCTCGGCCAGGTCATGGGTCGTCAGGACGATCGTCGCGTCGTGGGTCTGGTTGATCTCCTCGATGAATGCCTGAACGTCGAGCTTGCTGCGCGGGTCGAGGCCGGTGGTCGGCTCGTCGAGCAACAGGAGCGACGGGCTGGTCAGCAGCGCTCGCGCGATTGCGACCTTTTGCTGCATGCCCCGGCTCATCTGCTCGACCGGCCGGCCGACCCGCTTCTCGCCGATGCCCAGGCGACCCAGGATCGAGACGGCCTCGCGCTTGGCGACGCCGCCGTCGAGCCCGTAGAGCCGGGCGGCGAACAGCAGGTTCTCCATCGGACTGAGCTTCTTGAAGAAGGCCGCGTCGACGCTGACCCGATTGATCAGGCGCTTGACGGCGATCTCGTCGCGTTCGATGTCGTGGCCGAAGACCTCGACTCGACCGCTATCGAGCGTCAGGAGCCCGCTGATGAGGCGGATGAGGGTGGACTTCCCCGAACCGTTCGCGCCGAGGATCCCCTGCACGTCGCCGCGCTCGAGGCGCATCGAAACGTTCGAGATCGCGACGACGGGCTTGCGCTTGCGCCCGACGACGAACGACTTGCTGACGCCGTCGATGAGCAGGGCCGGCACCGCCGTCGTGGCCGCCGAAGCGACCGGAACGGTGCGGATGGTCGTCTTCAGTTGGTCGGTGAGGATGGCGGTCACTGATGGACTCCGAGTGGCGCTTGGGTGGAGGGGTTTGATGAGCGGACGAACGCGAACGAGCCGCGGGCCACGTCCGACGGTCTCGTCGGGTGGGCCTCGCGGCTCGTGATGTCGTCCTGGTCCGCCACCGGAGTGTCCGGTCAGGGCAGGGGAGAGAGCATCAAAAAAGCCGGGGGCCCGATCTGGCCCACGGCTCGTGGTCTCTCCGGTCGGCGGTCGTGCCGCCTGCGGCTAGCTCGAGATGGGCGCAGATCTCCCGCGATCCACAACGCCGACAGGCGCCATGGTGCGTCGGAAGAGGTACATCGTTCTCATCTGGAGTCCGCCTCCATTCGAGCTAGACGAGGGCGTGCGATCTGCGCGCCGGCCGGAAGTCTAGGTGCCGGGTTGGGCCTGTGTCAACGTGGACGGACGACGGTGGCGGGCCGCGACAGATGACGTAGTCGGGTCCCGCCGGTCATTTTCGACGCGGTCGTATCGCCTTGCGAACGATCGGTCGGACGGGCGTCGTGGCGTTCCATTGACGGCGCTCGACGACCTTGAACCCGGCGCGCTCGAACATCGACAGCGTGCCCTTGTACACCTCGCCCGAGCCGATCCGCTGGCCCTCGGCGAGCTCGACGGGATAGCCCTCCAGCATGGTGGCGCCGCGGTCACGCGCGTAGTCGATGGCGGCGCCCAAGAGTGCGTTGGCGATTCCCTGGCCTCGTGATCGACGACCGACGACGAAGCAGACGATCGACCAGACGGGCTTGTCGTCGATCGGTGCCAGGACCTTGGAATACGCGAGGCGCTCGTAGTCTTCGCGCGGGCCGACGCTGACCCAGCCGACGACCTCGCCATCGGCGTAGGCGACCAGTCCAGGAGCGCGTCCCTCGGCGGCCGTCTCGCGGGCTGCGGTCTCCAGCACGCCCCGATGGCGCATGACGCCAGAGCCGCTGAAGCTCGCGCCGCGCACGCGGAAGTACGCGCACCAGCACCAGCGCGGGTCGCCACCCTGATCGAACAGCGTGGCGAGGTCAGCAATGCGGTCTGGGGTGAGCGGTCGGATGTCGAGGTCGATGGGCATCAACCCCGATGGTAGGTCGGTTTGGTGACAGATCCCGGCACGATCCTTGGCTCGGCGCCGGCAGCAGCCACCGGCGGCATGACGGTCACCCACAGACCGTTATGGCGACCCCGGCGCGCGTTTCTGGCATAACTCGCGCTACCAGACGAATTAGGCGCGAAACGAGCCATTCCGCGGGCACCTGATGGGGCCGATCGGCCGTAACGGTCCACTGGTGCAAGCTCTGCCACGCCGGTCCCGTTCCATCTGCCACGCCAATCCCGTTGCGACGGTGCTCCAACCGGCGTCGTTTGACGCTCCCCGGGGTCGGCCGTACGCTGCCGGTCCCAGTCCCAAACCCCATCCCCGCGGAGCCTCTCGTGGCCGAGACCCTACCCGCGCGGGGCCGGTGGGCCATCCGCCACGTCCCGCCGACGCCGCGCTCGATCGTGGAGCTGATCCGTGCCGGTACGCTCGATGCGGAGCTGGCCGCCACGCTCTGGCTCCTCATCGAAGGTCGGGTCCCGGTCATCGTCGCGGCCCGCGAGCGAAGCGTCGGGAAATCCACCCTGCTTGGCGCTGTGCTCGATTTCCTGCCGCCGGGCGTCCAGACCAGGGAACTCCTGGGGGCGATGGAGACGTTCGACTGGCTGCCCCAGGCGCCGGAGCTCGGCTGGCGGCGACATGCGCGATCGCCGCAGGCGATCGCGGAGGCGGTCGGGGTGGCACGGAATCGGCGGCCGCCGATCCGGCCCGACAACACCGTCCTGCTCATCCCGGAACTGTCCGACCACTTGCCGTCGTACACGTGGGGCGCCGAGGCGCGGATCGCGCTCCGCGCCGCCAGCATCGGTTACGGCCTCGCTGCGACGATCCACGCCGATTCGCTCGACGAGGTATTCGACGAGCTGGGGCGTCCGCCGGTCGACCTCGGTGATGACGAGCTGTCGCGGCTCGGGCTCGTCGTGATCCTGCGGCGGGTCGGCGACGGTCTTCGGCGGGTCGTCGCCGTGCACTACGTGCGACCAACATCGCGTGACGAGCATGGGCATGTCCAGCGGCTCGGTCCGGCCGTGCTGGCGACCTGGGATCAGAACCACGACCGATTCGAACATTTCGCCTGGGGCATCACGCCGGAGCTCGCGCTCCGCGTCGATCGTAAGGCGGGCGACTTCGAGGTCGAGGTCGATCGGCGCCGTGACTACCTTGCCGGCCTGGCCGAGGCCGGAATCGTCGACGTCGGCGCCGTCCGGGCGGCGATCGACGGCTACCGAACCACAATTTCCGACCCCTCTGGCATCCCCGCGACGAACTGAGGTATCCATGTCGACCCCCGACCGCCCGACCACGATCGCCGAGCTCCGGGCCGCCGGCGGGCGATCGCGAAGCGTCAAGGACGAGCTCCGCGCCAACCTGCTCGGCCGCCTCGCGACGGGAGGCGACGTCCTCCCTGGCATCGTGGGCTTCGACGACACGGTCATCCCGGCCATCGAGAACGCGATCCTCGCCGGCCACGACCTCGTGTTCCTGGGTGAGCGCGGCCAGGCCAAGACGCGCATGGCTCGACTGCTCGTCGGCCTGCTCGATGAGTGGCTGCCGGTGGTCGCCGGCGGCGAGCTCAACGACGATCCGTTCGCCCCGGTCTCGCCTGCCGCCAGGGCGATCGTCGAGCGCGAGGGCGAGGCGACCCTCATCGATTGGGTCCACCGCGATCGCCGCTACGCCGAGAAGCTCGCGACGCCCGACATCACGATCGCCGACCTGATCGGGGAGGTCGATCCGATCAAGGTCGCCGAGGGTCGCTATCTGTCGGATGAGCTGACGCTCCATTACGGGCTCATCCCGAGGGCCAATCGAGGGATCGTCGCGATCAACGAGCTGCCCGACCTCGCCGAACGGATCCAGGTGGGCCTCCTCAACGTGCTCGAGGAACGCGACGTCCAGATCCGCGGCTTCACGGTCCGCTTGCCGCTCGACCTGTATGTCGTGGCCTCGGCCAACCCGGAGGACTACACCTCCCGCGGCCGGATCATCACACCGCTGAAGGATCGCCTCGGGTCGCAGATCCGGACCCACTACCCCCGGTCGCTCGACCACGAGCTCGCGATCGTGGCCCAGGAGAAGCACCGGTTCGCGGACAGCACGGCACCGGTGGGTGATGGCGCACCGGCTGTCCCGCCGGTCGTCGTTCCGCCGTTCTTCGAGGAGCTGGTTGCCGAGATCACCCACCTTGCCCGCCGCTCCCCGGAGATCAGCCAGCGGTCCGGCGTTTCGGTGCGGGTGTCGGTCGCCAACATGGAGGTCCTCGAGGCGGCCGCGCTGAAGCGAGCGGTCCGGCTCGGTGAGTCGGTGGCCGCGCCGCGCGTCTCCGATCTCGGCGCCGTGATCGCCTCGACCGTCGGCAAGGTCGAGCTCGAGTCGGTCGGGGATGAGGCGCCCGAGGAGCGCATCGTCGAGCGGGTCATCACAAAGGCCCTGTACGCGACGTTCAATCGGCGTGTGACGCTCGACGACCTCGATCCGATCGTCGAGGCATTCGAGGATGGGTTCATCATCGAGACCGGCGAACGCACGCCGTCGCGGGAATACGTCGCCTGGCTGCGGGAGGTACCCGGGCTCGACGATGCCGTCACGCGACTCGGCACCTTCGACGTCACCGACGGCGCCGAGGAGCCGGCGGTCGTCGCATCGGCCGTGGAGTTCCTGCTCGAGGGTCTACATCTCTCCCGCCGCCTGAACAAGGAACGGGTGCCGGGCGGCACGGTCTACCATCGGTGACCCGGTGACCGCCTACTCGCCCGACCCACGCGACCTGTCCGGACGGGTTCCGACGGACCGAGCCGACTCTCCGGACGCGCTCATCCGGGCGGCCCGCTATTCGCGCTGGGACGGAACGCAGCGCCTCCCCGATCTCGATGCCGACGAGATCCTCCAGGCCCTCTCGGACGACGTCATGTCGGAGGGCGACCTGGCGGAAGCACTTCGCCGGCTGATGGACCGCGGCTGGCGGAGCGGCGACCCGACCCGACCCGACCTGCCCGGCCTCCAGGACCTGATGGATCGCCTGGCCCGGCGGCGCGAGGAGCTTCGTGAGCGATATGGCCTCGGCGACGTGCTGGGTGACATCCGCCGTGAGCTCGACGAGATCGTCGCCGACGAGCGCGCCGGTGTCGAGCGCCGCCTGGAACGCGCCGGTGAGGACGCCCCCGACGCCGCCACCGCCCGTGCGGCCCGTGATCTCGCGGCCCGTCGCCTGGATCGACTCGATGCGCTCCCCGCGGACATCGGCGAACGGATCCGCGACCTGCGCGAGTACGACTTCATGGAACCGGACCCGCGGCAGCGGTTCGAGGAGCTCATCGAACGGCTCGGCAAGCAGATCCTCGACCAGTTCGTCCAAGGGATGAGCGATGCGATCCGCTCGATGACGCCGGAGGATCTGGCGGCGAACCGCGAGATGGTGCGCGACCTCAACGCCCTGCTGCGCGAGCGCCTGGCCGGCGGCGATCCAGACGCCGGCGAGTTTCTCGCCAAGCATGGCCGGTTCTTCCCGGGCGCCCGGACCCTCGACGACATCATCGAGCAGCTCGCCGCTCGCATGGCGGCGATGCAGTCCCTGTTCCGATCGCTCACCCCCGAACAGCATGCCGAGCTCCAGTCGATGATGGAGGCCCTGCTGCGGGACGACCGGTTGCTCGTCGACCTCGGCCAGCTCGCCGCGAACCTCGACATGCTGCTGCCCGGCGGCCTCGGCGACCGCCTCCGGTTCAGCGGCGACGAGCCACTCTCGCTCGACGGGGCGCTGGCACAGATCGGGCGCCTGCAGTCGATGGAACGGCTGGAGGACGCGCTGACCGATATCGAGTCGCCGGGCGACGTGTCAGCGATCGACCGGGACCAGGTCCGCGACCTCATGGGCGACGAGGCGGTGCACGATCTCGATGCGCTCGACGACCTCGCGCGCCGGCTGGAGGAAGCCGGGTATCTGACCCGCGACGGCGATCGACTCGAACTGACTCCGCGGGGGACGCGCAAGATCGGCCAGCAGGTGCTCGACGACCTGTTCGCGCGACTGGAACGCGATGCCTTCGGCGGGCACCGGCTCGAGCGAGCGGGACGCGGCGGCGAACGCGACGAGACGACGAAGGCATATGAGTTCGGCGACCCGTTCCATCTCGACCTGCGCGGGACGCTCGCCAACGCGATGACCCGCGACGAGAACACGCCCGCGGCGATCACCGGCAGGCGGGCGGTCGGTCAGCGCGCCATCCGCCTGGAAGCCGCCGACTTCGAGGTCTACCGGACGGAGCAGCTGACGCGGACGGCGACGGTGTTGCTCGTCGACATGAGCCGGTCGATGTTGCTGCGCGGTTGTTTCCTGGCCGCCAAGAAGGTCGCCGTCGCGCTCGACACGCTCATCCGCACGCAGTTCCCGCGCGACCACCTGTCGGTCATCGGATTCGCCTACTACGCACGGGAGATCCGGCCCGGGGCACTCGCCGAACTGACGTGGCACGGCTACGAATATGGCACGAACCTCCAGCACGGTCTGCTGCTCGCCCGCCGGATCCTGGCCCGCGAAGCGGCCGCGAACAAGGAGATCGTCGTCATCACCGATGGCGAGCCGACCGCCCATTTCGAGGGCGGCCAGGTCGAGTTCAGCTATCCGCCGACCCGCCGCACGATCAGCGAGACCCTCCGCGAGGTCCAGCGCTGCACCAAGGAGGGCATCACGATCAACACCTTCATGCTCGAGCGGTCGCGGGCGCTCGCCGAGTTCGTCGCGCACATGACGAAGATGAACCGCGGCCGGGCGTTCTACGCCACGCCCGAGCGGCTCGGCGAGTACGTGCTAGTCGACTTCGTGGGGCGCCGGACCCGAAGGACCAGCTGAGCCGCCCGCGCGACGCCAAATCGGTGGATGCGGACGACTATCCTTCAGCCGACCTTGTGGGGGCGCTGTCGAAGAGGATTCGGATGACGATTTGGATCGCGATCTTTCTGTTCCTGCACGTCATGGGGGCGATCGTCGCCTTCGGGCCGACGTACGCGTTCCCCATAAGTGGCGCGATGGTCGCCAAGGAGCCGCAACACGGGAATTTCGTTGCGCGCCTCAACGAGCGGATCACCGACCAGCGCATCGTGCCGTTGGCGATCTTCCAGGGGATCACCGGTCTCGTCCTGATTTTCCTGACCGGGATCAATCCATTCAGCCAACTCTGGCTGGGGCTCGGGATCGTCCTGTACGTGATCGCGCTCGGCTACGCCCTTCTGGTGCAGCGACCAACCGGCAAGCGGATCGCCGAGCTTACCTCCGCGCCGCCTCCGCCCGGAGCGTCGGGTCCGCCCCCGGAGCTGATGGCAGCGGTGAAGCGGGCCCAGCAGGGCGGCGCCTTCCTCGGGATCATGATCCTGGTGATCGTGATCCTCATGGTCATCAAGCCGACGATCTGACCGCCCGACCCGGCCGCGACTCGCTCTTCGGCTGAGGGCGGCTACGATGGAGACCTACCACAGGGAGACCTCCATCTCATGCCCCATGTCGCCACCAGCCCAGCCGACCTGATCGAGACGATCCGGCCCGCCGCCCACCTCAACGGTGACCGGCTGGCGATCGACGACGAGGGGACCTTCCGCGATTCGGCGATCCGGGATCTGGCGTGGACCGCTGCCTTCGCGGAGGACGACGCGACCCGGGAAGCGGCCCAATGGCTCGTATGGGAAGCGAGCCAGGAACTGGGGGCGCTGTCGGCGAGCATCCACGAGCTGTATACCGCCCGGGGTCGTGGCGAGGTCTCGGGGTTCACGGTCCCGGCGGTCAACCTGCGCGCGCAGACCTTCGACATGGCACGCACGCTGTTCGACGCCGCCCAGAGCGGCGATGTCGGTGCAGTGATCCTCGAGATCGCGCGCAGCGAGCAGACCTACACGTTCCAGCGGCCGATCGACTTCGCGACCTCGGTCCTCGCCGGGGCGGTCGCCGCGAACTGGCGGGCGCCGGTATTCATACAGGGCGACCACTACCAGTTCAATGCCAAGAAATACGCCGCGGACCCGGAGTCGATGACCGAGGAGATTCGGCGGGCCTGCCGGCTGGCGATCGATGCGGGCTACCGGAACATCGACATCGATTCGTCCACGCTCGTCGACCTCTCGAAGCCGACGGTCGAGGCCGAGCAGCACGAGAACTACGTGCGCGCGGCCGAACTGACCGCGTTGATCCGATCGCTAGAGAGCGACGGCGTGACCGTCAGCGTCGGCGGCGAGATCGGCGAGGTCGGGCACAAGAACTCGACCGTGGAGGAGCTGCGCGCCTATCTCGACGGCTTCGGGCGGGAGCTCGGCGAGCGCGCCCCGGGGGCGGTCGGGCTTTCGAAGGTCAGTGTCCAGACCGGCACGAGTCATGGCGGCATGCCGCTGCCGGACGGCGGGGTGGCGGAGGTGAAGCTCGACTTCGATGTGTTGCGCGAGCTCGGCGAGGTCGCCCGATCGAACGGGCTCGCCGGCGCGGTCCAGCACGGCGCGTCGACGCTGCCGGACGAGCTGTTCCATCGGTTCCCGGCCGTCGAGACGGCCGAGATCCACCTCGCGACGGGCTTCCAGAACGTGCTCTACGAACACCCGGCGTTCCCGGCCGAGTTGCACGAGAAGATCGAGGCCTGGTGCTTCGCGAATGCGGCGGACGAGCGCAAGCCCGACCAGACCGACCAGCAATTCGTCTACACGACGCGCAAGAAGGCGATCGGGCCGTTCAAGCGCGAGTTGTGGGACCTCCCGACAAAGGACGAGATCCTCGCAGCGCAGCGTCGGAAGTTCTCGTTCCTGTTCACGGAGCTGGGCGTGAACGGCACTCGCGAGATGATCAGCGCGTACATTCGCCCGGTCGAGGTGCATCGACCGCTACCCGAAGCCTTGCGTGAAGCAGTCGCTGCCGGCTAAGACGGCCTGGCAGGAGGAAGAGGGCGCCATGACGGCCACGTTCGAACCGACCGAGCAGGCGAGCGAAGACGCGCGACGCGACGAACTGGCCAAACGACTGATGGGGGCGGTCCTCGGTGCGCTGGACCTGCAAGCCGTCTACCTCGGCGATCGGCTCGGGCTGTACCGGGCACTCGCGGATGCCGGGCCGGCCACTCCACCCGAGCTCGCGGAACGTGCAGGCATCCACCCGCGATACGCGCGCGAGTGGCTCGAGCACCAGGCGGTCGGCGCGATCCTCGACGTGGACGATGTCACGGCCGAACCCGACGAGCGCCGGTACACCCTCCCCGTCGGTCACCAGGCCGTCCTCATCGATCCCGAGAGCCTCTCGCTCGTCGCGCCGCTCGCGCGGTTCCTCATCGCCTCCGCACGGGCGATGCCCGACCTGCTCGACGCGTATCGGACGGGCGCGGGTACGACCGACAGCAGTCCCGACAACGTCGAATCCCAGGAATCGATCAATCGACCGCAGTTCGCGCACCACGTCGGGGAGTGGATCGGAGCGTTGCCCGACATCGCTGCGCGACTTCGGTCCGAGAAGGGGCGCGTCGCGGACATCGCCTGTGGAACGGGCTGGTCATCGATCTCGATCGCCAAACACTTCCCGGGCGTCGAAGTCGACGGTGTCGATGTCGATGAGGGATCGATCGCCCGTGCCAAGGCGCACGCCGCCGAGGAAGGCGTCGACGGCCGGGTCTCGTTCCTGTTCGCCAACGGCGCGACGGCACCGGGCGAGGGTCGATACGACCTCGTGACGATCTTCGAAGCCCTCCACGACATGGCCCGCCCCGTGGAAGTCCTCACGACCGCGCGGCGGTTGCTGGCCCCCGGCGGCGCCGTGCTCATCGCCGACGAGCGTGTGGCGGACACCTTCACGGCCCCGGGCGACGAGATGGATCGCATGTCCTACGGGTATAGCGTCACGTCGTGTCTTCCCCACGGTCTCGCCGATCAACCCTCGGTCGGGACGGGAACCGTGCTTCGTCCCGCCGCCCTCGAGGCGATGGCGCGCGAGGCCGGCTTCGGTCGGTTCACGGTCCTGTCCACCGAACACGACAGCTTCCGGTTCTACCGCCTCGACCCGTAATCCGAAGGGCGTCCCGCGTGACCATGACCGATGACGGGGTGCTCAACGGTGAACTCCGCGACAGACTCGTCGGAACGCTGCAGCGCGTCCCGGAGCTGGCCGGCCGCCAGCTCACGCTCACGACGCTGAGCGGCGGGATCACCAACCGGAACTTCCTGGTCACGATCGCCGGGGAGCGCGATCGGTACGTGATCAGGCTCGCCGGCAACGACACCCACCTCCTCGGGATCAGCCGCGAGGTCGAACACGCCGCGACCGTGGCGGCCGCAGGTGTCGGCGTCGGCCCGGAGGTGACGGCGTTCCTCCGGCCGGAAGGCTACCTCGTCACTCGGTTCATCGATGGTTCCCCGGTTTCCCTCGAGGACGTGCGTGAGCGGGACACCCTCGCTCGCATCGCCGATTCGCTCCGGCGCATGCATCAGGGTCCGCCGATCCCGGGGCTTTTCGTCCCGCTCCGGATCGTCGCCGCGTATAAGGCACTCGCCCACGCCCGCGGAGTTCGCATCCCGCCCGAGTACGACCTCGCGGAGGCGATCGGTCGGCGGATCGAGCTCGCCTGCCTGGCCGATCCAGTCGAGCTGCGGCCGTGCCACAACGACCTGCTCAACGCGAACTTCATCGACGATGGCTCGCGGATCCGGATCGTCGACTGGGAGTACGCGGGCATGGGCGACCCGTACTTCGACCTCGGCAACTTCAGCATCAACCACGAGCTGACACCCGACGACGACGCGCATCTCTTCGCTTTCTACGAGGGCACGGGGCGCATCGATCACCTCGCTCGCCTGACGTTGATGCGCGTCGTCTCCGACTTCCGCGAAGCGATGTGGGGAGTGCTCCAACAGGGCATCAGCACGCTCGACGTCGACTTCGTCGACTACGCTGGCGAACACTTCGATCGGCTGTTGTCGAACGCCTCGACCCCGGCCTTCGAGCGCGCCCTCCGCGATGCCGCCGGCGGCTGACGCCGCGCCGCGTTCCCTACCGGACCTCCTCCACTTCGGTCCACCACCGGCGCCGGTCGCCGATGCGGTCGCGCATGCGCCAGGCGATCGATTTGGGCCGGCCGTCGATCTGCACCTTGATCTCCTGTGCCGCGGCCATGACGCTCGCGCGCTGACCATCGTCCAGTTGCGGGTACGAGGCAGACAACGCGACGACCTTCTCGAGATTCTGGGTCAACGTCCGCCAGAGTCCCCAGTCGTCGGCGCAAAGCCGCGCGATGCGATCGATGTCGATGGTGTCGACGTCCCCCGATCCGAGCGGGTGGTCCAGCAGCAGCAGCACGATGTCGATGATGTCCTTCTCGTTGATGCGGACTATCTGGAGCTTCGACAGCAGGAGCTCGGCGATCGGGATGGTCGGGCGGTCGACCTCGAGCCGGCCCGCCAACGGGATAATGTGGCAGAACTCGAGACGATCGTAGAAGACGTCGACGTGGATATGGCGAGTTGGGTCGTCGAAGATCGCGCGCACGCCCTCGGATTCCAGGAAGACGGCACGGTCATTGCGGTAGCCGAGGCTAGCCAGCAGGTCGGCGATGGCTCGAGCATCGCGTCTATACGCCGCGAAATCGATGTCGGCGTACGTGCGCTCGAAGCTGGGGATGATCGCAGCGGCGTCGTGACTATGCAGCGCTACGCCGATCGACCCCAGGACGCGGACTGGGAAACCCGCCGTGTCGGCCGCCTCGACGATCCGGAGGACCTCCGCCTCGAGCGTTGCACGATCGATGGTGGGCAGCTCCGGGCCGCGGCGATCGGTCACGGGCGCGATCGTAGTCGAGCCGATCTGGCGGTGCGCAACGAGCGCACATCAATCAGGACGGCGTCGTACCGTTCAGGCGCATGAGCCTCGACCAGGCCCGCGTCGTTGTCATCGGCGGTGGCATCACGGGGTGCAGCGTCGCCTACCACCTTGCACTCCTGGGCTGGTCCGACGTGCTGTTGATCGAGAAGGCGCAGTTGACGGCCGGCTCCACGAGCATGGCCGCCGGGCTCGTCACGGCATTCAATCCCTCGGCGACGATGATGGGGTTCCGGCGGCACAGCATCTCCCTCTATGAACGCCTCGGGGTGTTCCAGCGGGTCGGCAGTCTGCGGCTGGCCTCGTCTCGAGATCAGCTCGGCGAGCTGCAGCGAGCCGCGAGCCGCGCCCGCGGCATCGGCCTCGATGCGGAGGTGATCGGCCCCGACGAAGCGCGCCGGCTGATGCCCGCCATCTCGACGCGGGGGCTCTACGGCGCGGTCCACCTGGCCAACGATGGACACCTCGACCCGCACGGAGCGACCCATGCCATCGCGGACGGCGCTCGATCCATGGGGGTGCGGATCCGCCAGGGCATGCGTGTGACCGGCTTCGAGCTCAGCGCGGCGCGTCACGTTCGACGAGTGCTGACCGACGCCGGGCCGATCGACACGGAGATCGTGGTGAATGCCGCCGGGATTTGGGCTCCGCAGGTCGCCGCGATGGTCGGAGGCTTCATCCCGTCGACGCCCGTCGACCACCAGCACATCGCGCTCAAGGCGGTCGCCGGTCATGAGCTGCCACGTGACATGCCGTGTTTCCGTGACCCGGACAACCTGGTATATGGGAGGAGCGAGAACGGCGGAATGGTCTTCGGGGGATACGAGCTCGATCCGGTGTCGCGATGGGAGGACGGCGTGCCGTGGGACCATGCCGCGCGCTCGCTCCCGCCCGACTTCGACCGGTTCGCACCATTGATGGCCGGCGCGATCCGTCGGTTTCCCTTCCTCGCGGAAGCAGAGGTCGTCCGGTTGGTGTGTCACCCCGACGCGATGACGCCGGACGCGAATCCGCTGCTCGGGCCGTTGCCGGGCGTGGGCGGATTCTGGGTTGCCGCCGGTCTCTCGCTCAATGGATTCGGCGGCGGTGGCGGCATCGGGCAGGCCGTCGCCAGCTGGATCGCCACGGGTGATCCGGCCGTTGATGTCGGACCGTACCGAGCCTGGCGGTTCTCCGACACGTACCGCGATCCGATGTTCGCGGCCAGCCTCGCCCGGGAGACGTACAGCGACTACTACCGGCTCCGCTATCCGTACGACGCCGATCTGGCTGGCCGACCGCGGAGGCTGTCGCCGCTCCACGGTCGCCTCCAGGAGGCCGGTGCTGTGTTCGGCACGAAGGCTGGCTGGGAGCGCGCCGATCACCACGACCCCGGTCGGGCGTGGCGTCGATCGGGCCGGGATCAGGCCGCCTACGGCTGGTCCCGCCCACCATGGTTCGAACGAGTCATCGCCGAGGGACGGGCGGTCCGCGATCGAGCTGGGATCATCGACCTCAGCTCGTTCGGCAAGATCGACATCGCGGGTCGCGCGGCCTTGTCGCTCCTCCAGCGAATAGCCGCGAACGACGTCGACAGGCCCGTCGGCAGCGTGACCTACACGCCGTTCTGCGACGAGCGTGGCGGCATGGTTGCGGACGTGACGATCACCCGGCTCGGCGACGCGGCATTCCGCGTCGTCACCGGCGCCGCTTTCCTGGCCCCAGACCTTGCGTGGTTGCGCTCACATCGTGCGCACGACGAGGACGTCACGATCCGTGACGTTTCCGCGGACCTGGCGACGATCGGCCTCTGGGGTCCTCGTGCTCGCGAGATCCTCGCGGCCGTAACCTCGGACGAGATCGATGACGCCACCCTTCGCGTTCGTCAGGCGCGAATGGTGCGCGTGGGGGCAGCGACAGCGCCCGTCCTCGCCACCCGTATCAGTTACGCCGGGGAGTTGGGCTGGGAGCTGACCACGGAGCCAGGTTGGGCAGTCGGCGTCTGGGACGCGATCCGAAGGGCAGGGGCCGACCACGGCCTTGAACCATTCGGTTATCGCGCCCTCGACGGTCTGCGGATGGAGAAGGGCTACCGCTACTACAGCGTCGACATGACGATGCTCGACACGCCCTTCCAAGCCGGCCTGGGTTCGTTCGTCCGCCTCGGCAAAGGCGCGTTCATCGGTCGGGACGCACTCGTTGCGTCGCGTGACGGCGAGCCCGATGGACCCGATCGACAGCTGGCGACCGTCGTCATCGGAGCCGACGAGGCGTATCACCCGGTGTACGGCGGCGAGGCCGTGCGGGCGGAGGGCGAGGTGGTCGGCCGCCTCCGCAGCGTCGCCTACGGACCGACGTTGTCGCGGACGATCGGCTATGTGTATCGTGGCCCGCACCTGTCGGAGGGTGCGCGACTGACGGTGGACGTCTTCGACGAGCAGGTCCCGGCGACCATTACCCCGGACGTGCTGTGGGACCCGGACGGCGTCCGGATGCGCGGCTGAGAGCCGGCGGGATCGCATGCAGTTCTTGAAGCGCGCCCGGGCTGATCCCAAGGGCACGACCGTCTTCTATGCCACCGACGTGCACGGCTCCGAACGGACGTGGCGGAAGTTCCTCAATGCCGCAACCTTCTACGCGGCAGACGTGCTGGTGATGGGCGGCGACGTCATGGGCAAGCTCGTCATCCCCGTGATCCGCGACGCCAAGGGGGGGCATCGCGCGACCATCCACGGCAGGGTCGAGCGACTCGAGACGGGGGCAGATCTCACGAAAGCCCGTGAGCTGATCGCAGATCTCGGCTTCTACGAGACCATCATCGATGAGGACGAGTACCGGGCAATCCGTGATGACCCCGAACGGCTCGATGGATTGTGGCGGACGCTCGCGACGTCCCGGCTCGAGCGATGGATCGCCATGGCCGAGGATCGACTGGGACCGGCCGGGATCCGCTGCTACGTATCGGGCGGCAACGACGACCTGACCGAGGTGATGACCGCGTTGCCCGTCAGCGGCACACGCTCGTTCGTCGGCTGCGAGGGTCGCATCGTCTCGATCGACGACGACCACCATATGGTCAGCATGCCGTACGTCAATCCGACGCCGTGGCACACCCCTCGTGAAGCCCCCGAGGGCCAGCTCGCGGAGATGATCGAGGAGCAGGTCGCCGGCGTCCCCGACATTTCCCGCGCGGTCTTCAACTTCCACGCCCCGCCGGTCGACTCGACCCTGGACACGTGTCCGATGCTCGATGCCAGCACGGACCCGCCGTCGCAGATCGTCCGGGGCGGCCAACCGGTGCTGTACGGTGCCGGCAGCACGTCCGTCCGAGAGGCGTTACAACGGCATCAGCCCATGCTCGGGTTGCACGGCCACATCCATGAGTCGCAGTCGGCAGCACGCATCGGACGGACCAGAGTGATCAATCCGGGCAGTGAGTACGGCGAAGGCGTCCTGCGTGGCTGCCTCGTCAGGATCGCAGATGGCAACGTCAAGGGCTACCAGATGACGGCCGGTTGATGGTCCCGCGAACAGGGGATTGGAGGTGGTAGCGGCCGCGGTTCCTTCTATGACAGTCCTGGTGTCCCCAGCGTCCCGGTAGTTCCGGCCCCACCCGAACTCAGCCCAAACCGAGGAGACTTGGATGGCGACAGCAGTCACGACCCCCGAAGTCTTTGTCCGGAAGTCCTCCGGACTCGTGCGCGTCATGTCTCCGTCGTCGGCGTTTGTCTACAACGTCTTGACGATGGGGCTCATCTTCCCGTGGACGTACCTGTGGGCACCGGGCGCCTTGCCCGGCGGTCAACTCGTCTGGGGGATCCTCCTCGCCATGCTCCTGGAGATCCCCATCGCCCTCAGCTACGTGTGGCTCGCCACCGCCTTCCCGCGGACCGGAGGCGACTACGTCTTCCAGAGCCGTGTCTTCGGCGGCGGACTCGCCTTTACGATCGTCTTCTCAGGCTTCGTGATTTGGATCCTCCAGTGGGTGGCGCTGTCGGGATGGCTCCTGTCCACGCTCGGCTTCGCGCCGCTCTTCCTGGGCCTCGCGGCCTCGACCGGCAGCGCTGCACTCGTCGACCTCTCGACCTGGTTCACGACTCCGCTCGGCATCCTGGTCACGAGCATCGCGAACGCGGGCATCGCCCTGCTGATCCTCGTGTCCGGTTTCCGCAACTACATCCGCTTGCAGCGCGTGATGTGGGTGGCGATCCTCGTTTCGTTCGCGACGATGTTGTTCGTCCTCGCCACGACATCGACCGCAGCCGTGCCGGTCAGGCTCGACGCATTCTCGGCGGCGATCGGTGGGTCGGCTTCGTTCACCGCCGACGCTACCGCGGCCGCCACCGGCGCAGGTGTCGACCTGAATCCCGCGTTCAGCCTGCTTGCGACGCTGCTCGTCGCGCCCATCGCGTGGACTTCGCTCCAGTGGGCGACGTACAGCAGCCAGCAGAACGGCGAGATCAAGAGCGCGGGTTCGTTCCGCGACCAACTCTTCATCATCGTCGGATCGCTGGTGTTGACCGGTGTCCTGTTGGCCGTCCTCGCCTTCGTCCTTGAGAACACGGTCGGCACGCAGTTCCTATACGTCGCGGGGGCCGGTTACTGGAGCGGGGTGACGGACGCGACCCTCGCGGGCTCCTACCTGTGGCCGAACATCATCGCGACGGCGCTCGCGAACAACCCGATCGTCACGTTGTTGATCGCGTTCGGGTTCATCCTCAACGGCCACCAGATCGTCCATAACTGCTACATCGGCATGACCCGGGTCATGGTTGCGATGTCGTTCGATCGGCTGCTCCCGGAGTGGGTCAGCAGGGTCAATGATCGCCTGCACACGCCGGTCAACGCCCACGTCGTGTATTTCCTCGCGAGCATCCCCGTCATCTGGCTGTACAACAACTTCACCTACGGCGAAGGCGACAGCGCCGTGTCGTGGACATCGCTGACCCTTGGCGTCACGTTTGCCTGCGGTTACGTGTTCGTCGCAACGGCATTGGCAGGCGCGCTGCTGCCATTCCGGGCGAAGGCCGCCTACGAAGCCTCGCCCGGATCCGCGTACACGATCGGCGGCATGCCGCTCGTGACGGCCGTCGGCCTGATCGGAGCGGCGTTCGGCGTGGTGTTCCTGTACCTGTTCCTGACGAACGACCAGCTCGGCCTGACGAGTCAGCTGGCATACACGGTCGTCGGCGGGGTGCTGCTGTTCTCGGCGGCGTGGTACCTCATCGCGAAACAGCTCCGCCGGTCGAGTGGGATCAACGTCGACTATGCCTTCAAGGAGATCCCGCCGGAGTGATCCGCGGCCTCCGAGCACGGACTGGCCCGGACGGCGTCGCCGGCCGGGCCTCCTTCATGCCTTGACGGCTGCGAGCCACGCCTCGAAGTCGGGGCCGTCGAGCGCAATCGCCGTGCGCGCCCAGCGCTCCTCCGCCCAACCCCAAAAGTCGTAGTCGATCGAGGAGATCGCCGCCTGGATCGCCGCCCAGAGGGTCCAGCCGACGTCGGACATGATCATCTGGAGGCGCATCCGCGCGAGCAATGCATCGGTTGCCTGGCCGAAGTACGCCGCACCGAGTTCGCGGACCCGGATGTCGTCCCAGCCGAGCTCCTGGCAGGTGTTCCCGAGCTCGAAGCTGGGATCGTTGTTGCCGCTGTATTCGTAGTCCACGATCCATAGCCGATCACCATCGTCGAGGTAGTTGTCCGCGAGGAGGTCGTTATGACACGGGACCGATCGGAGGGGTCGAACGGCCAGAGCGGCCTCGATCCGTGGAATCTGCCCGAGGTGTTCGCGATAGCCCATCGGTACGGGGAATCCGCGCTGATCGACCACGCCGAGGTAGTACCGCGTAGTCCGGAACATGTCGAAATCGTCTCGGAAGCGTGGTCCGTCGTGAAGACGCCGCAGCGCCTCGGCGACCCGTTTCGGCTCGCCGGGCGAGGCGAATGCCGCGTTCGACATCGTCGTGGCGTCGACCCACTCCAGCACGAAGGCATCCCACTTCAGGATGTGGTGGAGGACCTTGGGCCCGACTCCGGCTTCCGCCGCCGCGCGCGTGTTGTGCAGTTCGTTACCTCGATCGACCGCGAGCAGCTCAGTCGCCGCGCCCGGGATCCGGACGAAGACGGGCGTCCCGTCGACTTCGACGCGGTAATTCCGGTTCGTAAGGCCAGCCTCGATCGGCGTGGCAGTGACGTCCTTCCCGGCCCATTCCGGGATCGCGGCGATTACCTGGTCGATTGATGGGGTCATGCTCGCAGGGTAGCGGCTGCGACGAGCGAGGATGGTGGCGCGAACCTCGCCGTCAGTCGCGGACCACCTCGAGACGATAGGCGCCGGCGCCCAGATAGCGCGGATCCGTGACCACGACCAGGTAGTCGCCATCGGCCGGGGCCGTGAATTCGACGACGTCGTCGCCTCCCAGCGGGCCCCCATCGTCGTGTCCGAACGCGAGTGGCTGCGGGTCGTCACCGACGCGGTCGATGAAGATCGCCGGGTCGATCGCCGCCGCGGACGCCCTGGCGGTGATGGCATCGCCTTTCCTGATCGTGATGACGTACCAATCGATGTCGCCCGCGTAGTCGGCGGCGCCGATCTGGGCGGCGCCGACCTTGAGCGGCCGGCCATCGTCCTGGTCGACGTACGGCGTCAAGGGCACCGTCGACTGAAGCGTGACCTTCGCCGCGCGCCCGGTTGCGGCCTCAACCTTCACCGCGTACGGCCCGACGGCATCGAACTGCATCTCGAGCTTGAGGTCGGTGCCCGGCGGCCCGGCGGCGCGGCCGAGCCTCCCCGCAGCGGCGAGAGCGAAGAGCCCGACCGGCCCGCTACTCGTCATGGACACGGTCGCCGCTGGGCCGCCCTTCGAACCGGGGACCATCCAGACCTGTGCGTCGGCACGATGTCGGATCGTCGTCACGACCTTGGTCTTCGCGTCCGGGTCGGTTTCGGCCAGCAGGTGCTCACCCGTGCCGTCGACGTCGTCGCCGGCCAGGAGTCGGTCGATCCGGGAGAGGGCGTCGTGCGCATCGATGGCGGTCGCGAACTGGCCGCGCGACGCCCCGGTGATACCGAGCAAGCGCCCGTCGGCATCGACGAGGACACCACCCGATTGCCCATCGTCGATCGCGGCATCGGTCTGATGGAACGTCAGATCGTCGATCCACTCGTATGGAGCGCTCGAGACGATCCCTTCGGTGATCGTGGCGGCCGGCGACGTGGAGTCGGCGAGTGGATAGCCGATGAGATAGACGCGCGCCCCGGTCCGCGGCACGGCCTCGTTCATCGTCAGGGGACGTCGGCCGAGACCCATACCCACATCGAGCACCGCGAGGTCGGCGATGAGGTCCCAGCCGACCACGGGCACGTCATCGACCTCGGTGCCGTCGGCGAGTCGCACCCGCGCCGCCTGGTACGGGCGGACGACGTGCGCGTTGGTCACGACGTGGCGATCGTCGAGCGTCAGTCCTGAGCCAGTCCCGATGTCGGTCGCGATGAATGCGACGCTCGGGGCGACGCGGTCGAAGATCTCGTCGGCCGAGCTCGTCGACCTGGTAGCAACCGACGTCGCGGGCGGAGTCGCAGTCGAAGGGCCGGCGGTCGACGTTGCGGTGGGCGGCGACGCCACACAGCCGGCGACGATCGCCACGAGAACGCATCCAGCGGCTGTCGTCCGGAACGTCAGCGAGACCATCGCCTGCATCGCACGATGTGCATCGTGCCAGACCGTCGTCGCCCGATGAGGGCTGCCGCCGCGCGGTCGAGCGTCACGACGGCCCGCTCGCAGCGGCTACCCTTCCGGGCATGTCCGACTCCCACGCCCAGGTCGTGATCATCGGCGGCGGTGTCGGCGGGACGTCGATCGCCTACCACCTGGCGGAGCTGGGTTGGCGTGACATCGTCCTCGTCGAGCGAGCCGAGTTGACGAGCGGCTCCACCTTCCACAGCGCCGGATTGGTCGGACAGCTGCGCGGCTCGGTCACGCTGACACGGATGATGATGTACGGCTCCGACCTGTACCGCCGGCTGAAGGACGAGACCGGCGTCGATCCCTCGTGGCACGAGGTGGGCTCGATCCGACTGGCGTCGTCGAAGGAACGGATGGAGGAGCTCGAGCGGCAGGCCGGCTGGGCCAAGACGTTCGGGCTACCCATGGAGCTGATCGACGCGCAGGAGGCGCAGGAACGCTTTCCATTGATGTCGACGACCGGCGTATTGGGCGGGGTCTGGCTGCCGACGGACGGCTGGCTCGACCCGTCGGGCCTGGCGCAGGCGCTCGCCGCCGGCGCGCGCAAGCGTGGGGCCACGATCCGGACGCGGACACGGGTGGTCGGGATCGAGGTCGAGTGGGGCCGGGTCAAGGGCGTGACCGTCGAGCATGGCGGCGAGCGGAGCGACATCGCGACCGACGTCGTCGTCAACGCGGCGGGCATGTTCGCTCCGGAGATCGGCCGGATGGTCGGCGTGACGGTGCCGATCATCCCGATGGCCCACCAGTACCTGTTCACCGAGGCGCTCAGCGGCGTCCACTCCGGCCTGCCGCAACTGCGCGACCCTGACAACCTCGTCTATTTCCGCGAGGAGGTCGGCGGCCTGTGCATGGGCGGCTATGAGCGAGACCCGGCGCCGTGGGCGCTCGACGGCGTGCCTCCGGACTTCAACGGCAAGCTTCTCGCTCCGGACATGACAAGGTTCGAGCCGATCATGGCGGGCGCCATCCGCCGCGTCCCCGCGATGGAGGAGGCGCGCGTCAGTCGCGTCATCAACGGCCCCGAGGCGTTCACCCCGGACAACGAGTTCATCCTCGGCGAGTCCGATGTGCGCGGGTTCTGGCTGGCCGCCGGGTTCTGCGCCCACGGGATCGCGGGAGCCGGCGGCATCGGGCGCCAGGTGGCGACCTGGATCGTGGAGGGCGAACCCGAGCTCGACCTCTGGAAGATGGACATCCGCCGGTTCGGCGCGGCCTATCGCTCGCAGGCGTACACGCTCGCGCGGTCGATCGAGAACTACGCGACCTACTACGACATCCACTACCCGAACGAGGAGCGCCAAGCCAGCCGGCCCTTGCGCACCTCGCCGACATACGACGACCTGGCGCGACTTGGCGCGGTCTTCGGCGAGAAGTCCGGGTGGGAACGCCCGAACTGGTTCGAGCCCAATGCCGACGACCCGCGCTTCGGCGGGCGCGACGCGCTCGAGCGGCTGCGGCCGCGTGGCTGGTCGGGGCAGCACTGGTCGCCGGCGATCGCCGCCGAGGCGCTGGCGACCCGGCAGGCCGCCGCGCTGTTCGACGAGAGCTCGTTCTCGAAGCTCGAGGTCGCCGGCCCGGGTGCGTGCGCGTTCCTGCAGCGCATGGCCGGCAACGACATCGACCGGCCGGTCGGATCGATCGTCTACACGCAGCTGCTCGACCGTCGCGGTGGCATCCAGGCCGACCTGACCGTCACGCGCCTGGCCTTGGACCGTTTCATGCTGGTGACCGGGACGGCCTACGGCAACCATGATGCCGGCTGGCTTCGGTCGCACCTGCCCGATGACGGCTCGATCGAGATCCGGGACACGACCTCATCGCGGGTGTGTTTCGGGTTGTGGGGGCCATTTGCCAGGGACATCCTGGCGCCGCTGACGGCGCAGCCGCGCGACCTGTCCGACGCCGGCTTCCCGTACCTCACCGCGCGCGAGATCAGCGTGGGCTCGGTGCCGTTGCTGGCGTTACGCGTCACGTACGTCGGGGAGCTCGGCTGGGAGCTCTACGCGCCGACCGAATACGGACGGACCCTGTGGTCGACCCTCTGGGAGGCGGGTCGCGAGCACGGGCTGGTCGCCGGCGGCTACCGCGCGATCGACGCCCTCCGGCTCGAGAAGGGCTACCGCGTGTGGTCGAGCGACATCACGCCCGACGAGACCCCGTTCGAGGCCGGGCTCGGGTTCGCGGTTGCGCTCGACAAGGCGGAGCCGGCGCTGGCCCGCGAGGCGCTCGTCGCGGCCAGGGCAGCCGGACCGCGCAAGCGGCTGCGCTGTCTCGTGCTCGACGATCCCCTCGACGTGTGTCTCGGCAACGAACCGGTCCGGATCGATGGCGAGATCGTCGGCCGCGTCACGAGCGGCGGCCAGGGGTTCGTCGTCGAGCGCTCGATCGCCTTCGCCTACCTGCCGCCCGATCGCGCCATCGGCACGCGCGGCGAGGTCGAAGTGTTCGGTCGGTGGGTCGGTTTCGAGGTCGTGCGCGAACCGCTGTACGACCCCGACAACGCGAGGATCCGCTCGTGACCCAGATGTCGGTCGAGTACGGCGCGGACTGGTCGGCCGCTCTCCGGCGGGGCACCGACGCGGAGCTGCGTCGCTGGCTCGACCTGGCCATGGCCGCGTGTGACGAGGCGGATGCCGTCGCGCTGGAACACTTTAGACGCGACCTCCAGATCGAGACGAAGCCGGATCGGACGCTGGTGACCCAGGCCGACACCGCGATCGAGCGCCGCATCCGCCAACGGATCGCTGACATGTTCCCGGAGCACGGGCTGGTCGGCGAGGAATATGGCGTCGAAGCCGGCGACGCGCCGATTCGCTGGTACATCGACCCGATCGACGGCACCCACAACTTCATCCGCGGCGTGCCCCTGTTCGGCACGCTCCTCGCGGTCGAGCGCGACGGGGAGCTGCAGGTCGCCGTCCTGTCGGCGCCGGCCCTCGGCGAGCGCTGGTGGGGTCATCGTGGCGGCGGTGCCTGGGCGCGGACCAGGGCCCAGGAGCTGCGGCGCGTGCGTGTCTCCGGCGTCGCGAGCCTCGGTGACGCCCAGATCCTGTACGGGTCGGGGCGGGAGATCATGGATTCGGGGCTGGCGCCTGGGTTCGATGGCCTCCTTCGCGCTGTCTGGCGTGACCGTGGCTTCGGCGACTTCTGGGGCTACGCCCTCGTCGCCGAGGGCGCCGCCGAGGCGATGATCGAGGTCGGGCTGAAGTCCTGGGACGCCGCCGCCCCGACGGTATTGATCGAGGAGGCCGGCGGCCGGGTCACCGACTTCACCGGACGGCGGGACATCGAGGCTGGCACGATCGTCGCCTCGAACGGACGGCTCCATGCCACCGTTCGCGCTCGTTTGACCGAAGCCTGACGCGTCGGGACGGGAAGCCTCAGGCGCCGGCGGCGGCGAGACTGGCGTCGAGGATGTCCAGCGCCTGACCGACCTCGCCGGTCGTGGTCACGAGCGGCGGGATGATGCGGATCACGTTCACGTACGTGCCACAGGTCAGGACGATCAGCTTTCGGGCGAGCGCCTCGGCCTGGATGCGCTTGGTGAGGTCGGGATCGGGGACGCGACCGTCGCCCGCGTCGGGCTTGACGAGCTCGATGGCGAGCATCAATCCCAGACCGCGCACGTCGCCGATCGACCGATAGCGGTCCGTCATCGCCCGCAGGCCGGTCAGGAACTGCGCCCCACGCTCCCGGGCGTTCGCGACGAGGCCCTCGTCCTCGATCACGTCGAGGGTAGCGTTCGCGGCAGCGCACGAGACGACGTTGCCGCCGTACGTCCCGCCATGGCTGCCGGGACGCCACTTGGTCATCAGCTCTCGGCGAGCCAGGATTCCGGACAGGGGCAGGCCGGACGCGATGCCCTTGGCCATGACGAGGATGTCCGGCTCGACGTCCCAGTGGCGGACCGCGAACATCTCGCCGGTCCGACCGAAGCCCGTCTGCACCTCGTCGGCGATCAGCAGGATCCCGTGCTGGCGGGTAATCTCGCTGAGGCGCGGCAGGAACCGTGGCGGCGGGACGATGTAGCCGCCTTCCCCGAGGACCGGCTCGATGATGATCGCGGCGACCTGGTCGGGGTAGATGAACTGGTGGAACGTCAGGTCGAGCTGCTCCTCCCAGTCACAGGTGCAGACCGCCGGGTCGTGGGCGCCGCCCGCCGCCCGGTAGCAATACGGGTAGGCGGTGTGGTAGACGCTGCCGGGGAGCGGCTCAAACGCGGCCCGGTACACGTCCTTGGCGGTCGTGAGGGCCATCGTCTGCGCGGTTCGGCCGTGATAGCCATAGCGGAACGCGATGATCGCCGGACGGCCCGTCGCCACGCGGGCGAGCTTCAAGGACGCCTCGATCGCCTCCGCGCCTGAATTCGAGAGGAAGGCCTGATACGGCCCGCCGGGGAGGAGGCCCGGGAGCCGTTCGTACAGGCGTAGGCCGGGCTCGTGGTAAAGGATGTTCTGCTGGCCGTGGAGCAGCTTCTGGGCTTGGGCAGCCACGGCCGCGGCGACGCGAGGGTGTGCGTGGCCCGTGCTCGTGACGCCGATCCCGGAGCTGTAGTCGAGGTAACGCTCACCGTCGCGCGTGATCAGCCACGAGCCTTCTCCGCGGTCGACATCGAGGTTGGTGATCCGACCCCAGACGGCCGGCACCACCGAGTGGTCGGGGAGGGGACGGTCGGCGGGCGAGGCGTCGAGCTCCGCGCCGGCCGAAGCGTCGTGCTCCGCAGTCGTCATGCCGTGGCCGCCCGGTAGTCGCGCGCGGCGACGCGTCGCTGCCACAGCGTCGTCAGCAACACGAGTCCGACGGCCGACACGAAGATCATCGTGCCGATCACGTTGACCTGGACCGGGATGCCCCGGAGCTGCGAGCCGTAGATGAACAACGGGAAGGTCTGGGTCTGGCCGGATGTGAAGGCCGTGATGACGTAATCGTCGATCGACAGGCTGAACGCGAGCAAGGCGGCCGCGATCACCCCGGGCAGGATCAGCGGGAACGTGACCTTCCAGAACGTCGTCCACTCGTTCGCCCCGAGGTCCATCGCGGCTTCCTCGAGGTGCCTCGGGAAGTTCGCGAGGCGTGCCTTCACGGTGACCACCACATAGCTGATGTTGAACATGATGTGCGCGATCAGGATCGTCCGGATGCTGAGCGGGAAGACGAGTCCCTCTGGAAGCGGCAGCTGGACCGAGGCGACGAACGTCGTGAGCAGCGAGGCTCCGAGGACGATCTCAGGGGTCGCCATCGGAAGGAAGATCAGGAGGTTGGTCGCCGATCGACCGCGGAACGTATAGCGCGCCAGCGCCAAACCGATCATCGTTCCGAGCGCCGTCGCCACGAGCGTCGAGAAAACGGCGACCACCAGGCTGTTCCGCACCGCGTCGCCGAGACCGGGTCGCCCGAGTGGGTTGAGCCATGCCGCGAGCGAGAACTCGCGCCAGTTCAGGTTCGATCGGCCTGTCGGGTCGTTGAAGCTGAACAGGATCATGATCGCGACAGGCAGGATCAGGTAGGTCGTGACGCCGACCACGTAGATCGGTAGGAGCCAGCGATCGATCAGGCGGCCAAGTCGGGCCGCCGGCGCCCGCGGCGTCGCCGCCACGGCGGTGGCGGTTGTCGACGCCGACCGCGTGGCCATCAGACCGACGCCCCGGTGAGCTCCTCGGTCCCGAGGAGCCGGGCATAGACGAAGAGTCCGATCACGATCGCGAGCATCAGCACGAACGACAGGGCGGACGCGGTCGGATAGTCGGTCACCTCCAGGTACCGCGCCTGGATGACGTTCCCGATCATCAGTGATTGCGGATTGCCGAGGAGTTCGGCATTGATGAAGTCGCCCACGGCCGGGATGAAGGTCAGGAGCGACCCAGCGAAGATCCCGGGCAGCGCCAACGGGAGCGTCACGCGGATGAATGCCTGGCTGATCAGGAATGTCCCCACGAGGGCCCCGACGACTGCGCCTGCGACACCAAGCGTCAGGGGCCCGTAATCCATCACGGCGCCGACGACGATCCCGAGGACTCCGCCGATGGCCAGCCCGACGAAGGTCCCCTGAGGTCGCCACGGACCGGCGTACAGATCCTCCGCGGCCTCGATCAGGCGCCGGTCGATCTTCTCGAGGGCCACGTAGAGCGGCAGCGTCATGAACGGCAGGAAGTTGTAGGTGATCCCGGCGATCACGGCCGCCGGCGTCGCTAGCAGGCGGAACTCGTCTGACAACAGGCCGAGGTCCTTGAGCGGCCCGAGGAGCAGCCCGTTATCGGCGAGGATGATCTTCCACGAGATCGTCCGCAGCAGGAAGCTCGTGAAGAACGGCGCGATGACGAGGAAGAGGAGGAGATTCTTGTAGGCGCCGCCACGGAACGCGATGGCGTATGCGAGCGGGAAGCCGAGCGCGAACGCGAGCGCCGTGGCCAGCCCGCCGTAGACGATCGATCGCGCGAGCCACGGCCAGTACTCGCTGATCGCCTCGGGATAGATCCCCCAGTTCCAGGTCTGCGTGTACCCGGCATCCAGGTTCCCCGTCCACAGGGAGACGAGGAACATCTGGATCGCCGGATAGACGTAGAACAGGATCAGCCAGAAGAGGCCCGGGAGCAGGAGCGCGTACGGTGCGATCGCGCGGAGGCGCAGCGCGCGACGCATCTCGTGACTAGAGGCCCATCGCCTTCGTGAACGCCTCAGCCCACGCTTTCTCCTCGTCGGCCGTCGTGGCCCGGAATTGATGGAGCCGGGCAACGTAATCGTCGGGCGGGAAGATCAGCGGGTTGTTGGCGATCTCCGGGTCGAGCTTGAGCATCTCCTCCTTTGCGCCGGCGACCGGGCAGACGTAATTCACGTAGGCCTCGATCGTCGCCGCGTTCACGGGCTCGTAGTAGAAGTCGATCCAGCGTTCCGCCTGCGCCTTGTTGGGCGACCCCTTCGGGATGACCATGTTGTCGGTCCAGAGCATCCCGCCCTCCTTGGGCAGGGCCCATTGGAAATCCTGTGTCGGTTTCTGATCCGGGACGAGCAGGGTGAGCACATCGCCGGACCAGGCCATCGACAGGATCACGCTGCCGCCGGCCATGTCCTCGACGTACGAGTTGCCGGTCACCTGGCGAACGACCCCGGACTTCACGGCCTTGTCGACCTCGGCGAGCGCGGCGTCGAACTGCTCCTGTGTCAGCGACGCTGGATCGCTGCCCAGGCGGATCGCCGACAGGCCGATCGTGTCACGCATCTCCGAGAGGTACGTCAACTTGCCCTTGTAGTTATCGGAGAAGAACACGTCGATCGAATCGAGGTCGCCGGTCTTCTTCTTGTCGAAGCCGATCCCGGTCATCCCGGACTGCCACGGGGCGGCGAGGTTGGTGTCCGGATCGAACGAGCGGGCTTTGTAGTTCTCGGCAAGGTTGGCGACGAAGTTCGGCGTCAAGGCGGTGTCGATCGTCTCGAGCCAGCCGAGCCGGACCAACCTGGCGACCATCCAGTCGGTAACCACCACGATGTCCCATTCGGTCGCGAGTCCGGCGTCGAGGGGCGCCTGCAGGTCGCTCGTGAAGAACGTCTCGTTATCGTCGACTTCGCCGTCCGCGTAGGTCACCTTGATCCCGGACTCGTCCTCGAACTTCTTGATCGTGGGGAACGACCCGTCGTCGGCGATGTCGATGTATCCGATCCAGTTCGCGAATCGCAGCACGCCGCTGTTGGCGGGAGTCGCAGCGGCGCTCGGGCTCGCGCTGGCGGCGGCCGATGCACTCGCGGGTGCGGTGGGCGATGCGGCCTGACTGGCGGTACCCGGCGTTCCGCACGACGCGAGGAACGCGGCCGTGCCGGCGAGGGCGGTGCCCTGCAGGAACCGGCGGCGTGACAGCTCCCCGGGAAGCGGGGTTCGGTCGTCTGGCATGTTGTTTCTCCTCTCCGATTTCGAGCGATCAGGCTGGGACGCTGGCAGGTGCGGGGGTCGCTTCTCCGACGACGAAGCTGTGATCGGGTGACCAGGTCAGGAGAACCTCTTCGCCGGGGGCCCACAGCTCGGATCTGGTTGCGCGCTCCACATTCTGTTCGTAGACGGTCAGACGCACCCCGCCGCGAGCCTCAACCTGGTACTGGGTGCTTACGCCGAGGTAGGACGCGTCGCGGACGACGCCTCGCAGCTGGTTGTGGCCCTCCGGCATGCCGCCGCCGTCGGCCGGTGCCCGAAGACGGATCTTCTCTGGTCGGACTCCGATGCTGACCTCCTCTTTGGCGCCGACCAACGCGCTCGGCGCGCGCACGCGACTGTCGTCGGCGAGCTTGACCGTCGTGTACTTGCCATCGCTGGCCTGGACGGCGCCCGGAAGCAGGTTGCTGACTCCGAGGAAGCCGGCGACGAACCGGGTCGCCGGTCGTTCGTAGAGGCTCTCCGGGTCGCCGAGCTGCTCATACCGGCCCCGGTTCATGACGGCGATGCGATCGGACATCGTCATCGCCTCCTCCTGGTCGTGGGTGACGTAGATGAACGTGATCCCGACCTCCTGCTGGATCCGCTTGAGCTCGACCTGCATCTGCTTGCGGAGCTTCAGGTCGAGCGCCCCGAGCGGTTCGTCCAGGAGCAGGACCGCGGGCTTGTTGATGAGGGCACGGGCCAGGGCCACGCGCTGGGCCTGGCCGCCGGAGATCTGGCTCGGCTTGCGGCGTTCGAAGCCGGGAAGCTCGACGAGCTCGAGCATCTCGCCGACACGCTGCTTCACGTCGGCGTCCCTCACACCCTTGCGACGCAGGCCGAAGGCCACGTTCTCGTAGATCGTCAGGTGGGGGAAGAGCGCGTAGTTCTGGAAGACCGTGTTGACGTTGCGTCTGAACGGCGGGAGCCACGTCACGTCCTCGCCCTGGAGCTCGATGAGGCCGGACGTCGGCTCCTCGAATCCGCCGATCATGCGGAGGGTCGTGGTCTTGCCGCAACCCGACGGGCCGAGGAGGCTGAAGAACTCGCCGTCCTGCACCTCGAGGTCGACGTGGTCGACCGCAACCGTGTCCCCGAAGCGCTTGACCACGTCCACGAGCCTGACGTCGACGGCGGGCACGTTCGTTCGCACTCCTGGGCATCTGGGGCGCCCGATCCTCGCGCGGGCGGGTCGCGGACGCGGTCCCTGCGGTCGACCCTCCTCCCACGCCCGACCGGCCCGAGCCCGGGGCCCGGTTGCGGCCGAGGATATGGTCGGATCGCTCAGGGTGTCAAGGTTGCGTGAGGCGAGGGCTCTGCGCGTGAGATCGTACGAGATTCGTGCGCTGGAGGCCGCGCGCGTGCGGGGTTCGTAGAGCGTGACCCGCCGCGGCGGCTGCAACTCCATGACGTCAGAGCAGGACGATCATGTCACCGCCTGGGTCCCTGCCCGCAGCGAGCGCCCGAAGTCCGACTCTCGCCGGCACAGGAAAGTCCACGAGCAACTCCGGATGCAGACGGAGCAAGTCGCGGTGATGTCGACTGTCACTGAGCAGCAGGATGAGACGTCGACAGCCGAGGTCGCGCTGCTTGGCTCGCGCCCGGCGTACGACCGCCTGGACGTCGTCGACTGTGTTTCGGCTTCGACCATCGCGTCGAACTCCGATTCGAGGATGAGGCCATCGGCGCTGCGGAGGTCCCCCGCCGTGGGCATCGGGACTTCCATGCGGAACCGGGTCCCTGGCCCAAGGCGATCACGCAGGCGCGCGAGGAGCGCGAGGTGCGCAGCGTCGCGGGCCGGCGACCCTGAGGGATGCAGGCCGACCTGCAGGTCCAGTCCGAGCATTGTCGCGAGCAGCACGATTCGATCGAGGGCCAGCGACGGAACCTCGGCACGTTCGATCCGACCGATCGTCTGGTGCGACACGCCGACGAGGCGACCAAGTTCACGCTGGCTCAGGCCGGCCGAGACGCGAGCGATGCGGACCTGCACGCCGAGGCGTCGGAGCAGGTCCCTCGCGAGGCGTCGCCCTCGCTGCTGGATTGTTTCCCGCGAAGCCATGCCGCCGATCGTGAGGACCGTCCATGCACTGGCACTTTCCAGCTCATTACCGCGGACAAAATCGGTTATTACAGTCGCGCGGTCCGGCGGCTGGACCATCGGACCCTCGGCGACACCTGCCAAGCCCCAACGACGGGTCGCCCGGCTCAGCGGTCCACCGGGCGGACCACTCGACCGGCAGACCCGCTCGCGGCGCAGGAATCTCGTGTTGCAGGACCCTCGGCGACACCGTCGCCGGTCGGATGGTCCACTGGGCGGACCATACCCACCGCACATGAGTTCGTGCCCGCCTCATGAAGGGCCACTGGCTGCCTTGGCGGTCTAGTGCTCCGCCGGATGGACCAACGGGGTCCGTGATCCGTCCCAGGCGAACCCCGATCCGCGATTCTCGGACGAGGGCCGCCGCAGCCCGCGGCACCCAAGCCGCTGAAAGCCGAGGTGGCCAATCGGGCCAGGCACGCTACGATGTATTCCGACACTTTCCGTGACAGAACGAGGTCCCGCCGTCGCATGACCCCCATCACCGAAGGCGCCGTCCTCGACGCCTTGCGCACCGTCCAGGAGCCCGAGCTCGGCC
>JBIOWA010000246.1:0-23900 GCA_044868045.1 Candidatus Limnocylindrales bacterium
AAGGTCCGCAATACGGGCCAGGTGGCGATGACCAGCATGGGCGAGGGGAGCAGCAACCAGGGCGACGTCCACGAGGGCCTCAATTTCGCCGCCATCCACAAGCTGCCGTTCATCCTCGTCATCGAGAACAACGGCTACGCCATCAGCGTGCCGATGGCGCGCCAGGTGTCGGTGGCCAACGTCGCGGACCGCGCGGCCGGTTATGGCATCCCGGGTGTCGTCGTCGATGGGAACGACGTCCTCGCCTGTTACGGGGCCTCTCGGGACGCGGTGGCTCGCGCACGCGCCGGCGACGGCCCCTCCCTGATCGAGGCCAAGGTCCACCGGCTGACCGCCCACTCGTCGGACGACCAGCAGACCAAGTACCGCTCCGAGGAGGAGCTGGCCGAGGAGCGCAAGGGCGACCCCGTGCCGATGTTCCGTGGCCAGCTGCGCGACGCAGGGGTGCTCACCGACGAGGTCGAGGAGCGGCTGGCGGCAGATATCAAGGCCGCGGTCGACGACGCGACCGATTACGCCGAATCGCAGCCCGATCCGGATCCCGCCACCGCGACGCGCTACGTCTACGCCGAGGACGTCGACTGATGCCGGCCAGGACGTTCATCGACGCGATCCGAGAGACGCTCGCCGACGAGATGCGGCGGGACGAGTCGGTGATCATCCTCGGTGAGGACGTCGGCAAGAAGGGTGGCGTCTTCCTGGCGACCGACGGGCTGTGGGCGGAGTTCGGCGAGGACCGGGTGATCGATACGCCGCTGACCGAGTCGATGATCGTCGGGGCATCGATCGGGGCCGCCGTCAACGGGCTCCGGCCGATCGCCGAGATCCAGTTCGCGGACTTCATCTTCCCGGCCTTCAACCAGATCGTCTCCGAGGCGGCGCGCATGCGCTATCGCTCGAACAACGGGTATGCGGTACCGATGGTGATCCGCGCGCCGTACGGCGGCGGCGTTCATGGCGCGCTCTATCACTCGCAGAGCGTCGAGGCGTTCTTCACGCACGTCCCGGGGCTCAAGGTCGTGGTTCCCTCGACGCCATACGACGCCCGCGGCCTCCTCCGCTCCTCGATCCGCGACGACGACCCGGTGTTGTTCTTCGAGCACAAGAAGATGTACCGCTCAGTTCGCGGCGACGTCCCCGATTCCGACTACACGGTGCCGCTCGGCAAGGCCGCCGTGACCCATCCGGGCTCGCAGATCTCGGTGTTCGCGTACGGGCTTATGGCCCACTACGCCCTTGAAGCCGCCGACCGCGTGGCCGACGAGGGGATCAGCGTCGAGGTGGTCGACCTCAGAACCCTCCGACCCCTCGACAACGACACGGTCCTGGAATCCGTGCGCAAGACCGGCAAGTGCCTGATCGTCTACGAGGACAACCGCTTCGGAGGGTATGGCGCCGAGGTGGCGGCACTGGTCGCCGAGGAGGCGTTCGACTACCTCGATGGTCCGGTCACCCGCATCGCCGGTCCGGACGTGCCCGGCGTTCCGTACAACCACGCGCTCGAGGACTGGTTCATGGTCTCGCCCGAGAAGATCGCGGACGCGATCCGCAAGCTCGCCGCCTACTGAGGTCCCGATGCCCGATCTCGACGCCGTCCACGATCGACTCAAGGACATCCTGGCGCCGTACCGTGACGACCTGTCCGTCACGCGCGACGGGCCCGGAGGCCTCGTCCTGGAGGTTCCCGGCCTGGAGGGCAAGCCCTGGGGCTATGTCGCCGGTACGCGGATGGGCAAGCGCTATGTCAGCTTCTACCTGATGCCGGTGTACGCCTCGTCGGGGCTGGCGAGCACGATCTCGCCAGAGCTGCGCCGGCGGATGCAGGGCAAGTCCTGTTTCAACTTCACGACCGTCGATGAGCGGCTCTTCTCCGAGCTTGCCGACCTCGCTGCAAAGGGCATCCCGGGGTTCCGCTCGGAGGCCGAGCAGATCGCGGCCGCTCGGGCCTAGAAGTCCCGGTAGCGCCAGGTCCGCTCGCCCGGCTCGGAATACGCACGGTAGATACGGATCATCCAGGCAAGCCCGAATGCCATACCACCGAAACCGACCATGACGCTTACCACGCCAAGGGGAAGCCCGAGGAATCGGGGCTGGAACCAGCCTAGGTCGAAGAAGCGCGCCTGAGCAACGAAATCGAACAGCACCAGCAAGATCAGCCCCCCGGCCACGACGATCATCGCGCGCGCTATCTCTCGGCCGCGGCGACCACTTCCAAATGGTGACGACCGTTTCATCGCGTCACGCTAACAGCCGGCTACTCACGATCTCAATGGCAAGATGGAACCATTCGACACCGTTGATGGACATACACATCGAACGCGGAATGTCTCCGCGTCTGGTCAGGCGGCGAGATGGATCGAGAGCTCGTGGTCCGAGCGATGGGAGGCGATCATGACGCCTTCACTGGCTTGGTCGCGGGCTCGATCGGCCGCCTCAATGCGATCGCACGGCTGATCCTTCGGGACGCCGGCCTGGCCGAAGACGCCGTCCAGGATGCCTTCGTCGACGCGTGGCGAAGCCTTCCCGGACTGCGCGAACCCGACAAATTCGACGCCTGGCTGACCAGGCTGCGCGTCCGTTCCTGCCACGACACTCGGCGCCGGGCCCGTCGACGCGTGATGGAGCTCCCGCTCCTGTCGCGTGACCACCCAGGCGTCGCCGACCATCAGACCGCCTTCGCCGTGACCGACCAGATCGAACGCGGGCTCCAGGGCCTGACCATCGATCAGCGGACGGTCCTCGTGCTGTCCTTTTATCTCGACCTGCCCTTGGCTGAGGCCGCGTCCGTCCTCGGCATCCCGACCGGGACCATGAAGTCCCGGCTGCATCGCGCGATCGCGGCCCTTCGGGCCACCGTCGATGCGGACGACCGACGGATCGCGCGCACCGCGGAGCGAGTGACATGACAACCCATCGCGACGTCGACCAGATGCTCCGCGCCCACTTCGAGGCGACCGCGGATCGAACCGTCATGGACGGCCAGATCGACGCGATCGCCGCCCTGACCGCGGGCCGCCGGCAGCAAGCGGCATGGCTCGCCTCCCTGAGGAGCTTCCTGATGTCCACCACAGCCCGCTCGCTCGGACGACCGATGTCGGCGCCCGCGTGGGCCCTCCTGTTCATCCTCGCACTGCTGATCGCCATCGCCGCCATCGGCCTGACGATCGGTGGATGGCGTCTCGCCCCGGCCCCGATCGTCAACGGGCCGATGGTCTTCGGTCGATACGAACCTGCTTTCGACGACACGGTGATCTACATCGCCCGCCCAGACGGATCCGACCAGCACATCCTGGTCCCGGGTCCGAATGAATGCCCGCAGATCTCCCCGGATGGGCGACGTGTTGCGCTCACCTTCGGTACGGTCAACATCGACGGTTCCGATCGGCGCACGTTCGCGCAGAACGTGGATGGCGTGACCTTGGGCTGCTCGAAGTGGTCTCCGGATGGGACCCGCCTTGCGCTGGAGGGATTCAACGACGCCGACCCATCCAAGAGTGGGATCTTCCTCGCGAACGCATCTGACGGATCCAGCGCCTTCCGCCTTACGACGAACGGCGCCGGGGGCAACGACATTCCAGGAGACTTCTCGCCCGATGGTCGGGAGCTCTCGTACCTCCACGGATTCACCCAGGGCATGGGCCAGCTTTGGATCGTCGATGTCGCCAACGGCACCAAGCGGCGAGTCGTGGCGACCCCGGTCGACTCCGGAGCGACCTGGTCGCCCGATGGCGAGTGGCTGGTGGCCGTTGCAGGTGACCATTTCCTCTTCGTGCGGCCGAACGGCACAGATGCCCACTCACTGACGGTCCCGGTGCGAGCGGCCTGGGTGGGGGGCGCGCAATTCTCGCCCGACGGCACGCGCCTGCTGTTCAACATGGCGCTCGAAGGCAGCGACAAGAACGATATCTACACGATGAATATCGACGGGACCGACCTGCTCCAGGTCACGAATACTCCCGACATGAACGAGTACTTCACGGACTGGGGCATCGACCCAGCCTGATCGGGGCAGAGGACCGTCAGCCCGTCGTCTCCGACGGCGCTGACGGTCCCAAGCCGGCATCGCGGCCGAGCTGCAGCATCAGCTCGACAGCATCGTCAAGACTCATGCGACGCCCCCGCTCGATCACGTCGCGGAGCGTCGCAGGGTCGAGGGCTTCCTCGACCCGCATGCGGGGCTCTCGAGTCGCGATCAGGAATGCGAGGCCCGTGGGTGGCTGCACGCCGTATTGCGCGGTTGCCGTCTCCAGGGCCCCAAGCAGCACGGCGGCCGATTCGGGCTCACCGAGCTCGAGAGCGGCGATCGCGGCGACCTCGAGGGAGATCGCGAGAGTCGCACGATCACCGAGATCGCGGCTCTTCGCCATCGAGCGAACGAAGAAGTCGACCGCGCTCCGACCATCGCCCTCGCTGAATGCGAGCCACGCCAGGCTACCCAGGGCCATTGCCTCATACCAGGCATCGCCCGACGCTCGGAAGGTCGGGAGCGAATCCTCGAAGGACCGTCGCGCCTCGCCCGTCCGACCTTGGTTCATGAGGACCGCGCCTTCCGTCCACCCGAGCCGGGCGAGCGCCCGCTCGTCGCGGAGCTCCTCGTACAGGCGGCGTGCCCGCTCGAGCATGACCATCGCACCGTCCGTGTCACGCTGGATGAATCGACCGTAGATGCCGTTGAATGTCGCATCCGCTTCCGCGACGCGATCGCCGAGTCGGCGCGCCAGATCCAACTGCTCGGCATACAGACCCGTCGCTTCCTCGGCGTGGCCCTGCCAGTAGGCGATCCCAGCTGCAGCGGTCACCGCACCGAGCCTCGCGCGGCTCGGCAGATCGGCGCCGCGCATCGCCAGTGCATCGTCCGTCAGCGTGCGCGCCTCCACCAGGTGGCCGTCGAATTGCCAGTATCTCCAAAGCGCCGCAACCAACCGAAGCGCGATGTCCACGTCGCCGGCCTCGATCGTCCACCTCACTGCGCTGCGGAGGTTCGCGTGGTCCAGTCGGAGGCGTTGCCCGATCGCGCGCTGCCGCGGACCCGGCAGGTCTGGTGCCGTCGCTTCGGCCAGCGCGAGGAACGCCATCGCATGCCGGCGCCGAACCTCCTGCTCGCGTCCTTCGTCGCGGAGCCGACGCAGCGCGTATGCCTGGATGGTCTGGAGGATGCGAAACCGGACTTCGATGGGGTCGTCGAGATCGCGCGCGAGGAGGCTCTGATCGACGAGGTCGGCCAGGGCCTCTAGGACATCGCCCTCGCCATGGACCGCCTCGGCCTGGGCGATGTCGAACCCGCCATCGAACACCGAGATGTCTTGCAGGAGCCGCTGACGATCAGGCGCCAGTAGCTCGTAGCTCCACGCGATGGTTCCCTCTAGTGTCCGCTGTCGATCGGGGACATCCCGACGTCCCGGGCCGGGCAGCGGGAGATGTGACGCCAGGCGATCGCGGATCGCGGCCACCGGCAACGAGGCGACACGCGCGGCAGCAAGCTCGATGCCCAGCGGCAGCCCGTCGAGCAGCCTGCAGACCTCCGCGACCCCGTCCGCCTCGGATCCGGGGTCGAACCCGGGACGAACGCCCCTCGCGCGCTCGATGAAGAGCTGGCCGGCCGGGTCCGTCGACGTGGCCGCCCGCAGCGGTCCGATCGGGTATTCCTGCTCTCCGGCGATGTGCAGCGGGGCGCGGCTCGTCACGATGACCTTCGTCGACGGCGATGCCCGGAGGATCGCCTCGACCTCTCCCACAGCGTCGAGCAGGTGCTCGAAGTTGTCGAGCACAAGGAGCATCGATCGGTCGGACAGGTATGCATGTAGTGCGTCCGCCGCGGACCGCTCCGGCCCATCGAACAACCCGAGGGTGCGGGCGATCAACCCGCGTACGAGGCCGGGATCGACCACGTCATCGAGCTCGACGAGCCAGGCCCCATCGCGGAACGACCCTGCAGTGGCACGCGCCAGCTCGATCGCCGTGCTGGTCTTTCCGATGCCTCCCGGTCCGGTCAGCGTTACCAACCTGCCGTCCGACAGCAGGCGCTGGAGGGAGGAGACATCGGCCTCCCGACCCACGAATGACGTCAGCCGCTCGGGCAGGTTGCCAGTCGTCCCTTCGAGGCTCCGTAGTGGCGGGAAGTCGGAGGGCAGGCCTGGAACCACGAGCTGGTGGATCGACTCGGGACGCGGCAAGTCGCGCAGGGCGTGCTGCCCAAGGTCACGGATCCGGACGCCACCGGGTAGGCCGTCCCCGACCAACGCCCGGGTCGTCTCCGATAGGACGATCTGGCCTCCGTGGCCGGCGGTCGCGATGCGCGCCGACCTGTTGACCTCGAATCCGCCGTAGTCGTCGCCGGCGAGATAGGCCTCGCCCGAGTGGAGGCCCATCCGCACACGGACGTCGATTCGGTCCGGCCAGTCGTTCGTGTGCAACGCTCGCTGAGCGTCGATCGCCGCTGCAACGGCGGCGCGAGCCTCCGGAAACACCGCGAAGACGGCATCCCCTTCGGTTCGTACGCATGTCCCGCCGTGATCGCCGATCGCACGCCGAACGATCGCCATGTGCGTGGCGTTGACCTCGTCCCACGCAGGACCGAGCGTCCTGACGAGTGCCATCGAACCCTCCACGTCAGTCCGCATGAAGGTGACGGTCCCCGTCGGGAGCGTCCGGGGCACGGGTTGATCTGGGGTCACGGGCAGGCTCACTGGTAGGTGATGCGTTCGGCGAGCGTGGCGAGCATCGCCATGGCGGCTTCCGGCCGCTCGCGCAGGATCGCCCGGAGGCCTTCACCACCGAGGACGAGTCCCCGGACACCGCCCGCCTCGGCGAGGACCGTGGCCGCCCGCGGCCGATCGCGAATCACAGCAAGCTCACCGATGTGGTCACCTGCCTCGTAGGTGCGGATGAACCGCTCCTCTCCATCGGCGCCGATGTGCACGACCCGTACCGTGCCTTCGGTCAGGATCACCATCGAGTCGCCGACGTCACCTTCGCCGATCAGGATCTCGCCCTCCGCCCAGTCGCGCTCGGTCGCGACCATGGCGATGCGTTCAAGGTCTTCGGGGTCGAGACCGGCGAACAGGGGGATCCGCCGTAAGACGAGCATCGTGTCGAGCTCGGTTATCAGCTCCTGTCCCGGCATCGGCCCCTCCGACTCGTCGGCGTTCGCCGTCGGCTGGAGCACCCGGCGGCTCAGCGTCCGGATCCAGCGATCGTCATCTTGCCCCAGCTGTTTCAGCATCGCCTCGGGGTTACCACTGGGATCCTCGCCCGCCGCCTCGAGACACGCGGTCAGCGCGTGACCGAGCCGGCGATCACCCAGCGAGTCGAGTGCCTCGATTGCCTGGGCGCGCGCGTCCGGGTCCACCGAGCGGAGCGACCGCCGCATCAGACCGCCGGCCGTCGGGGCGCCCACCGCGACCAGCGAGGCGATAGCGCGATCCTCGGACCGGCGGATCCGTTGACCGAGGACGGTCTCGAGGAAGTCACGGTCATCCGTTCGCTGCGGCCAGGCCGCGACAGACGCCCGCGCCCGATGCAGCACCTCGGCACGCTCGATGTGATCGTTCGCCCAGGCCAGTAGATCGTTGCGGACCTCGGCCGCGTGGCCGGAGATCGCGGCGAGCGCCGCCTCCTTTGCTCGATCGGTCCCTTCGCGGAGCACGCGGACGAGGTCGGGTCCGGCGCCGGGCCGAGCAGCAAGCGCGCTCGCCGCGGCGTTGCGCACGATGCGGGCATCGTCGTCAAGGGCGGCAAGCAGACCGGAGGTTGCCGTGGCCTCGCCGGCGGGCTGTGCTGCCGAGGCCGTGATCGCGGCGGCGCGAACGGCCGGGTTCGCGGCATCCACCAGCGAGCTGATGGCGGCCGGTGTCGCGGCCGTTGGGATCCGCGCGGCGGCCCCCAGCCCGGCGATCTTCTCGGCCTGGCCGTTCCCATCCAGCAACGAACCGACGATGGCGGCCGGCCTGGGGTCGCGCGGATCGCGAGCAAGAGCGACCGCGACTTCGGCTCGTACCGACGGATCGGGATCGTCGAGGAGCAGTTCGAGTCGCGCTCGCTCCTCGGCCGTGAGGTCGTCGACGCGGCCCAGAAACGAGACGCCGAGCCGGCGCGTGCCGGCATCGGGTGCGTCAACGGCCCTCGCTAGGGCGCTGCGAATCTCCGGCCGCTGCAAGGGCATGCCTCCCGGCACCCCTTCGAGGACCCGTTCCGCGAGCCCGCTCCTGAGGGCAACCAGGAGGCTGTCGGCATATCGCCGCCGGATCCCGAGCACGACCACCGTCGCGACGATCGCGGTCCCGATCCCGAGCCAGAACACCGGTTCCATGCTGACCATGCTCGCCGTCACCAGCAGCAACACGCCGGACACGATCGTGCCGACCTGTCCGGGCACGCCGTCATTGAATGCCAGCGCCTGGGCTCGCCGATCGGCTGGGATGACGTTGTAGAACGCGCTCCAGGCGGCGTTGGATATGCCCCTCTGCGCGACCTGTTGCGTGAACCGCACGGCCGCGGCAGTCGGAAAGGTGAATCGCACGATCCACACGACGAACCCCACGAGGTAGACCAGCGGCAGTGCCAGCGCCCCGACGACCACGCCGAACCGGGCGAAGAGGCGGTTCGCGAGCACCAGTGAGGCCACGAACGAGCAGGCGGTCACGGCCGTCGAGAGGAGGCCGAGCGCCGTCGCGAGCTCGACCTTGTCGGGAAACGCGCCCGATGCCGCGATCAGGAACGGGTATGAGACCGAGAACATCAGCACGGCCAGGAGCACGTAGGCGAGCGCGACGAGGCGCATGAGCGGCGAGAGCATGACCGTATCGAACCCGACGCGGAGGTTGCCGATCAACGAGCTGGACGACAGCTTGGACGTGGCGCGTGGGCGGGGCTTCGGCAACTGCCAGAGGAGGACGGCGGCCAGCGCCAGGAGCACGGCCTGCACGAGCACGAGGCTCTCGACCCCGGCGACCCGCGCAACCGGCCCGGCCGCCAACGTCCCGGTGAAGCTACCGGCGATCGCCGCGCCGGTCAGGAGCGGGAACGATCGTTTGGCCTGGCGAGCGTCGAACGTCGCGCCGGCCACGGTCCAGGCGATCGTGAGGCTGATCGAGCTCGAGGCGAAGACAGTCAGCCACACGACCGGGATGATCGCCGTGGCTCCGGTCGCCAGGATCAGCCGTTCCAGGACCAGCAGCCCGCCAACGCCGATCAGGATGCCCATGAACAGCGCCACGCGCGGGAGTCGGGCCAGGGCGACCGCATATCCGAGGGCGACGCCGAGGCTGAGCGTGCCGAGGGCCATGAACAGGTAGGGGAGCGTCGTCGGCAATGCTGCCGGGCCGAACCTCGCGAGGAGCTGCGCCTCCGCCCCGACCTCCCCGAAGCCGCGCGCCGCTTCCAGGATCGCGAAGAAAAGCCCCACGCCACCGACGATGCGCCCCTCGCCGGGCCGGATGCCGATGCCGCGGACGAGCCTGCCCCAGTCCATCGACGCCCATCATGCGGGTCCCGGATCACCTCGGGGCGCCGACGTCGCACTCGACCGCGATCGCCCGGATGGGCGACACTAGGCGGCACTGCGAGACTAGATCTGCGAAGGAGCAGCGATCGTGGCGAAGGTGACGATGCCCCAGCTCGGCGAGAGCGTCGCCGAGGGGACGATCGGCAAGTGGCTCAAGCAGCCCGGCGACCATGTCGACAAATACGAGCCGCTGCTCGAGGTCATCACCGACAAGGTCAACGCCGAGGTTCCCTCGCCGTTCGAGGGTGTCCTGAAGGAGATCCTCGCCGAGGAAGGCGCCACCGTTCCCAACAACGCCGAGATCGCGATCATCGAGACCGGCGATGACGCTGGATCGAGCGAGGCGGCGGCAACGCCTCCGGCAGAGGCGGCAGCACCGAAGGCCGCTGAGGAGGCGAAGGCGCCCGAGGAGTCGAAGGCTTCGGAGGAATCGAAGCCCGCAAGCGCGCCCGCGGAGGATCGTGCACCGGCGCAGGCCACGGGCCCGGCCGGCTCGGATGAATCGAATACGACGGACCGACCTGCCGCGACCGCGGCCTCGGCCACACCGTCGCCGGCTGCAACGGCCACGGCCGCGCCGGCTGCCGCCGGCGCTCCTCCCGCCGCCCGCGGCGACGCCGAGGCACGGATGACGCCGGCCGTACGGCGGCTCCTTCGCGAACACGCCCTGCGGCCCGAGCAGATCGTCGGGACAGGCGGTGGCGGTCGCATCACCCGGGACGACGTGCTGGCCGTGGTCGAGGCGATCAGGACCGGAGCGACCCCACCGGTCGCGGTGATGGGCCAGAACGGCGCCGGCGCGACGGCCGCGACTGCGGCGCAAGCACCAGCCCCTGCCGCTCAATCGCCGCAAGCTGCCCCGCCGGCCGCGGCGCCCACCCGGCCGACCCAGCTGCTCGCCGGCAGCCCGATCACGTTCCCGGAGGGCGCCGATGAGGTCTTGTTGCCGATGACCCAGATGCGCAAGGGCATCTCGGCGCAGATGACCCGCGCGCTCCAGGTCCCCCATGCCTATGTCCACATGGAAGTCGACGTCACCGCGCTCGTGAAGCTGCGCGAAGGCGCCAAGCGCGACTACCAGGCGCGAGAAGGCATCTCGCTCAGTTACGTGCCGTTCGTGATCAAGGCGACGGTCGACGGGCTGCGGCGCTTCCCGGCCTTCAACGCCCACTGGACCGACGAGGGCATCCTCGCCAAGCGCCGGATCAACATGGGCGTGGCCGTGGCGGTCGACGAAGGCTTGATCGTCCCCGTCGTCCGCGACGTCGACCAGCTCTCGATCAGCGGCCTCAACCGCGCCATCGCCGATGTGGCAGCGAGGGCGCGTGCCGGGAAGTTCAAGGTCGACGATTTCGGCGGGGGCACGTTCACGATCGACAACACCGGCTGGTTTGGATCGAACCTGACGATGCCGATCATCAACGTGCCCGAGGTCGCGATCCTTACGATGGAAGCGATCACCAAGCGCCCGGTTGTCCAGGAGACGCCGGACGGCGACGTCATCGCGATCCGGCCCGTGATGAACATGGTCCTGGCGATCGACCACCGGGCCAACGACGGAGCCCAGGCGGCCGCGTTCCTGAAGTCGATCAAGAGCTGGCTCGAGTCGGTCGGCCCGGAGACGCCGATCTACTGAACCGATGGCTCGAGGTCGGCCGATGAGGGGCTGATGCGAGTCTTCGTCACGGGTGGGAATGGGTTCATCGGCCGCGCGGTCGTCCGTCGGCTCGTCGACCGCGGCGACCGGGTGACGGCCGTGGTCCGCGATCCCGACCAGTCCGAATCGTTGACGGCGCTCGGCGTCGAGCTGCGCCGGGGCGATCTCGCGCGCTCGGCTGCGATCGTCGACGCGATGCGCGGCAGCGATGCCGCGGTCCACCTCGCCGGCATCTATCGGGTCGGCATCCCGGCACGCGAGCGGCCGGCCATGCATGACGCGAATGTCGGGGCGACGCTGCGAGTGCTCGACGCCTTCGGGACGGCGGGGCTCGATCGACTGGTCGTCGTCTCGACGATCAATGCTGCGGGCAATACCCACGGCCGGATCGTCGACGAGCGACACAGACGCGACCTCAGCGAGGGATTCCTGAGTTACTACGACGAGACCAAGTACCTGGCGCACCGCGCGGCGCAGGAGCGGATCGGCGCCGGGGCAAGGATCGTCATCGCCATGCCGGGCACGACCTACGGACCCGGCGACCACTCGAGCATCGGCCAGCAGCTTCGGGCCGCCTATGACGGGACGTTGCGCTACCTCGCGCTGGCGGATCTGGGCATCTCGCCGGTCTTCGTGAACGATGTCGCGGCCGGGATCGTCGCCGCGCTCGACCGCGGCCGCATCGGCGAGTCGTATTTCCTGGGTGGTCAGAACATTCGGCTCCGTGACGCCATGGCAGCCGCCGCCCGTATCGGAGGTCGAGGACTGCCGCGTCTCGAGGTCCCCGATTCGTTCATGCGGCTGGTGGCGCGTACGCCGGCCGCGATCGCCAGGGCGATGGGCCTCCCGGAGGACATCGGCGAGGTGGTGCGGGCCGGGCTGGGCGTCACGTACTGGGGTTCATCCGCCAAGTCCGCGACGGAGCTCGGCTATGCCCCTCGCGACCTGGCGAGCGGCCTCCGGGCGACCTTCGACGCGGGCTGAGTGGGAGCGGAATACACTCCGGCCATGGCCCGCGAGCTGCCGATGTTCGAACCGCTGCCCGCCGGTGATGGGTCGGGGCATCACGGCCGCGGCGACCTGCCGGTCTCGATCGGTGGCGGGCTGGCCGGCCTCCCCGCCAAGGACGGCTCTGTCGCGCCGAGGCGCCACCCCGACTGGATCCGGGCCCGGATGCCATCAGGCGACAACTACCACGACCTGAAGCGGCTGCTCCGGGGTCTCGAGCTCAATACGGTCTGCGAGGAAGCCCACTGCCCGAACATCGGGGAGTGCTGGGACCAGCGCACCGCGACGATCATGATCCTCGGCGACACCTGTACGCGGGCCTGTGGGTTCTGCGCGGTGAAGACCGGGCGCCCGACCTGGTTCGACGACGATGAGCCGCGCCGGGTGGCCGAGGCCGTCGAGGCGATGCATCTCGAGCACGTCGTCGTGACGAGCGTCGCCCGCGACGATCTGCCCGATGGCGGGGCGCGGATCTTCGCCGAGACCATCACCCGGATGCGCGAGCGGAGCCCGGGCATGGGTATCGAGGTCCTCATCCCGGATTTCGACGGTTCCGACGACCGGCTGCAGATCGTGATGGACGCCCGCCCCGACATCCTCAACCACAACCTGGAGACCGTGAAGCGGCTCCAGAAGCCGGTGCGCAAGCGCGCACGCTGGGATCGATCGCTGTACGTCCTGCGCCGAGCGAAGGAGATGACGATCGAGATCGGCTACCCGGTCCACACCAAGTCGAGCCTGATGGTCGGCCTCGGCGAGACGCGCAACGAGTTGCAGGAGGCCTTCGAGGCCCTTCGCGAGAACGATGTCGACATCCTCACGATCGGCCAGTACCTGCGCCCATCGATGCAGCACCTACCGCTCGAGCGCTACTACCACCCCGACGAGTTCGCCGAGATGAAGATGGCCGCACTGGCGCTCGGTTTCAGGCACGTCGAGTCGGCGCCGCTGGTGCGCTCGAGCTATCACGCCCGCGACCAGGTTCCTGGCGCCGAACTGCGGCGTCGCCGGCAGGCCACGCTCGACGCCGAAGGCCGAGTCATCCCGCTCGCGGGCTGACGGTATCCTGCGGACGTGGCCCGCCAGCTCGCTCGCAAGATCCCCCTCGCCGAGCTGCACTGCCACCTCGGTGGCGCCGTCACCCCCGCGATCATGTGGGGTATCGCCCATGCCCAGGGCATCAAGCTGCCGACCAAGGACTACTGGGAATTCCGCGACATGATCACGGTCTCGAAGCGGTCCCAGAGCTTCGACGGCTACCTGCAGCTCTTCCACTGGACCGAGCTCATCCAGAGCTCACCGATCGCGGTCGAGCGCGCGGTCTACGAGGTCGTCGGGGGCGCCTACCGGAAGAACAACATCACGACGATCGAGCTCCGCTTCAACCCGATGAAGCGCAACCGCGGCGGCGAGCAGGACCTCGACCACATCATCGCGGCCGCGCTTCGCGGGATGGACAAGGCGACCCTCGAGTATCCAATCAAGCCGGGCCTGATCTTCTGCCTCGACCGCGCGTTCCCCTTCGAGCTCAACGAGATCATCGCCGAGAAGGCGATCGGCTGGCGGGACCGCGGCGTCGTCGGCATCGACATCGCCGGACCGGAGGCATCGACCTTCCGCGTCGCCGACTACCGACGGATCTTCCGACGCGCCCGCCAGTTCGGCCTCGGCATCACGGTCCACACGGGGGAGGCCGGGCCTGTCGATGAGATCGCCAGGGTCGTCGAACTGCTCGAGCCCGACCGCATCGGGCACGGCGTCAAGGCGGCCTACGATCCACGTGCGATGGAGATGATCCGCGAGCGCGGCATCGTCCTCGAGATCTGCCCGACGTCGAACCTCAACACCCGGGTCGTGTCGGGCTGGGACGAATTCCGCTGGATCTTTGACACGTTCCGGCGCAACGACATCCGTTTCACGATCAATACCGACGGGCCCGAGATGCTCAAGACCTACATTCGCGACGAGATGGCGACGTTGGGTCGCCTCGGCATCCTGTCGGTCGACGACCAGGAACAGGCGGCGGCGACGTCCCTCGCGGCATCGTTCGTCCCGAACGTCTCAGATGTCCCGCGCCCTCGCCTCGAGCCGGCGTCGCGGGGCGTGGTGGAGCGCGAAGAGGCCTGATCGGCGATCCGTGGAGCGTGCGCCCCCGTCCGCGGCGAAAGGGTTCCTGGCTATGCCATCCGAATGCATATTCCGTTCTTTGTGACCGGGTTTGCCCGACTCGATCTGGAAAACGAAACTCGATCTTGAACGGAATATGCAGCCGAGTGCCATAGGCAACACGGGCTCTCGGCCGGGCCTCGGGCGTCAGTCCGTCGCGCCACCGATACGGTACGTACAACATCGATCGCCGGCCGCGATGTGGGTCTCTCGTTCGACTTCCACGCCGAGGACTTCACGGAACAGGTCGAGCTCGGCCTTGCAGGCAGCCGAGGTGGCGGCCGCGACGCGATGGATCGCGCAGTTCCGCTCGACGAGGCGAATGACGCCGTCGTTCCCGATGACCGCCTCGGCCAGGTAGCCCTGCTCATCCTGGATCACGGCCAGCTCGCGCGCGCGATCGACCAGCGGCGCATCAGCCGGGAGTCGCTCGGCCATGCGCTGGCGGACGCGATCGCGCGTGATCCGCCGGCGCTCCTCGAACACGTCCTGGACGAGGCCCTCACCGCCGACCGCTCGGATGGCTGCAAGCAGACCGCTGGCAAGGCCGTCGTAGTTCGTCGGGAAGAGATCCTGGGCGGCGTCGGTCACGTCGTAGATGTGGCGCGGTCGACCCACGCCGTGTCGGATCGCCTGGTGGCTGACCAGTCCTGCTGCCTCGAGTGCGTGCAACTGCTGGAGCACTCCGGTCCGACTCGCTCCGAGGCTCGTCGCCAGTTCCTCAGGCGCACTCGGGCCGTCATGTCGCAGCCGCAGCAGGAGGTCGCGGCGAAGCGTCGATGAGCCATTCACCGCGTCGAGATGGGCCCTGGCACCGCGCTCGGCAGCGGCAACCGGGGCCTGATCGGCGGCGGCGCGCAGGCTGGACGCGCTGCTCGGCTCAGGCATCGTCCGGGAAGGCTAGCACCGGGACCGGCGTCATGCTGCGGTGATAGGCTCGCGACCCATGGACCTCGAACTCTCCCCGGAGCACGCGCTGCTCCGCGACACGGTTCGCGACTTCATGGTCACGGAGGTCGCTCCGGTCGTCGAGGAGCACGAGCGAGAACGCAAGTTCCCGACGGAGATCGTCAAGCGGATCGGCGAGTTGGGCTGGCTCGGCATCCCGATCCCCGAGGATGAGGGCGGGGCGGGACTCGATACGTTGGCCTACGCGATCGCGGTCGAAGAGATCGGCCGGGTCTGGGGCTCACTCGGGTTGATCGTTGCGGCCCATACGAGCCTCGGCTGCGGCCCGCTCCATCTCGCCGGCAGCGCCGAACAGAAGGCGACCTACCTCGTCCCGATGGCCGGCGGCAAGGCCATCGGCGCGTACGGGCTGACCGAGCCTGGGGCCGGCTCCGATGCTGGCGGGACCCGCACCACGGCGAAGCGCGACGGCGACGAGTGGGTGCTCGATGGCGCCAAGCGGTTCATCACGAACGCAGGCCACGCCAGCACGTACATCGTTACGGCACGGACCGGCACGACCGACCGCGGTGACGCGGCGATCAGCGCCTTCATCATTCCCGCCGACGCGCCTGGATTCAGCGTCGGCCGTTTGGAGGAGAAGCTCGGCCTGCATGCCTCGGCGACCGGCGAGTTGCGCTTCGAAGGAGCACGCGTCCCGGCTGCCAACCTGCTCGGCGCCGAGGGCGAAGGCTTTCGGATGTTCCTGAAGATCCTCGACGGCGGCCGGATCTCGATCGGTGCGTTGGCGCTCGGACTGGCCCAGGCGGCGCTCGACGCGAGCATCCCGTACGCCCGAACGCGCGAGCAGTTCGGACGACCCATCGGCACGTTCCAGGGTGTGGCCTTCATGGTCGCCGATATGGCGACCGAGATCGATGCGGCGCGCTCACTCGTCTGGAAGGCGGCGTGGCTCAAGGACCAGGGCCGCGACTACGGCCTGGTGGCCGCGGAGGCGAAGCTGTTCGCCTCGGAGGTGAGTGCCCGCGCCACTAACGCCGCCATCCAGATCCACGGTGGCTACGGCTACACGACCGACTACCCGGTCGAGCGCTTCATGCGCGACGCCAAGCTGACGGAGATCGGGGAGGGGACCAGCCAGGTCCAGCGCCTGGTCATCGCCCGCAAGATCCTCGACTTGCGAGTCGTGTAAAGCGCTCCGAGCGCCGAGGTAAGCGCTGCGTGCCCTCGGCGCGAGGGGTGCTTCCGCGTGCCCTCGGCGCGAGGATTTCAGCTGACCTTGCGCAGCCGAACGATGAGCCGGTACTGGCTTCTGGCGCCGACGCAGGTCTGGAGCGTCAGGCTCGGGGCCGACTGCGCGGCGTACGCCCACGCGCCCTTGTCGGGTGTGGTCACCTTCCACCATGAGACCGCGTACGTCGAGACCTTGCCGGAGCCGTTGGCGTAGTAGAGCTTCATGCCCTTACGCAGCCGGCCTCGGACATAGGCATCGTGCAGCGGCTTGAACACGCTGTGGGCATGCCCGAACAGGTAGACATTGTTCGATCCGGCGCAACCCCAGCGGTAGACGCGATTGCCCGGGTAGGAGGTGGCCGAGCAGGAATAGAACGTCACGGATCGACTGACGCCAAGGGCCGGGATCCAGACGTGGTTGCGGCCCTTGTAGCTCGCCGATCCGGCGGTCGTGGCCTTGGTCGCCTTCGCGACGCCGACCGCCCGCGGCTCGGGGCCCTTCGGTTGGGCCCGAACGATCCAGTCCCCCCGACCCGCCCGCTCTACGGTGGAGGTCGTCGTCGCGGATCCGGTCCGTGTCTGCGCCGCTTCGTGCCCGCGCTCCGTGGACGTGGCCGCGGATACGGCTGCGGGCGTGGCGCTCGTGGCCGCTCGCTGCATGCCGCCCGCGCTGACCGGGCCGCTCGCGGCGAAGAGGTTGACGACCAGGGCAAGGGCGAGAAGGGACCGGGTGGGCCGGAAGGCGGTGGGCATGACCGCAGCTTCCGGACGATCCCTTCAGCCGACCTTGGCTCGGTCGTCCCATCAGCCATGGGAAGGAGGAGCGGTACCGGTCGCGGTACCTGACCTTAGTCCCCGGTGCCCGCGGCCACCTCGAGGCCCTTCCGGATCGCCCCTTCGAACCGCGGCGCCCAAGGGCCCTGTCCGGCTAGCACGTAGGGCGATTGTTCGACGCTCTCGAACGTCTCGGGGTCCGTGACGTAGGCCTGGGCGCAGGCGTCGATATTCGCCCGCAGCTTCTCGAACGATGCCCGGTTCCGGAAGATGTAGACGTAGATCCGGACGCGGGTGGGCTGATCGAGCCCCATCGCATCGATCGCGATGGCCGTCGGGATGAGCTCCCGGTCGGCGCAGCCGGCGTCGCCTGACACTGGATTGCTCACCATGACTCCCTGCCTGGCGAGCTCGGAGGCGATACCCCCGAAGTCTCCCGGTGTCGGCGCGGGCGGCGAGGTCGAGATCGTGCCGCAGGCCGTCACGGCGAGCGCCAGGGCGACCCTCGCCACGACCAGGCGGATGGGAGGCACGACCGGGAGGCTACCACCGGGCCGGACCCGTGCGTGTTCAGGCGTACGATGGGTCTTCGAGTGCTGCCGCCGTGACCGCCGCGATCCGGGACCGTCGAGCCATCAGAGGGTGGGTCCGCCCGCGTCTCCTGTTCCTCGTCCTGGTAGCCCTCATCGTCTCGCCGCAACCCGCTGTGGGAGCCGAACCGCTCGACTCCCCGAACCCGCTCGACCGCCCGATGGCGGATCTCGCCATCCTCGACGCGCCGGATGCCCGGACGACGCCGATGCTGGTGGTCCTCGACGCGACCTCGCCGGCCCCGTCCATCGCACGTATCACCATCCTGCGGCGCGATGACGCCTGGATCCCCGTCGCGTCCACCGACATCAATCTCGGGGAGGACGGCCTGTCAGCGCGCTGGCTTGTGAGCCTTGACGTGGGCCGTTTCGCGCTCGTTGCGACGTCGCCGCAGGCCGCGCCGGGGAACGGTCGCGCCGTCGTCGTCGGAATCCAGGTACGCATGCAAGGCGACGCAGCCACGATCGATGAGGGGAACCGGCAGGTGCTCGATCGGGCGATCGAAAACACGGGCGCCGCCGACGTCGATGGTTTCGGTTCAGCCGAACTCGTCCTTGGCTTGCGCCCGCACTTCGATGCTAGCTCTTGTGGGACGTCATCGCTGGTCGTCGTCGACGGGTCCATCGCCGCCGTTCGGCGCTCGATCGACATCCCAGGACCGCGCGGAGCCGGACTGCTCGGGCGGTTCGACGTCGTGCCCGGCACGGACCTCCTGGTCTACGCCCACGCAGGCTGTCCGCCTGGTGGCGACATCGAGTCGAGTCTGCTCGCGATCCGTCTCGCCGACGGGTCGCAGTCACGCGCGATCGATGACGTATTGCACGTCTTCCCCGCGTCGTTGCCACCGCCTCTCGTCCTCGACCTTGACGGGTCCGCGCCCGATGAGGTGATCGCCACTGGAGCGGCCGGCCTGGCGGTATTCGATCCGTCCCACGCCTGGCGGTCGATGCTCGTGGCAGGCGGCCGCTCGGTACCGCTCCTGGTCGGCCCGACGGGGACACGCGGCCTGCCGGGGACGCGCGTCGCGATCCTCGACACGGCTGGGGCGGGTGCGCTGGTGACCCTTCGACTCGACCGGGACCAGGCGGGTGGTGTTGTCTTGAAGGGTCGCTCCGAGCTGGCCGACGATGCGATGGAGCCGGCGCGCTGGTCGATCCTAGAGAGCGCCATCCGGGCGGCCGGGACGCACCAGGTGACGTCGAATGCCTGGATCGGCGATGCCGTCGAGCCAGGATGTCCGTTCGTGTTCCTTCCCGGCGCGGTCCTCCCGTGCGGGACCGACGCGCTGCGATCGGGTCCAGCCTGGTTGGCGACACGTCCGCTCGCGGCCATGCCGATCCGCGGAGGGCATGTGTTCCTAGTGGCGGAGAGTCTCGAATGGCAGGCCGGAACCGCCTCGCCTGAGAACCCGACGCCTGCTGCTGCGGGACCTGCCGGATGGTGGCGCCCAGGGCCGTCGACGCCGTTCGCCCTCGCCGAGATCGGCTCAGATGACGTCCTTCAGTTCGACGACGCTCCGACACCCGTCGCGACCATCGAGACGGCAACCACGAGGGACGGAACTGCTGCAGTACGAGGACATGCGGGTACGCGGCTGTTCACGAGCATCACCCCCCTGCGCCATGGGCAGGTCGACCCCGTCGCTGCCGCCGACACCCCCTTTTCGCCGTGGTCGTGGCCGGGACCGGGAGGTCGCACGGCCGTCGTTCGCATTCCGGTGCCACCAGGCCTCGAAACTGACCGCGACGAATCAGTGGCTCGCCTCGCCATCGGCGATATCAAGCAGGCTGATGTGCAGGAGACAAGCCGATGGGCGATGAAGGTGATCCCGATCAACGATTGGGGCGAGTGGGGCCAACCGGTCGCTCGGACGATCCGACATGACGGAGTCGCGCCGACGGTGGTCGTCGAGGAGCCGTTCACGAGCCCGATCTGGCCATTTTCCGCGCAGCTCGCTGGACGGTCCGAACCTGGCTCCACAGTTCGGGTCGATGGTTTCGGCGATCTCGAGGTCGATCCGCGTGGCCGGTTCGCGATCGAGACGCGCCTGGCGCCGTGGCCGCAGACGTTCCGCGCCACCGTCACGGATCGGGCGGGCAACGTGACTATCGGCGAGTTCACGATCGTCGGCGGCATCGATTACCGCCGGTTCCCGTGGCCCGGCATCCTCGCGGGAGCGCTCCTTGCTTCGGTCGCGATCCGCTGGCTGTTCGGCGGACCACGAAACCGGTCCGCGGGTGACGATGCAACGCGCCGGTCGGCGGACTCGGTCGAATACGGCTCGACGCCGGTTATCGAGGAACTACCGCCGGGGAGGGGCCTGGCGCGCGGTTGATCCCGCCCGTCTAGCGTTCGCGCGCCCGACGCTTGGCGTCGCGGAGTCGGGATAGCGTGTCGCCGGCTGGCTCGGCCGGGGCCGCCACGCCGGGTGTCGGAGCGGGTGCCGGCGTGGCTGGCGTCGGTGCTGGGGTCGGAGTGGGCGTCTGCGATGGAAGCGGCGGGACCGGTGACGCCAGGGGCGGTGACGCCACGGGCGGTGACGCGGCGGCCACTGCGCCGGTCGGCGACGGTGCCGCCTCCACGGTTGCCGCCGGATCCGCGGCTCGGCGCATCGCGGCTCGTGCCTCCGACGACGTCGCTCGGCCGCGGGCCGCCAGCAAGCTCTCGCCGGTCGCTGTCCGCGCGGCGGTCGCTCGTCGACGGCGCGGCAGGTCGCGGACCCATCCTCGGGCCGCCGCAAGCTCGCGCCGCCCGATCGAAACCCGCCGGAGCGCGATGTCCAGCGGCCACAACAACAGTGCGAGAACGAGCAGCAGCGGCCAGAGGTCGGTCGATCGCGAGGTCGTGCGCAGGTCGTGGATCCATGGATCGGTGGGGGCGACGATCTCGGCGCCGCCGGTGGCGGTCCGCAAGGCGTTCAGGAACGGCTCGTTGGTGCCGAGCTGGCGATACTCCGCCGGGGTCGGCGCCACGAGCCCGACAGTCCGCCCCAGCGGGGTCGAGCCCGGCCGCGTCTGGGTGACCCTGACCGCGTAGGCTCCCGAATCGATCTCCCCGAGGGGGACCTCGTACACGCCGGGTGCGATCTGGACGAGATGGACCTCGCTCGACGTCAGGTCCGGCCCGACCACGACCGCAGAGGTCGAGTAGAAGTCGCGCGGCGACCCATCGGCGTCGACGCTCTCCACGTGGAGCGTGGTCTGGCCGGCGTGCTGGTCGAACCCGGCCTCGATGCCGCCGGTCTCCTCGCCCGGGAACGTCCAGGCGACGAGCTGGCTGAAGAACCGCGAGAAGCCGTTCCAACCGAGCCAGTCCCGCGCCCAGCGCCCGGTGGAGTCCGAGGTCCAGGCGACCGACCGTCCGAGACCGTACTGCCACTGTGCGAGCAATGGATCGTCGCGAGCGGTGACCAGGACCGTCTGGGCGGCGGCCTTCGGCGTCGTCCCGTTGTAGCCACGCAGTCGCGGCAGGCCCTGGTCGAGGCCGCGCAGGATCGGCGAGGACGACGTGAGGATCGGGAAGAACGGTTCCTCGATGATCTGCTGACCGGAGACCTGCTGGGTCTCCTTGAGGAAGATGTCGGGGATGCTCCCGGGGTTCGCGGCGTCATAGAAGCGACCGCCGCCCTGCTGGGCGAGGCCCTGCAGGAATGGGTTCGAGCCCCCGCCGGCTCCGACCGTCGAGAGCGTGATGCCGGCCGCCTTCATGCGCTCGAGGATCGCCCCGTACTGACCGGAGCTCGACCAGCCGTCGGTCAGCAGGATGATGTGGCGCCGTGTGGCAGTCGCGTCTTCGAGCGACTCCACGGCCTGCTCGAGCCCGGCAAAGATGTTGGTCTGCCCGATCGGCTGGATGCCCGCGATCTTGCCCTGGAGATCGTCGACGCCGCCGAGGGGCTGGATGCGCACCACCCAGTGCGCCTGTTCGTTGAACGACACGACCCCGAGCTCGTCCCGTTCGGTGAGCGCCGCGGCGGCTCGCAGGATCGCCTCCTTGCCGATGTCGACCTTGCGGACGCCGCCGATGCCGGTCCCGCCACCGCCCCCGCCCCCGTTGAACGAGTTGCAATGACAGGCGTCCATCGATCCCGACTGGTCGATGACCACGACGAGCGCCACGTCGGGCTGCTTTTGCCGGTTGCGCACGCCCATGTCGACCGGCAGCGTCTCCTCGATGGCCGTCTTCTGGTAGCCGCCGGCGCCGTACGATTCGGGCCCGCCGACCATGACCAGGCCCCGCCCGATGTCGCGGACGTACACCTGCAGCGCCGCGAGCTGGCGATCGGACAGCCGGATCCGCGGCACGTCGACGAGGACGATGCTGTCGTACGTGGTCAGCGCACCGAGGTCGGTCGGCAGCGCCTCCGGGACCATCGTGTCGACCTTCTGGCGCTGGGTCGTGAGCGCCCTGACGAGCTCCGCGCCCACCACTTCGTCGCCGGCCAGGACCAGCGTCCGCGGCTCGCCCTTGACGATCGTGGTCGAGTCGGCTCGATCGTTCTGGCTGAAGGTGTCGCGAGCCGCCTCGACCACGACGCGGAACGTGTGGTAGCCGGCCTCGGCGGGCGTGACGTCGAAGACGACCCTGGTGACGCCGGCGTCGAGGTCGACGCGCTGGGGGTCCCCGGCGGGTTTGCCGTCGGCGAAGAGGCGGATGGTCGCGAGCTGTTTGACCGTGGATCGGATGTCCGCCGTCACCTCGATCGATTCGCCGAGGTTCGAGGTAGATGGCGTCGTCACGCGTTCCACGATCACCTCGTCCGAGCCGCCGAGCCCGATCGTCATCGTCTCGATCCGGATGTCGCGGGTTGCCGACAGGGCCGCTTCCGCCTGACCGGCCCCGGACGTGTCGTTGCCGTCCGAGAGCAGGACGATCCGCTTCTGCGTGTCGTCCGGGAACAGGGCGGTGGCCAGGCGCAGGGCCGCCCCGATGTCGCTCGCGGAACGGACCGGCGTCGAGGCGATCCGGTCGATCTCGGCGAGTTCCGACGGCAGGCGCTCGACCAGGGCCTCCTTCCCGAACGCGACGATCCCGGCCACGTCGCCCTCGGGGATGACGGCGAGCGTCTCGCGCAGGAAGGCGAGGGCCTCCTCGCGTCCCTCGTTGCCGACCGAATCGGACATGTCGACCACGAAGACCGTGGCCAGCCGGTCGACGGGAAGCACCAGTCGGAATCCCGCAAGAGCGAAGACGAGTGCCGTCAGCAGCACGGTGCGGACGACGAGCGCTACCCGTCGACGACCGGTCCCGACCCGTCGTCGCGCTGTCAGGTACAGCCCGACCGTCAGGAGCATGGCCGGGATCAGGAGGAGCAGCGCGAGCGGCGCGTCGAAGCTGATGCCCATCAGCGGGTCATCGCGCGCCGGCCCGCGCTCGCGCCAGCCGGTCGGAGAAGGAACGACGCAGCCTGACCAGGCCGTCGCGGTGGTAGAGCGCCCACTCGACGCACAGGAACGCGAGGATCGCGAGGACGATGGGCACCCAGAGCTCGTCACGCGTCGTCGGGCGTTCCGTGGCCGGCGACCCGCCCGAGCCGCCCGCTCGGGGGGCCGGTGAGGCGCCCGGACCAGTCCCGAGTGCGGAGATCGTGGAGGGATCGCCCGGAGCGATCGTCGATTCGTTCACGTCGAACAGGTCGACGACGAAGCGAGCCGGAGCCAGCGGATCGACGACGACAGGCTGTCCCGACGCGCCAGGCGAGGTGATCGGGCGGGCGGACGCCACCGCCGATGGCGATGGCGCGCCGCTCGGCGCCGTGCTTGCTCCGGCGGACGAGCCCGGCGACGCCGTCGGGTCGAGGATCGGTGTGACCGTATAGACGCCGAGCAGGTCGGTGCCGGCGAACGTGATGGCCGCGGATGCGGCCGCGGTCGTGCTCGGGACGAGCTCGGTCACGGTGCCGTCGGGTCGCGTGACCGAGAGGCCTTTCGCGCCGCTCGGGATGACGAGCTGGACCGGCGCGCCGGGCTCGACGGCCTCGGTCGGGGCCGTCGAGGAGCCGAACAGCTCCCCGGTCAGGTTGGCGAGGAGGATCGGGAACGCGACCTGGAGCGGGAGGTC
>JBIOWA010000247.1:0-12752 GCA_044868045.1 Candidatus Limnocylindrales bacterium
AAGAACCTTCCCTGGGGTCGCCGGCTGTCCCACCCGATCGGCGTGGCCCTCGTCCTCTTGGCCGTCTATTCGGTCGCCGCGTGAGGTCGCCGTCGTATGCTCGACGAATGGCCGATGGCACCGAGGCCCCGCCCCTCTCTCGCGCCGAACGACGCGACCAGGCGACCACCGATACGCGCTCCGCGATCCTCGCGGCTGCCCGAGGGCGCCTGCACGCCGATGGCTACGCCAACCTCTCGACCCGCGCCGTCGCCGAGGCCGCGGCCGTGCCGCTCAGCCAGATCCACTACCACTTCGGCTCGAAGCGTCAGCTCATCCTCGCCGTCCTCGATGCCGAGAACGAGCGTCTCCTGGAACGTCAGCGCGAGATGTTCGACACGCCGCTTCCGCTGTGGGTGCGCTGGGAGCGGGCCTGCGACTTCCTCGACGTCGATATCGAGTCTGGCTACGTCAGGATCCTGCAGGAGATGATCGCGGCGGGCTGGTCTGATCCAGAGGTCGCCGAGACCGTGCGGCGGATGATCGGCGGCTGGTACGGCCTGCTGGCCGAGGTCGCCAGCCGTGAAGTCGAGCGGGGCGCCGACTTCGGCGAATTCACGCCCGACGAGGTGGCCGCGTTGATGGCCACGCCATTCCTCGGAGCCGAGGAGCTGATCCTGCTCGGCGTGACCGAAACGGTCCTCCCGATGCGATCGGCCCTGCGCAAGGTCGGTCGACTCCTGCAAAGACTCGACCAGAAAGGAGGGACACCGTGACGACCGAGCTCCGGGAGGCGTGGATCACGCCGCCGACGCCTCCGGCGACCGACGACGAGCGGGTGACGATCAACGCGTGTGTGCTCGACTACTTCGAGGGCTGGTTCGAGGGTGACCCGATCCGGATGGAGCGCGCGCTCCACCCCGAGCTCGCCAAGCGCTGCTACGGACAGACGGTCGACCGCGCGCCGGTGCTCATCACAGACACCGCGGAGGGCATGATCGAAGCGACCCGCGAGGGCAGTGGCCGCATCCGGGCGGGAGGACGATCAATGGAGATCGAGATCGTCGATGCGGGACGCGGCATCGCGAGCGTGGTCGTCCGCTCCGAGCACTACCACGAATATCTGCATCTGGTGCAGACGCCTGAGGGCTGGCGGATCGTGAATGCGCTGTGGCGCTGGGCCGATGGGCACGGTCCTCGCGCCTGACACGACCCGGGCGCGCGAGCAGACGCGTGCTCGCTACCCGGACCGCTCGGGCTTCGTGACGCGCGATGGAGTTCGCACGTATTTCGAGGTCTACGGTCACGGCGAGCCGACCATCCTCTTCGCACCGACGTGGACGATCGTCACCTCACGCGTCTGGAAAGCCCAGATCCCGTACTTCGCACGGCGGCATCGCGTGGTGACGTTCGATCCACGCGGGAACGGCCGTTCCGATCGACCATCGAGCGCCGCCGCGTACGCGGAGCCTGAATTCGCCAAGGACCTGATCGCCGTGATGGATGAGGCCGAGGTCGAGCGCGCGGTCGTCGTGTCGCTTTCGATGGGCGCCCAGCGCGCCTTGATCGCCGCCGCAGACTGTCCGGAGCGGGTCGGCGGCCTTGTCTTCATCGGCCCTGCGATCCCTTTGGGTGAGCGGCTGCCCGAGCGCTCCACCGTCGACTTCGACGTCGAGAACGCGCCCGACGAGGGTTGGGCTCGGTACAACCGCCACTCCTGGCGTCGCGACTATCACGGGTTCCTGGAGTTCTTCTTCGACCGTTGCTTCACCGAGCCGCATTCGACGAAGCAGATCGAGGACGCGGTCGGTTGGGGGTCGGAGACGGACCCGGAGACGCTGATTCTCACGGAAGATCCGCCGGAGCTCGATGAGGGGGCGCTTCGTGCCCTGTGTCAGCGCGTGCGCTGTCCGGCGCTCGTGATCCAGGGTCTCGAGGATGCGATCACCGGACCGGGTCGCGGGGTCGCGCTGGCGGAGGCGATCGCCGGCGCGCGCCTCGTGACGATCGAGGGCGGCGGCCACATCAACAACGCTCGCGACCCGGTGCTTATCAACTTGCTGATCCGCGACTTTGTTCGCTCGCTGAAATCCGGCGACCATGCAAACGCCTGAGGTTCGGACCTGGACTCGATCGCTGGCGCGCCGACGGAAGGCCCTTTACATCTCCTCCCCCATCGGCCTCGGGCACGCGCAGCGCGACGTGTCGATCGCCGCTGAGCTTCGCAAGCTCCATCCCGATCTGGAGATCGACTGGCTGGCCCAGGACCCGGTAACCAAGGTCCTCGAGACGCACGGCGAGCGGCTTCACCCGCTCAGCGCCGAGCTCGCGTCCGAGTCCGCCCATATCACGGCGGAATCCTCGGAGCACGACCTGAATGCCTTCCAGGCGATCCGCCGCATGGACGAGATCCTCATCAACAACTTCATGGTCTTCTACGACGCCATCGAGACCGGGGAATACGACCTGGTGATCGGTGACGAGGCGTGGGACATCGACTACTACCTGCACGAGAACCCGGAGTTGAAGCGGACGGCATTCGCCTGGATGACCGACTTCGTGGGCTGGCTTCCGATGCCCGCCGGCGGCGAGCGCGAGGCGTTCCTGACCGCGGACTACAACGCCGAGATGATCGAGCAGGTCGAGCGCTTTCCTCGGATCCGGGATCGGGCCATCTTTGTCGGTGATCCCGACGATATCGTGCCCGACGACTTCGGGCCGGACCTACCCTCGATCCGGGATTGGACGGAGCGTCATTACGCGTTCAGCGGGTATGTCACCGGCTTCGACCCGACTCCCCTGATGGAAGGTCGCGAGGCGCTGCGGGCCGAGCTCGGCTATCACCCCGACGAGCGCGTCGTCATCGTGACGGTCGGTGGCTCAGGCGTCGGCGAATCGCTCCTTCGACGCGTGATCGCCAGCTACCCGGACGCAGCTCGCCGGGTCAATGGCCTGCGCATGATCGCGGTCGCCGGGCCCCGCATCGATCCTGCGTCACTTGGCGCAACCGACGGCGTCGAGGTGCGCGCGTTCGTGCCCGACCTGTACAAGCACCTGGCGGCGTCGGATCTCGCCGTGGTCCAGGGCGGCCTCACGACGACGATGGAGTTGACCGCCGCACGCCGGCCGTTCCTGTACTTCCCGTTACGCAACCACTTCGAGCAGAACCGGCACGTCCGGCACCGGCTCGAACGCTACGGGGCGGGTCGTTTCACGGACTACGACGCGTCGCCGCCCGAGATCATCGCCGAGGCGATCGCTGAGGAGATCGACCGGCCAGTCGACTTCCGGCCCGTCGCATCGGACGGGGCGGCGCGAGCCGCATCGCTGATCGCCGAGGTGCTCTAGGCGACAGGCGGCAAGGCGGCCGCCAGCACCCGAACGGCGTTGCCGCCCATCACGGCCGCGATGTCCTCCTCCGACAACCCCTCCGCGAGCAATGCCTCGGTCAGCAACGGCATCCCGGTCGCATCGAACGGGGTCGGCACAGCGCCGTCGAAGTCGGAGCCGAGGCCGACGTGGTCGATGCCCCCGAGCTCGATCGCCGCGCCGATCGAGCGGGCGATCGACGCCGCATCGCGGCCACCGCAGGCGATGGGCCAGAAGCCGATCCCGACGAGGCCGCCGGTCGCAGCGATGCCGCGGACCTGGTCGTCGGGGAGGTTGCGGATCCCGGGCACGGCGGCGCGGACACCGGTATGCGAGGCCACGACCGGGCGCGACGCCAGCGAGAGCACGTCGTCGATGGTCGCCGACGAAGCGTGGGACACATCGAGGACCATGCCGCTCGAATCCACCCGCGATAGCAGCTCCCGGCCGAGGTCGGTCAACCCGCCCTGGACGACGCCGTGGGCCGAACCCGCGAACGGCGTATCGAAGAAGTGGGTCGGCGAGAGCATCCGATAACCGGCACGGGCCAGGGTCGCGAGGTTGTCGAGATCGTCGTCGAGGGCATGGGCGCCCTCGATCGAGAGGAAAACCGCGGTGATCGCCGGGTCGGCGGCCCGGCGGGCGAGGTAGGCCGCGAGATCGCGGCGCGACTCGATCAGCGTGAGGCGACCGTTCGACGCGGCCGCCATCGACCTGAGTCGATCGGCGAGGTACAGCGCCCTGGCGAGCAGGCTGCCCCACGTCGCGCGCGGCCAGCGCAACGCGAGAGCGAGCAACGTCACGTCGTCGGTCGTGTCGTCGTTGCGTTCGAGGTTGACGCCGCGCGGGACCTTGGTCGAGGCGGCCAATCCGACGAGCGCCACGCCCCCTCGACGAGCCGCGGGACGTCGACGTGGCCATAGCCGGCGCGGTGGAGGAGATCGCGGCCCCACAACAGCGAGTCGACATGGAGGTCAACCACGATCAGGCTGCGATGCAGCTCGACGGCCCGTGGCGAAGCCCGGTACGGCCCGCGCTGGTGGACTCGATTGCGGCGGCGCTCGACGACGGCCGACGCCGCTGAACCGGCCGCGCCGATCCCGACGGCGAAGGCCGTCGCGGTTGCGATGGCACCCGCCGCTGCCGCGGCGGCGCGGGTCAGTGGCCGCGCCACCGCTGTGCGGTCACTGCTGCTCCGCGTCCTCCTCGGCCGGCTCGACCGGTGGCTCGATCGGGCGCTCGGGTTCGTCGTTGGGGCGCTCGATCGGGATCCGCCGGCGGCGCGGCGTGAACAGGAGGCACGTCCCGACGGCGGCGCCCAGGAGGACGGCCACGAGTCGGATGCCGTCCTGGCTCGGCGTCCCCCCGAGGGCAGTGATGGCATCGGTCGGCGGGAGCGTCGGCGCCCGGGTGTTGGTCGCGGTCGTGGGGGCGACGCCACCAGTGGCCGGAGGCGTCGGCGTCTGCTGGCCGCTGGTCGGAGCCGGGGTCGGTGTCTGCTGGCCACTCGTCGGAGCCGGGGTCGGTGTCGGTGTCGCGACCGGGGTCGGCGTGGGCGTGCCCTGGGTCGGGGCGACCCCGCCGCAGTCGATCTCGAGCGGGATGTCGCGTCCGACGGTGTCCATCGGCGTGTAGCCGTCGGCGCTATCGTCGGCGATCAGGACGTGGGCGCGGACGGTATACGAGCCGGGCGCGAGCGGGCCGGAGCCTTCCCACCCGTCGGCCAGCGTCCCGTCGCCGTTGACCCACGCGAAGTCGGGCGGCGTGCCGTCGTCGCCCTGCGTGGCGCTGATGAGCTTGCCGGTCGCGTCGATCCGGAGGTATGCCTCGTCGGGTCGATCCTGGCGAACCTGCTCATCACCCTGGGCGAGGACGAGGGCATAGAGCACCTCGGTGTCGCAGTCGTACTTGAGATAGAGCTTGGCGCGGACCGGTCGGCCGGCGACGCCGGCGTCCGTCATGTCCGAGAAGAAGTCGCCGCTCAGCGACCAATCCGCGATGGAGCCATCGACCGTCGCCGAGCCCTCGCTCGGGTGCGGTGCGGCGGCGAAGGAGGCCGGCGCGAGCGCGGCCAGGAGGAGCAAGGTACCAACGACGATAACGGCGGAAGAGCGCGCCGACGGCATGCGTCGACGACCCCTGTGGAACCCCCGCATTCGGGAACCTCCTGAAGCTGATTCGGGTCGTTGTCCGCCAATGGAGCCATCTCGGGATACCCCGGATCGGCTCGAATGAACCCGCGGGCATCATGGCAGGGGGTGACTCCCGGGTCTAGTACGAATGGGCCACATCGCGTCACAGATACGTGCCGACAGCACGGCACCGGACGACTCGGAAACGCACCCAACCACAGTCCGTGCGTGAGAAGCCCGGTGCCCTTGCGCACCGCGGGTCCTAGGACGACGGCACCCCCGCGTGTGCCGCGCGAACCTCGTCGAGGAAGGCAAGGGAGCGCGCGTCGCGCTCCAGGGCTTGCCGGACGAATTCGCGAAGCGCGGCCTCGACGTCCGCCTCGACGGCCGGAGCCAGACGCAGGCCGGCAAGGGCCTCGATATCGAGACGCTGGTACGCCTTCAGGAGCTTGAGCGCCTCGAGACTCAGCCCGGCCCGATCGTGCGGCGGGCCAGGGCATCGCTCACAGATCACGCCGCCAAGCGGCGGGACCCAGCGGAACCGCTCATCCGACTCGAGGACGCGGTCGCATTCGACACAGCGATCGACTTCCGGGCGGACGCCGAGCTCATCGAGCAGGTGCATCTCGAACCAGCGGGCGACACGGCTGGGGGCCATGCCAGCATCGAGCAGCTCGTACGCCCGTCGCAGGAGGGCATAGAGCGGTTCGGCGGCGTGACGTTCCTCGAGCGAGCGGTCGGCGAGCTCGGCGAGATACCAGGCGGTGGCCGCGCTCTCGAGGTCGTCGCGCAGCTTCAGCCACGCGTGGCCGACGCTCACCTGGGTCACGACGTCGAACGTGCGGCCGCGGGCGAGGGCCACCGTGAGCTCGGCGAAGGGCTCGAGGCTGCCGCCCAGCCGCGAGGTCGGGCGGCGGATCCCTTTGGCGATCGCCTTGAGCTTGCCGCCGGCCGGCGTGATCAGGGTCAGGACGCGGTCCGCCTCGCCGAGATCGAAGCGCGACAGCACGATCGCGTCGGTGGTGTAGCGACGGGGAACGGGCATCTCGGGGGTGACCGTATCACCGCGGTCGAGCCGGCGCTGGTGTCGGTGGGCACCGCGATGTGCCCGGTCTCCCAGATATCGATTCATCCGTCGATGGACGTCGTGCGTACACGCGGCAGACGCCGGTGCGGACGCGTCCCCCGTGCCGGCGTCTTGTCGTGCCCGGCGCCGGCCGGTGCGAACGTTGTGACCCCTCAACAGGCTACTCCCAGTGGACACGTTTCGGTGTACACTGCCGGCCATGACGACCGCGTCGCCCGATCTGGACCTCAGCGAGCTCATCGCCGACACCGACGGCGAGATCCTTCGGCTCGTCCAGGACCGCGATCCCTCGACCCACGGGCTGTACGAGATGGTCCGCTACCACCTCGCCCTCGACGGAACGGGCTCGAACGGTGGCAAACGGATCCGTCCACTCCTCGGCCTGCTCGCCTACGCATCGATCGCCGGCGATCATCGACGCGCCCTGCCGGGGGCCGCCGCGGTGGAGCTCGGCCACAACTTCAGCCTCGTGCACGACGACATCGAGGACGGCGACACCGAGCGCCGGCATCGACCGACCCTCTGGTCGCTGCACGGCATCCCGCAAGCGATCAACACCGGCGACACGCTGTTCAGCCTGTCGCGCATCGCGCTGCATCGGCTGACCGATCTCGGCTTCCCGGACGCCACGGTCCTGCGGTTGATGCGCCTGTACGACGAGACGTGCCTCGCCCTCTGCGAGGGCCAGTACATCGATATCGCGAACGGCGAATCGAGCGAGCTCATGTCGATCGACGCCTACTTCGACATGATCGGGCGCAAGACGGCGGCGCTGATCGCGGCCTCGATCGAGGCCGGCGCGCTCCTTGCCACCGACGACGAGGCCGTCATCACGCGGTACCGCGCCTTTGGTTGGGCGCTCGGGATCGCCTTCCAGCTGAACGACGACCTGCTGGGGATCTGGGGCGCGGAGCAGGCGACCGGCAAGGCCGCGTCGGACGTGGCCCACAAGAAGAAGACGCTGCCCGTGATCTACGCGGTCGAGCACGCCGGTGGGGAAGATCGCGCTCGGTTGCTCGAGCTGTATGCGCGCGAGGAGCCCACATCGGCGGAGCTTGACGAGATCGTCGAGATCCTCGAGCGGGTGGGAGCGCGCGACTACACGCGCGATGCGGCGAGGCGGTACCGCGATGAGGCGCTGGCCGAGCTGGACGCCGCGGGCGTGGTCTCGCCGACGGCCCGCGCCCGCCTCGAGGAGATCATCGTCGGGGTGATCTCGGCCTAGCCGTCGCGGCGTTGCGCGAAGTCGCGTCGGGATCGGGACGGCCGCGACCGGTTCCATCGCGGACGCGATTGTCACGCCCGTTTTGGGCCCGAACAACGGGCTGCGGCGTGGTTCGCGCAGATTCCGGGCGCCACACACTCGCCAATGCCTCGAGGGTGGCCAGCGACCCGACTTCGGCGCGAAAATGGGACTGTGAGTCGCGCTGCCGTGTCCCCGCGCCGGCGAGCCGTTGTCGACTCTAGCGGTCCGCCTCGTCGTCTGCGACCTCGGGCTCCTCGCGTGAGCGCACGACCAGCACCTTGGAGACGCGGCGACCGTCGGTGGTCTCCACGGTCAGCGTCAGCCCATCGACCGACACCTGGTCGCCGGGCTTGGGGACGCCACCGATCCGGTGGTAGATCAGTCCGCCGACGGTGTCGTACTCGTCCTCGTCCTCGAGGGGAACGTGGGTCTCGAAGAGCTCGGCGAGGTCGTCGACCGATGCCCGGCCGTCGACGCGCGCCTCGTCGTCGGACAGCTTCACGATCATCGGCTCTTCCTCGTCGTACTCGTCCTGGATCTCGCCGACGATCTCTTCGAGCAGATCCTCGATCGTCACGAGGCCGGCGGTCCCGCCGTATTCGTCGAGCACGATCGCGATGTGCACCTTGCGCCGTTGGAGCTCGTGCAACAGGTCGTCGACCGTCATCGACTCGGGGACGAACACCGGCGTGCGTAGAAGCGAGCGAAGTTGCGGAGGTTCGGGTGCGGTCGACTTGAGGAACGGCAGGAGGTCCTTTGCGTACACGATGCCGACGATCTCGTCGACCGAGTCCTCGTACACCGGGATCCGGCTGTGGCCCTCGGCGACGATAGCGTCGATCGCCTCGCCGATCGTCGCGTCCGCCTGGAGCGTCACCATCGCGATCCGCGGGACCATGACCTCGTGGACGCGCTGGTCACCGAGCTCGATGACCGCGTGGATCATCTGCTCTTCCTCGGCCTCCAGGATGCCCTGCTCGCCGCCCTGCTCGATGATCAGCCGCAGCTCCTCGGAGCTGATCCGCTCGTCGGCCGGGATGTCGGCTCGGAACAGCCGGCTCACGTAGCGCGTGACCAGCGTGAGCGCCCCGACCAGCGGGCCGAACACCGTGCCGAGGAATTCCATGAGGCGGCTGGTGGTGAGCGCCACGCGCTCGGAGTGGGCCAGGCCGATCTGCTTCGGGACGAGCTCGCCGAACACGATCGTGAACAGCGTCAACAGGATCGTGACGACGACGAGCGCGATCCCCGAGGCCGCGTTCGCGATCGGGCCGAACTGACGGAAGATGTCGGCCGCCCCATCCACGAGGCTGACGGCCGCGAACGCCGAGGCGAGGAAGCCCAGGAAGTTGATGCCCACCTGGATGACGGCGAGGAAGCGGCCCGGGTTGGTCTTGAGACGCTGGACGCGGACCGCCGCCCCGTTGCCCTCATCGATCAACTGCTGGATCCGACTGCGTCGGAGCGTCACGAGCGCGATCTCGGTCGCCGAGAAGATCCCGTTTAGCAGGACCAGGACGACGATCAAGCCGAGCTCGAGGAACGCGTCGTTCACGAGGAGCCGTCACCGGCGGCGGGTTCCGACGGTTGCGAGCGCGGCTTGGCCCCGCCCGGCGCGTCCGGCACGTCCGGCACATCCGGCACGTCCGGCGCGGGTTTCGGGCGCGGCTCGCGGATGCGAGCCGGCACTCCGACGGCGAGCTTGCCCGCCGGGACGTCCTTCGTGACGACGGCGCCGGCGCCGGTGCGGGCCCCGGCACCGATCTCGCGTGGGGCGACGATCATGGTGTCGACACCGATGAACGCGCCGTCGCCGATCGTCGTGCGGGTCTTGCGCGTCCCGTCGTAGTTGGCGGTGATCGAGCCTGCTCCGATATTGACCCCGTCGCCGATCTCGGCATCGCCCATGTAGCTCACGTGGTGCTGCTTGGACCCCGCCCCGAGGTGCGCGTTCTTGAGCTCGGCGTAGTTCCCGACCTCGGCGCCGCGGCCGACGACGCTCCCCGGGCGGAGATGGCTGTACGGACCGACCGAGGCGTCGTCCTCGACGGTCGCCGACTCGACGATCGACGCCCAGATGCGGGTGTTCCGGCCGATGGTGCTGTCGACGATCTGGGTGCCGGCACCGATCACGGTCCCCTCCCCGACGGAGGTCGACCCGCGCAAGACCACGTTCGGCTCGAGCGTGACGTCCGACGCGATCGTGACATCCCAGTCGAGGTAGACCGTGGACGGGTCGCGCATCGTGACGCCGGCGCGCATGTGCTCCTCGTTGCGGCGGACGCGGAGATTCCATTCGGCCGCCGCGAGCTGCGATCGGTCGTTGATGCCGTCGAACCGGCCGTCATCCTCGAAGGCGACAGCGATGACGAGTCGACCATCCTCGCGCGCCAGACGGACGAGCTCGGTGAGGTAGAGCTCGCCGGTGGTGGCGGACGGGGTGAGCGCGTCGATCCGGCGCCGGAGCCAGGCCCCATCGAATGCGTAAACGCCGGCGTTGATCTCGTTGTTGGCCAGCTCCTCCTCGGTCGCGTCCTTAGCCTCGACGATCGCCTCGACCGTCCCGAATTCGCTGCGGACGACCCGTCCGAGCCGGTCGGGTTCGGCGGCGAACACCGTGGCGAGGGCGATCGCGGCATCGTCCTCACGGCGGGCGTCGAGGATGGCCCGGAGGTCCGACCCGGTCACGAGGGGGACATCGCCATACAGGACGAGAACCTCGGCCGCGTCGTCGGGGATGACCGGCAGGGCGACGCGGACCGCGTCGCCGGTCCCGCGCGTCTCCTGTTGGAGCGCGAAGTCGGCACGGTCGGCGAACGGCGCGCGGATCGCGTCGACGGCCGGGGAGTAGACGACGACGGGTCGCGCGGAGGACTCGGCCGGCGCGGCCGCTTCGCCCACATCGCTCGCATCGGCCCAGGCGTCGAGGACGTAGGCCAACATCGGACGGCCGCAGAGTGGGTGGAGGACCTTGGCGAGCGTCGATTTCATGCGCGTCCCGAGGCCCGCCGCAAGCACGACCGCGGTGGTCCGGACGCTCTTGGGCGTCCTCGAGCTCGTGGGGTCGGGATTTGGGGGGTTCATGCGCGGCGCCGGTCGAGCGCGGGGCGGTCGCCCCAGCATCGCAAGCCCGACGGGCGTAAGGGTTGTGTCATGAGTTGGTCGCCGGATGGTATGGGCGGGCCGTTCGGAGCGTCAAGCAACGCTGCCGGTTCAGGGCCGTCGGGCGATCGCCTCGATCTCGACCTTGAAGCCCTTGGGAAGTTCCTTGACGGCGACCGTCGTGCGTGCCGGCGGCGGATCCGGGAAGAACTTCGTGTACACGCCGTTCATCGCTGCGAAGTCGTCGATGTCGGCGAGGAAGACCGTGGTCTTGACGACGTCCGCGAAGCCCACGCCCGCCGCATCGAGGACCGCGCCGAGGTTGCGCAGTGTGCGCTCGGTCTCCTCCTCGACGGTGCCGATCAGGATGTCGCCGGTCGCGGCGTCGATCGCGCCCTGTCCCGCGCAGAAGACGAACTCGCCGGCGACGATCGCCTGGCTGTACGGGCCGACGGCGGCCGGGGCGTTGGTCGTCGAGATCGCCTGTCGCGTCATGGGGTTCGTCCCTCATCTCCGGTGCGGATCGTGGTGGCGATGATCGATGGCGGCCCATCGCCGATCGACGGGATCGTGCCGTCAGCGATGGCGGACTCCACCGTCGCGGCCGCGGCCTGGGCCTCCCCGAGCGAAGGATAGAGCGTCCAGAGTGTCGGGCCGGAGCCCGACATGCCGATCGGCCGGCCGAGCGTGCGCGTGAGCGCCCGTCGCACGCCGACCAGGCCCGGCGCCACGAGGATCGCGGCCGCCAGCAGGTCGTTGGCCGAGGCAAGCACGCCGGCCCGTGCCAGCAGATCCATGGCCGACAGCCCATTCCCGAGCTCCTGCGCGAGATGGGCCGAGGTCATCCGCACCGATCCGTCGCCGACCCGGCGGGCGCCGTCGAAGACCGCGAATACCTCCGGCGTCCGAACGGCGACCTGCGGCGTCACCAGCAGCACCCCGGGATGGCCGTGGACGCCGCCGAGCGGCATCACCCGTTCGCCGCGACCTTCGACGAGCGCCGGGCGACCGACGAGGAAGAACGGGACGTCCGACCCGACCGAGGCGGCGGCTCTCCGCAATCCATCCCCGTCGACCTGATCCGCTGCGGCCCAGGCCTCCAGGGCGCCATCCAGGGCGGCGGCCCCGTCCGACGATCCGCCACCGAGCCCGGCGGCGACCGGGATGTGTTTCTCGAGCCTTGCCGCGAGCGGCGGTGTCGACGGCCGGCCGGGCCCCTGCCCGACGACGCCGCGAGCCGCGGCGATCCCCCGCAGGACGAGGTTGTCCGCCAGGGGACCGGTGTCGAAGCCCGTCACGTGCAGGGTGTCCGCCTGGCCGGCGTCTCCTGGGCCGGCCGGCGCCAGGCTCAGCCGGTCGGTGAGCCCGAGGGGGACCACCACGGAGTGCAGGTCATGGAACCCGTCGGCCCGGCGGCCGACGACGGCCAGGGTCAGGTTGAGCTTGGCCGGGGCGAGCCGGATGATCGGGGTCCGATGCGCGGCGTCAGTCATGCGCGGCGCTGGTCACTGCGTGCCGCTGTCACTCGCGACGGCCTCGCCGATCCGAGCCAAGCGGCCCGAGGGCCTCCCGGAGCACCAGCCATTCGCCGACGGCGAGCGTCTGCGGTCGGCGGTCGGCCTCAATCCCCGCGGTCGCGAGAGCCGCGGCCACGCGCCCCGCGTCGACTGGCAGCTGTCGGGTCAGCACGTTGTGGATCATCTTCCGGCGCTCCCGGAACGCGGCCTGGACCAGGCGCCAGAGCTGGTCCTCCTCCGCGGGCGCGAGCCGATCGTCCGTGTCGAACGGCTCGACCACGATGACCGCCGACTCGACGGCCGGCTCGGGCTCGAACGCC
>JBIOWA010000248.1:0-33003 GCA_044868045.1 Candidatus Limnocylindrales bacterium
TCCCGACATGATCCGGGCGGCACATGCAGCCGGGCTCAAGGTCTACGCATGGTGGGGACTCCTGGAGACCGCCGCGACCGACGCCATCCTCGAGGCGTACGGGGTGGACGGCCTGATCGTCGACGACCTCAGGCCTTTGCTGGATGCTGACGTCGGCCCCGAGCCGTAGCGTCACGGCCACGGGCCGTTGCGCGTCGTAGGGCCAGACGCCGGGCGGTCACTGGCAGGCTGATCGATCGCCCGGCGTCACGACGTCCGCGCCGGGGTAGACTCCGCGCGACCGCCACGCAGCAGGGGGACCTCGCCCGTCGTGCACGCTCGTCGGATCCGGAGCCGTCCGGCATCCGGACCCATCGACCGCCACCGCCTGGCGGCCGCCGGCCTGTCAGCCCTCCTCCCGGGACTCGGACAGGCGTTCAACCGGCGGGGGCGGCTGACGCTCCTCTTCTTCGTCCCATCCCTCGCCATCGCGGCGATCGTCGCCATCGTCTGGGCGACGCAGACACCGACGAGGATCGCGGCCTGGGCGGTCGCGCCCGCCATCCTCGGTTCGCTCCTGACCCTGAACGTGCTCGTCCTGGCTTGGCGACTCGTCGCGACCGGCCAGGCCTTCCTCGACACTCGCCGCCACGGTCCGACCGGACGACTGGGGCTGATCGGGATCGTGATGCTCGCGCTGTTCGTCGTCGTCCCCCATCTCCTCGTGTACCGATACGGGACGGCGTTCGGCGCGGCGTTCGCACGGAGCTTCGACAGCACGGAGCTCGCCGCGGCGGGTCAGCCGGCCGACCCGGGACCCGGCCCGGACCAGCGCCTGAACGTACTCGTCATCGGCGTCGACGCCGTTCCGGGCCGGACCGCGACGCTGACCGACACGATGATGGTCGTGTCGTTCGACCCCGTCGGGAAGAGCGCGTCGGTGGTCTCGCTGCCCCGTGACCTCATCAACGTACCCCTGGGCGACGACGACGAGTTCGGACCCAAGTTGAACTCGCTGATGTCGTACGCCGACACACACCCCAAGCTGTTCCCGAAGGGCGGCCTCCAGGCGCTCCAGGACGCGATCGGCGACTTGCTCGGGATCCCGATCCATTACTACGCCAGGATGGAATTCAGCGGCTTCATCTCCATGGTCGATGCCGTCGGCGGGGTCGACATCAAGGTCGCCAAAGCCATCGACGACCCCGGGTATGACGGCTTCGGCGAGGGCAGGCGAGGCTGGTCGATCACCGCCGGCACGCACCACCTCGACGGGGCGAACGCGCTGGCCTATGCGCGCAGCCGGAAATCGGCGGGCGAGAGCGACTTCACGCGCGCCGGTCGACAGCAGCAGATCCTGGTCGCGCTGAAGGACGCCGCGACGAAGGACGGGAGCCTGTTCTGGGAGCTCCCGGCGCTGTTCACCGCGGTCGGCGATTCCGTCCGAACCGACCTACCGGTCGAGCGGCTGCCACAGCTGGCCGCCGCGATCGATGAGATGGGAGCCGGCGGGATCACCCGGGCGGTGATCCGGCACCCGCTGGTTCGCTCGGTCGACACGCGCTACGGGTCGTCCCTTCAGCCAGACGTCGCGGCGATCCGTGACGTCGCCGCCAGGCTCTTCCCGCCGCCCGGCGGCACCCCGGTACCCTGGCCGACGCCCAAGGCGTCGGCGGCGCCGTCGTCCTAGTCGCCCCAGCGGCCAGGCGGCGGCATCCATGCGGCGAACGCATCGAGCAAGGCGTCCAGCGAGGCACCGCGGATGACCAGTCGTCGATGGGCCGGCGCAACGAAGCCCTCCGCGACGGCCATGTCCAACCAGGCGAGCAGCAGCCTCCAGTAGTCGCCCACATCGAGCAGTCCGATCGGCTTGGTGTGGAGCTCGAGCTGGGCCCAGGACACGACCTCGGCCAGCTCCTCGAGCGTGCCGAGGCCACCGGGCAGGGCGATGAACGCATCCGCTCGCTCGGCCATCATGGCCTTGCGCTCATGGAGGGTCTCGACCACCAGCAGCTCGGACAGGCCGGGGTGCGCCAGCTCGCGATCCACGAGGCCCTGCGGGATCACGCCGATGACCTCGCCGCCGGCGGCCAGGGCCGCTTCGGCGACGGCCCCCATCAATCCCACCCGGCCGCCGCCGTAGACCAGGCCGATGGCGCGTCGGGCCAGGCCCTCCCCGACGGCGCGCGCCGCGGCCACGTACTGCGGGTCGACGCCGGCACTTGCCCCGCAGAAGACGCAGGCCCGCCGGACGTCGGTCACGGTCGATCCCGCACGATGTCCGCTTCGAGAACCACCGAGGCGATCCGCGCGGTCGCATCGCCGGCCAGGAAGTGGGCGTCGAGGAATCGCTCACGATCGCCGGCCTCCGCGTGGAGCGGGGCATCCATGAACCGACGAACGTCCGCAACGTCGTGGACGGGCACCGCCACGCCGGCAGCCGCGTAGCCGAGGATGTCCGCCCAGGCCTGGCCCATGGCGATCATGTTCGGCGTGTCGGTCAGGACCGCGTCGGTCAGGACGGTGGAGTACAGGCCGAGGTGGGCGTCCACCGAGCGGAGCAGTCGGTAGAGGTCGATGTCGCGAACCACCGTGACCGGCGTGGCCGGATAACCGCCGGCGGCGGCGAGTCCGGCGAAGAGTGCCTCGGACGACCCGTCGTCGCGCGCCTCGGGATGCAGTTTGACCACGATGTGCACGCCGGGCAGTGGCCCGTCGAGCAGCCGCGCCGCCATCTCCAGGCCGTTGACCGTATCGCCGATGAACCGGCGTCCCGCCGATAGGAGGAGCAGCCGGGCAGGTCCGCTGATCCCGAGTTCGGCGCGGACGCGTTCGCGCTCGTCGGACGTCGACGGCGACAGTGCGGCCTCCCGATCGACGCGGGGCGAACCGGTCACCACGACCGTCGCCGGTGCGTAGCCGCCGCGCTCGACGAGCACGTCGCGCTCGTACGGGCCGAACACGCAGGTCCGGTCGGGATGCACGAGGCCCGGGATCGGCGCCCGCTCGTAGTCCGGACTGCGCGGGTAGACGACGCCGTGCTGGATGGCGACGCTCGGGACGGCGCGGCGACGTGCGGCCCCCAGCCAGGCGGTCCTGGCAGCTTCCCAGCCGGTGAAGAGCACGCGAGGCTGGATCCGGGCGATCAGCGCCTCGGCAGCGGCCATGTCGGCCTTCTGGCGCTCGAACCAGCCGTCCAACCCCATGATCATTGATCGCAGCGACGGTCCGAGATCGAACCCATCGGCCGGCAATCGCAGGTCGGGCAGGTCGGCCAGGCCGCCGCCGTCGGCCGCAGGATCGGGGTTCCCCAGGAGCTCGCCAAGCTCGGTCGCCAGGATGAGCCGCGGATCAGCCGCAAGCCGGGCGCGATTCGCGGCACGGCGCACATCCATGCCGATCACGACGATCCCGAGCGGGACACCGGCGTCCGCGAGCCGGTCCAGGATCGGGCTGACGTACGGATCGATCCGCCCATCGTGCGCGGCGCCATCGACGGTGTGAAACGAGGCCGCCATGACCACGGCCAGCACCGACCCCGGTCGGCTCGCCAGGTCGGCGATGCGGCCCTCGAGCGTCGCCCTGTCGAACGGCGCGGGCGACCGGTCCGACGCAGTCGTGCTGGCCGGCGTCCACGGCAGCCGTCGGCCGACCGCCCGGCGGATCCTACCGAGGCGCCGACGGACCCTGGTCGCGAGGCCAAGCGGCTCATCCACCATCGCGGGCGCGGTCGGCGGCGGCTTCGCGGCGGGCTTGGCCTCGACGACGATCGAGCAGGACGCCGGATCGACCAGCACCGCCCCGGCCGCATCGGTCAGGGCGGGGCGATCCGTGCGGATGACGATCCGGCGAGGTTCGCGAGAGCGGATGAGGTCGACGAGGAGGTAGCACCAGAGCAGCCGTTCGTTGACCCCCATCACCGTCGCGCTTCGGGCGTGGTACCACCAGGTCACGCTGCCGACGGTGAAGCGGGGACCGAGGTCCGCCGCCTCGGCGGCGGCATCGAGCGCGTCCAGCGCCTCGAAGAACAGGTTGTGCCGGCGCAGGATCTCGCTGACGAGCGGGCGCATCGGTCGCAGGTCCGACCGCGCTTCCGGCGGCGGCGTCCACGCCATGTCGAGCACGACATACTCGATCGACGGGTCGGGCGGCCCGGCCTTAGCGGCGTCGTCGATGAGGACGATCGTGCGATCGGCCGCGGCGGTCATCAGAACCCGAGCTCGGCGAGTCGCGGGGCCATCCGGCGGGCGGCCCTGGCGCGATGCGAGATCCGGTTCTTCTCTTCCGGCGTCCACAAACCGAACGTCCGCCCGCCCGCCGGCTCCGATGCCGGTTCGAAGATCGGGTCGTACCCGAAGCCGCGCGCCCCGCGCGGCGCCGCGGCGATCCGTCCGCGGCACGTTCCCTGGGCGAACACAAGCGGGGCACCGGGCATCGCCAGCGCGAGCACACAGACGTAGCGCGCGCCACGTCGTTCGGGCGTCAGCCCGTCGAGCGCGGCGAGGAGCTTCGCGTTGTTGAGGGCGTCGGTCGCGCCCTCCCCGGCAAACCGCCTCGTTCGGACACCGGGGCCGCCATGCAGGGCGTCGACCTCGATGCCGGAATCGTCGGCGAGCGTCGGCAGACCCGTTGCCCGCAGCCCGAACCTGGCCTTGATCGCGGCATTCGTCCGGAATGTCCGGCCGCTCTCCGCTGGGTCGCCCTCGACACCGACCCCCTCCATGGAGACGAGCTGCGCATGCTCCAGGCGGAGCAACTCGCGAAGCTCGCGGAGCTTGTGTTCGCTCCGGGTGGCGATCAGCAGTCGGCGAACGGTCACCGCCGGACCGTTGCGAGCACCTCGGCCTGGGCCGCGAAGAGGCGCGTCAGCCCGGCGTCCGCGAGGTCCAGCAGTAACGTCGCTTCGGCCCGATCGAACGGCTTTCCCTCGGCCGTGCCCTGGATCTCGACGTACGCGCCGGCATCGGTGCCGACGACGTTCATGTCGACCTCGGCCCGCGAATCCTCGCTGTAGTCGAGGTCGAGATAGCTGATGCCGTTCACGATCCCGACTGAGACCGCAGCGACCTTCGAGGTCAGCAGCCGTTCCATGCCGTACGTGATCAGCGCGGCCCCGAGGGCGACGTAGCCGCCGGTGATCGATGCGGTCCGCGTGCCGCCGTCGGCCTGGAGCACGTCGCAATCGACGGTGATCGTCCGCTCGCCGAGCCGCGCGAGGTCGACGACGCCGCGCAACGATCGGCCGATCAGCCGCTGGATCTCGTGGGTCCGACCGCCGATCCGGCCCTTGGCGGATTCGCGATCGGTGCGTTCGGCGGTCGCCCGCGGGAGCATCGAATACTCGGCGGTGACCCAGCCGGTGCCCTTGCCGCGAAGGTGGGGCGGGACACGATCCGAGATCGTGGCCGCGCACAGGACCTGCGTGTCCCCGAACTTCACGAGACAGGAGCCTTCGGCCCATTTCTGGACGCCGAGCTGGAAGCTGGTCGACCGCAGGTCGCGCGGGCCACGCCCGTCGACGCGGGCGGTCGGGGGTCGATTGCCGATCGTCATGTGGTGGACCTCTCTTCGGCCTTCGCAGCGTCCCACAGTTCGTCCAGCGCCGCGAAGTCGAGGTCGCGCAGTGCGACGCCCTTCGCCGCGACCATCGATTCGACGCGACCGAACCGACGTCGGAACTTCGCGTTCGCCGCTCGCAGCGCGGCCTCCGCCTCGATGCCCTGCTTGCGCGCGACGTTGACGAGCACGAACAGCAGGTCGCCGAACTCCTCGGCCCAGGCGGCGGGCGACTCCGTCTCGGCGGCCTCACGCAGCTCGTTGGTCTCCTCGACGACCTTGTCGAGGACGCCCTCGATCGACGGCCAGTCGTAGCCGATGTTGGCAGCCCGCTCCTGCATCTCCTGGCTCGCCGCGAGCGACGGGAGCGAGGCCGAGATCCCGTCGAGGGCCCCCTTGGTCGAGGCGCCGTTCGCCTCGTCCTCGCGCTCCGCCGCCTTGATCCGCTCCCACTGCCTGTTGACGTCGGAGGCGGTCCGCGCCTCGGCATCGCCGAACACGTGCGGATGGCGTCGGACGATCTTGGACGCGATCGCGGCCTGGACGTCGGCAAGGTCGAAGACGCCCTCCTCCGCCGCAAGCTGCGCGTGGAGGACGATCTGCAGCCATAGGTCGCCGAGCTCGCCGGCCAGCTCGGGGGTCGCACCGTGCTCGAGCGCGTCGTACACCTCGTACGCTTCCTCGAGCAGGTGACTGCGAAGCGACTGGTGGGTCTGCTCGCGGTCCCACGGGCAGCCGTCCGGGGCGCGGAGGCGGTCGCTGATCGCGGGCATCGCCCAGGGCCCGGCGAGGGCCGCTTCGGGGGCTACCGGCGCGAGGTAGAGCGGCGCGCCGAGGTCGTCGTCGGTGAGTGCTCCGATCGTCGTCGGAGCCGCAGTCCCGAACCGGCCCACCTGGTGCTCGGCCGGATACGCCCGGGCCAGGACGTCGAGGGCGGTGCGGCCGCGCGGTCCGTGGCGCCCGGGCAGTGCGGCGATCGGCGCCGTCGTCGCGCCACTGGCGCCGGGCCGGAGCATCGCGATCGGAACGAGGAGCACGGGCCTCGACGCCTCGAGCGGCGTCGCGATCAGGCGTTCGGCCGCGACAACCTGCAGCCCGGCGGCCGGATCGAGTCCGAACCGGAGTCGCGCCTCCGTGACGAGGGCGTCCAGCACGCTACGTCGGGCGGTCCTAGCCGCTCGGGGCCGTGAGGCGCTCGTCCCGCTCGATTGCCACCGCGTCCTTCTTCGGCTGGTACCAGTCGAAGAACAGCCTCGAGCGGATCTCGTCGAGCTGGCGGCCCTCGGCGGTCCGCTCCTCTTCCTTCGTGACGCGGAACAGGTATTGACCATCGTTCTCGACGGTCACGATGGCCGACGTCTTGCCGATCGGCGTAGCGAAGATCGCATCGATGAGCTGCTTGTCGAGCTGACCCTTGGCGACCCAACCGAGCTCGCCACCGCGCGCGGCCTCGGCGCCTTCCGAGATGTCGCGGGCGATCGTCGCGAAGTCGGCGCCGCCGTCGATCCGGGTCTTGATCTTGGCGAGATCGGGGGCATGGCTGATGACCTGCACGACGTGCCAGCCGAATTCCGTCTTGAACGGAGGGAGCAGCTGGCCGTCGGTGGGTTTGGCGTCGAGGATAGGCTGCGTGAACGACGGCGAGTAGATCGTGTTGTCGGGGGCCACGTAGTCCTGGAGGACGCCGCCGCTGCCGTCCGGACCGAGGGCACTCCCCTCGTCGCTGTCCCCGCGGGCGATGGCGTCGAATTGGGAGACGTCGGCCTTCAGTTTGGCGTAGGCCGCCTCGGCGTCGAGCTTGGCCTGGCCCCAGGCCGGATCGTCGGCGGGGATCGTGCCGTCTCGGGCGCCGGCCGGGTCGTCATTGGGCGAGTAGAGGATGTGGCGGACCTTGACCGCCTCGTCGGGCAGATCGATCGTCGCCTGGCTCAGGTAGATCTCGCTGGTCTCGCGCTGCGGGGCGGGTTTCGAGGCGTCCGCGACGAGCTTGTCCTCGAGCTTCTTGCGGATGACGTCGCCGCGGACGACGGCGCGGTACTTCGCGAGGTCGAGCCCTTCGTTGACGATCTTCTCCTGGTAGACGCCGTCCACTGATTCGGGCGCGATCTCGGTGACCCGGCCGATCCGGAAGATGCCGTCCTCGCCTTCGACGACCTCGGTCGGCGAGCCCTGTTCAGCCGCGAACAACGCGGTCAGGAAGGCCTCGTCGCTCTGGGTGTCGTCCTTGGTGATCCATCCGAGGTCGCCGGCCTGGGGGGCGGTCGCGGAATCGGTCGACACGGTCTTGGCGATGTCGTCCCAGGACTTCCCGCCTTTGATGTCGGTCAAGGCCCCCTGGATCTTCGTGCGCGCGGCCGCGATCTGCTCGGCAGTCGGCGCCGCGCCGTCCTTGGACTCGGGCTTGACCTCGATCTGCCAGGCGTGCCGCGACTCCTTGACCGTCGCCTCCTCGGTCAGCCGCGCGTCGATGTCGGCATCGCCGACCGTGACGCCTTCCTCGTTCGCGAGCTTCGCCTGGATCCTGTTGTCGATGATCCGTTCGAGCGAGATCGCGGCGAGCTGGTTCTCCTGCTGCTGGATGTATTGCTCCTGAAGCTCTGCCTGCGACTGCGTAAGATGCCCGGCCACGACTTGCGTGCTGATCCGATTCCTGGCCTCGGTGAGCCGCCATTGCTCGATCAACACGCGGTCGCGCAGCTCGTCCTTCGAGATCGACTGACCGTCGACCTTCCCGACCGATACGAGGTGGTCGTTGTAGTAGTACCAGCCGACGGCGATCACCAGGATGAGCAGGGCCGCGAGAACGGCGAGACCGAAGCCAAGGTTCAGGAGAAAATTGCGGCGGTCGCGGCTCTCCCATGAGGGCTTCGGAGGGCGCTGCGCGACGGGCCTGGCACGGAAGGTCATTCGGGTAGCGGATCCTGCTGGCAGAGTGGCACGGCCGACGAGGGGCCAAGAGTCGGTGGGCGGCCGGTATCGTACAGTAATGTCCGACCCAGCCCCGCCGGCCGGTGGCGTGAACCGGCCGACCGGATTACGGCGCGCCGCCCCGCAGGAGGACCCATCATCACCAGTTCGACGCACTTTCGCGGGCGACGCGTGCTTGTCACCGGAGGCTCCGGGACGATCGGAGGGCGGCTGGTCGACCACCTCCTGGCGCTCGATCCGGAGGTCGTCCGCGTCTTCGGGCGCGACGAGACCAAGCAGTTCTACCAGCGCCATCGCCACCGCGACAGGAACCTGCGGTTCCTGATCGGGGATATCCGCGACAGGGACCGCCTGTTCCGCGCCTGCGAGGGCATCGACGTGGTCTTCCACTGCGCCGCGCTCAAGCACGTCGAGTCCGGCGAGTACAACCCCTTCGAGGCGACGCAGACCAATGTGACCGGCACGCAGAACGTCATCGATGCCTGCCTGGCGACCGGCGTCTCGACGATGATCCTCACGTCGTCGGACAAGGCCGCGAACCCGACGTCGGTGATGGGCGCGAGCAAACTCCTCGCCGAGAAGCTGGTCAGCGCCGCCACGAACTACAAGGGCGGGCACCCGACGACGTTCGCGAGCGTCCGGTTCGGCAACGTCCTCGGTTCGCGCGGCTCCGCACTCGAACTGTTCGGACGGCAGATCGCCGCGGGTGGACCGGTCACGGTCACGGACCCGGAGATGACGCGGTTCATCATGAGCGTCGATCGGGCCGTCGACCTGGCGATCAAGGCGGCCGAGATCGCCCGCGGGGGCGAGGTCTTCGTGTTCAAGATGCCCGCCGCGCGGCTCGACGACTTGATCACCGCGGCCATCGATGCCGTCGCCCCTGCGAATGGCCTCGAACCGGCCTCGATCCGGCGCGAATCGATCGAGGCACGGGCCGGTGAGAAGGGCTACGAGGAGCTCATGACGGAGGACGAGGCGGCGCGCGCGGTCGATCTCGGCGATATGTTCGCCGTCCTGCCCTCGATCGAGGTCGCCGCCGAGATCCGCGCGGTCTACGCCGACCTGCCGTCCGCCCCGACCGGTGCGTACCGATCCGATGGCGTGGAGCCACTCGGGCTCGACGGCGTCCGCCGGCTGGTGGCCGAGACCTTCGAGTCGGAGCGGCGCGCCGAGATCCCGGCATGAAGGTCCTCGTCACCGGGGCGGCCGGATTCATCGGTCGCTGGGTCGTCGGCGAGCTGCTCGCCCAGGGCCACGAAGTCCTGCCGATCGACAACCTCGTGGCGGGCGAGCGGGCCGCACTCGACGAGTTCGCGGGCCACCCGGGGTTGCGGCCGTTCGAGCAGGGCGACGTCCGCGATGCCGCCGCCTGCCGGCGCTGGCTGTCCGATGTCGACGCGGTCGCGCATCTCGCCGCGTCGATCTCGGTCCAGGAGTCGATCGACGATCCGGGAACGACGTTCGAGAACGACGTCGTCGGCACGTTCAATGTGCTCGAGGCGGCCCGCGTCGTCGGCGCACGGGTGCTCTTCATGAGCACGTGCATGGTCTACGACCGTGCCGACGACGGCGGCATCGACGAGGAGCACCCGACCAAGCCTGCCTCCCCGTACGCGGCCTCGAAGTTGTCCGGCGAAGCCTTGACCCTCTCCTACCACCATGCCTATGGACTGCCGACGACGGTCGTCCGCCCGTTCAATACCTACGGGCCGTTCCAGCGCTCGGTCGGCGAGGGCGGGGTCGTGGCGATCTTCACGCGCCGGTCCATCCTCGGCCAGGAATTGCGGATCTTCGGCGACGGGACCCAGACACGTGACTTGCTCTACGTCGAGGACTGCGCCCGGTTCGTCGTGGCTGCACTCGCCTCCGAGCGGGCGGTGGGACGGATCCTGAACGCCGGGACCGGCCATGACGTCACCGTCAATGAGCTCGCAGCGACCATCGAGCCGGATGGCTCGCGGATCGTGCACGTGCCGCACATCCATCCGCAGAGCGAGATCGCAGTGTTGCGCTGCGACCCGGGGCTCGCGGCGGCCCTGCTCGACTGGCGGCCCGCGGTGTCGCTGGAGGATGGCCTGGCCAGGGTGCGTGCCTGGATGGGCGAGCGACTCGGCGCCGGCGTGCCGGTCCTCTGATGGGTACCGGGGCGGCGACGCGGCTGGCGATCGACGGCGGGACGCCGGTCCGGTCGACGTATCTGCCGTACGGCCACCAGGTCATCTCCGACGAGGACGTCGCGGCCGTCGGTGAGGCGCTCCGGTCCGACTGGCTGACGACCGGTCCAAGGGTGCCGGCGTTCGAGGGCCTGCTTGCCGAGGCCACGGGCGCCAGGCACGCCGTCGCCTTCAGCTCCGGGACGGCGGCCCTCCACGGCGCCGCGGTCGCGGCAGGTCTGGGGCCGGGCGACGAGGCGATCACGACGCCGCTGACATTCGTCGCCACCGCGAACGCGATCCTCTATGCCGGCGCCACCCCACGGTTCGCGGACGTCACGCCGGACGACCTGCTGATCTCGCCGGATGCGGTCGCCGCGGCCGTCACGCCGGCGACGAAGGCGATCACCGCGGTCGACTACGCGGGGCATCCCGCCGATTACGATGCGTTGCGGCGGATCGCCGACGCGGCCCCGGCCGGGCGAGCGGTACTCATCGCCGACGCGGCCCATTCGCTCGGGGCGACCCGCGATGGACGGGCGGTCGGGACGATGGCCGACATGACGGTGCTGAGCCTCCATCCCGTCAAGATCATGACGACCGGGGAAGGCGGCGCCGTCCTGACCGACCGCGACGATCTGGCCGACCAACTTCGGCGGTTCCGCAACCACGGCATCTCGACCGAGCTCGCGGAGCGTCGCGACTGGACCTACGCGATGGTCGAGCTGGGCTACAACTACCGACTGACCGACATCGCCGCCGCGCTCGGGTCATCGCAGATCCGACGCCTTGACGAGTTCCTGGCCCGACGGCGGGCATTGGCGGCCCGCTACCTCGATCGGCTCGCCGACCATCCTGCGGTCGAGTCGCCGGCCGTCGCCCCCGGCACCGATCCGGCCTGGCATTTCCTGTTCGCGCGCCTGCGACTCGAGCGGTTGCGGGTGGATCGTGGCACGGTCTTCCGGGCGCTGCGGGCCGAGAACATCGGGGTGAACGTCCACTACATCCCGGTCCACACGCATCCCTTCTATCGCGAGCGGTTCCCGGACCTGTCGATGCCGGTCGCGGAGGCGCAGTACAAGCGGCTGCTGACGCTGCCGCTCCACGTCGGCATGACGGACGGTGACCTGGATGATGTCGTGACCGCCCTCGACAAGGTGACCGAGGCGTACCTGCAGGCATGAGCCGGCGGGGAACCGTCGCGATCCGTGATGGAGTCGGACCCCTGCCCTTTACGCCAGTTGGCCATCAGCGTCGTCCCCGGATACCGCCCGACACGAGGCATGGCAGTATTCAGCGGTGATCGGTTTCCCGGCCTGGGGCGTTAGTGCCCGATGGGCGCGCGCCCCGTGGTACCCGTCAGCAAGCGTGACCCCACATCCCACGCGGCCTCGCGCGCACGTAGCCCAAAGCAACTTTGGCCACCGATCCTGACGCCAGACCAACAGCCGATCCCGACCTAACGGTCGAGGGCGTTACGGTTCCGTTGTCGACCTTGTCCATCCGATCGAGATCGGCGGCGCGTCCTCGAACCCTGATCTTCGTCAACACCCAAGCCGACGCGGGCCCGCCGGAGCCTTCGAGGGAATATGTCGTCCTCGACACGTCATGGACGCCTGGTCGTGAGGCGCGCCCAGACCTGATACCGGTGCGGACGGTCATCCGATCGGTTCTCGAGCGGATCAACCTGTTCGAGGAGTCACTCGCCATCCTCGATTCCTGGGCCGACGCCGCTGGTGCGCCCGCACGGATGACGGCCGATGGAGTCACCTGGTGGCTTCACGCGCGAAGCTTCATCAGCCTGCGCGTACACGAGGTCGTCTTGTGGTGTCATGTTCTCGCCCAGCTGGCACCGCCCGGCCGCCACTCGACGATCGTGATCCCCGCGGCGCGGACCGAGCTGGTCGATGCCGCCATGGCGTGGCCGAGGTCGACAACGACGCCCACGGTTGTGACAGTCGGAGTCCCGGTCGACAAGCGCGAACCCGATCCGACCAAGGAGCAACCAGGCTTGGCGAAATACATCCGCCAGCGGGCGGTCCGCGCACCTGGAGGGATCCGTCGGCGGCTCGGGCTCGGTCCCGGGGAGTTGGAACTCCGGGTGGCGCACCTGCACGCCAGGATCGAGGCGCTGGCGCGCGAGCCACACGCGGTGCTCGCCATCGTCCAGGCGCCGTCATTCCACACGATCGGGGATGAGAAGGGTCGTCGGCGCTCGGATCCGTACGTCACCAACGTCCTCGATCGGCTAGCCGATGATGGTCATTCGGTCATCACCGTCGCGCTCGAGCTCGATCATCGAAACGACGCTCATTGGAGGCTGATCAAACACGACCAGCGACTGATACCGAGTTCGATCATCTCGCGTCGATGGTCACTTCCGGAAGACGGTCGCATCCACGCGGCCACCGCGCCGTCGCACCGCGCCGAGCTGCCCAACGTCGACGTCTCGGTCGAGGGGTTCGACATCGGACCGATGGTCGGACGGTTAGTCGCGAGATACGACAAGTGGTTCGACACACAGCGGAATGGGATGACCTGGGCTGAGCGTCTCCTGCTCGAGTTGCGTCCCAGCGTGCTGTTCACGGGTTGGGAGGCGGCCCGCACATCTTGGCTTGGAGCGGCAGGCCACCTGGGGGTGCCCAGCGTGGCCGTACAGCACGGCGTGATCTATCCCAACAGTCCCGACTACTGTCGCCCGGCCTACGACGGGCTCGTGCGACCGGACGTGACGTGCGTCTACGGCCCATATGAACGCGACATCCTGATTCGAGAGGGCGGATACGACCCCGACTCCGTGATCGTGACCGGTTCGCCGCGGATCGAACCCGACCAGGCGCTGGTCGCCAAGTCACCGGACGAGCGCGCAAGTGTTCGTCGCGAACTCGGCGTCGTCGGCGATGACCGCCTACTGGTCGTCTCCGCGGCCCGGCGAACCATTGGAAACGAAATCCATAGCGTGAGTGCACTCGGCGAGCTACTGGCTGGGCCGCTGCCGGGTGTGCACGTTGCATTCAAGCTGCATCCAGAGGAGAAGGACGGCGATCCGTTCGTCGCGCTCGTTGCCGGGTTGGCCTTGGCCGGCGGTTATCAGATCCCACGGATGAGCGTGGTGCGAGACATCGACCTGTATCGGCTGCTGCGCTCTGCCGACGCGCATCTGGGGCAATACTCGACAGTGCTCAATGATGCCGTCCTGACCGGCACGCCGAACATGATCGCGGTCGGGCCGGCCTGGGCTGACATCATCGGTTACGTCGAGGCGGGCGTGGCCACTCCGGTCCGGACCGCAGATGATGTCCGCGCTTTCATGCAGATGCCCAAGCCTCCGAAACCCGAGGATCGTGCCCGGTTCCTCGATGCGCACTACCGGAGCGGCGATGCCGCCGGCAGGATCGCGGCAGCGATCATCGCCGCGGCAGCGGGTCGGAAGGCCGTCACGGACGGATGACGCAAGAGCCGGCGTGAGGACGAAGTACATCCCCGATCCATTGGTCGCAGGAGCTCGACGCATCTACCGAGCACTCGGGAGGCCGGGCCGAGCGTCCCGCGACACGCTCCTTGCGAGTGTTGAACGCGCGGCGGCGAAAGCCGAGCGCGAGGCCGCGCGAGCAGCACAGGCCGCGGCGCGGGCGGAAGCAGCGGCCGCTCGGGCGGAACAGGTGGCGGCGAAGGCGACGCCTCCGTTGAGCGCATCAGCGACCCCGCGAAGCCGCGACGACCTTCATGCGTATTGGCGAGAGCCCGATGCGCCGAATCGCGCCGAAGGGTACGTGAATCCGATCGAGCGAAGCCAATTCCTCCTTGATCTGCTCGAGCCGTTCGTGTCGCGCGACGACCCGATCCTGGAGATCGGTTCGAATGTCGGCCGCAACCTGGAGCACCTCCGACTGGCCGGCTTCAAGCACCTCGCCGGCATCGAGATCAGTTCCAAGGCGCTCGAGGCGATGCGCTCCGCCTATCCGGACCTTGTCCCAGCCGTCACCATCTACAACGCCCCGGTCGAGGATGTCATCCGTGGGCTTCCGGATGGGTCGTTTGGCGCCGTCTTCACGATGGCGGTTCTCGAGCACATCCACCCCGACAGCGACTGGATCTTCGCGGAGATGGTTCGAATCTGCCGAGGCGTCATCGTGACGATCGAAGACGAAGAGAGTCAGACGTGGCGCCACATCCCTCGCGACTATCGGTCGATCTTCGAGAGCCTCGGGATGCTCCAGGTTCGTGAAGATGATCCCAGCGCGATCGGAGGATTCGGGAGCAAATTCCGGGCCCGCGTCTTGGAGCGCGCCGGAACGACGTGACGAGGGCCGTGACCGGCCCGTCTCAGCTCGATCCCGGTTCGATCAGGTCCCAGCTGAGCGGCGTCCCGCGTTCGATGGCGCGCGCCGCACGGCGGCCGAGCACGGCCTCGTACTCGCGAGTGTGCATGCCATCTGCGGGACGGATCGAGCGGACGTTCCGCTCCGTCAAGGTCTCCCCGGCGGCCACGTCCTCGACGACGAACAGCGACCGTCGGAACCGCCGGCTTTCGGCCTCCTCGTCGGTCAGGGCGACGATCGGCTGACCGAGGGCGCGCTCGGTGAACCGGATCGCCTCGACCATGGCCGCGAACTCCGCGGTGTCGAGCGAGAACGCAGCGTCCGGGGTCTCGTCGTCGTGCGACGCGATGATGTGCTTCTCAACGATGCAGGCGCCGAGCGCCACCGCCGCCACGGCCGCCGAGATGCCGAGCGTGTGGTCGGACAGGCCGATCGGCAGGTCGTAGCGCTCGACCAGGGCCGGGATCGCGCGGAGGTGCATCGATTCGGGCGGGGCCGGATACGCGCTCGATGCTTTGAGCAGCGCGATCTCGCGGGCGCCGGCCGCCCGGGCCGTCGCCACCGCCTCGTCGACCTCGGCCTCGGTGGCCATCCCGGTCGACATGATCATGGGTCGCCCTGTCGCCGCGACCGTCCGGATGAGCGGCAGGTCGACGAGCTCGAACGAGGCGATCTTGAAGGCCGGCACGTCCATGGCCAGGAGGAAGTCGACCGCGGTCGGGTCGAACGGCGACGAGAAGCAGTGCAGCCCGAGCTCCTCGGCGAGGGTCTTCAGCCGCGGCTGCCACTCCCACGGCATGTACGCCTTCTGGTACAGGTCGTGCAGGGTCGTGCCTTCCCACAGTGAGCCCTCGCCGGCCCGAAAGGCCGGGGCGTCGCTGGCGATCGTGATCGTGTCGGGCGTATACGTCTGCAGCTTGACGGCATCGGCCCGGGCCTCCGCCGCGCCGCGGACGATGCGCGCCGCCGTGTCGTAGTCCTGACCGTGGTTCGCCGAAACCTCGGCGATGACGTAGACCGGCTCGCCCGGGCCGATGGATCGGCCGGCGATGGAGAAGGGTGCGGTCATGATTTCGACCTCCGTCGATCGGCCCGGAGTGGCAGCCCGCGGCGCAGGATTGATGGGATATCGGCGAATGCATCGACGATCAGGTCGGCATCCACGCCATCGGCCGGCGACAATGCGGCGCCCCCGCCCTCATCTGGAAGGCGGCCCGTCCGGATCGTGGCCATGCCCGCCTCACGAGCACCCATGAAGTCCTTGCGTGGGTCGTTCGCGACATACACGGCCTGCGCCGGCTCGATCTTGAGAAGCCGGCACGCGACACGGAACGGCGTCGCCGACGGCTTGGCGTGGCCGGGGCCCAGCTCGTCGGTCATGACGACGACGTCCATCAGCCCTGCCACGCCCTCGAGGGCGGCCAGCTTGCGGTGCTGGACGGCGGACAAACCATCCGAGACGACGCCAGTCGCGATCCCGGCGGCCCGCACCCGCCGGAGGGCCTCGACGACCGCCGGGAAGGGCGCCAGCCGCGGCCGATGCGTCCGGTAGACGTGCACGGCAGCCAGCACGAGATCCGGGTCGGGCGGCTGGTCCAGCTCGGCCAGGAGCGTGTCGAACAGACGACCCCGGCCATCTCGCTCGTGCAGCGCGGCAAGGCGGCGGGCGATCGACGCGGGAGATCGCCCAGTCGGGTGCCCCAGGAACCGCCCGACCGCCCGGAACCCACCGTCGACGAACGAGCGCTCCGGGTACAGCGTGTCGTCGAGGTCGAACAAGGATGCCCGGACCGCCGTCATCGGCTGCCCTCTGGAGTCCCGTGCACGAAGCGATCGTCGGCGTAGCGGAGCATCACCAGGTCGACCTCGTACCGACCGAGCCGTTGCTCGAGCGGTTCGCCGCGCGCGGAACGGATCGCGTACTCCGGGGTCGGTGCCCCCGCCGCGAAGCCCAGGTTCGCTGCCCCGCCGTAGCGCGGGTTGATCTCCAGGAAGACGATCCGGTCCGGCGTCTGCAGCGCCTGGACAGTCAGGTGGCCCGTCAGCTCGAGTGCGGCGCAGAGGCGCAGTGTCGCATCGCTCAGGTCCTCGTCGCGCACCGTCCGCGAGACGACCGACTCGCCGGCCACCACCACGACCCGCTCGCGCGGGACACACGAGATCGGCCGGCCGTCGCGGTCGACGAAGGCGTCGACGGTGAACTCGGTGCCCTCGACGACCTCCTGGATCAGGGGCTCCCCGCCATCGGCGAGGATCGCGTCACGAGCCCGGGCCAGAGCGTCAGGGGTCGCGACGATGCCCACGCCCCGGCCGCCGGCGCCGATGCGTGGCTTGATGAACACCGGGAAGTCGCGCACGGGCGGCGGGACGTTCCGGGGGCACTCGAACCCCGCGGCGGCGACCGCTTCGGCGAAGTGAAGCTTGTCGCGACAGGCCGCGACGGCGGCCTCGGACGAAACGAGGATGACCGTGCCCGCCCTTGCCAGCCTGTCACGCAGTGCCGCCATGACCGGCAGCTCGTCGTCGCGGGTCGGCACGACGAGGCCGATCCGGTCGGTCGCGCAGGCGCGGTCCAGGGCGTCGCCGAAGCCCGCGTCGTCGGTGCGGGGCAGGCTCACGACGCCGTCCGCCTCGAGGAGGGCCACCGCCCATGGACTCAGGTCTGCCGCCAGCACCCTGCCGCCGCCGAGGCCCGCCATCGCGGCGCGGAAGGCGCGGACCAGCAGGACCTTGCGCGCGGCGCTCGTGATGAGGACGTTGGGGCGATCCGGGGACGCCACGGGCGGCGCCGAGCTCATGACCCGGGGCGTCGGGCGACCACGATCGTGTTGCGCCCGAGGCCGGTTGCGGCCCAGGCTCGGCCGATCTGCCGGCGCAAAGCCGCTTCGAGCGCGAACTCCAGCCTGCGCCGCCGTTCATGGAGCTCGCGGCCGAGAGCCCGATCCGCGACGTAGTCCTCGCCCATGAGCAGGAACAGCTCCATCGGGTAGTCGCCCCATTGGTCCACGACTTCCAGGCCGACGCGCCCGAGCAATCCCGCGGCCGAGGCGTGATCGAAGTAGTTGAGGTGGTCTGGCACGGTGATCCACCACGGATCGTGACCCAGCCGATCGCGGGCCACAGCCTGTAGCGGGTTGAAGTCGTTGGGCACGCGGATGATCACCCGTCCGCCCGGCGCCAGCGCCTCGACCAGGGCCGCGACCAATGGACCGGGTTCTGGGACGTGTTCGAGGACGTTCATCAGCATGATCGCCGTGAACGGACGGGATTCCTCGGCCCGCCAGGCGGCGAGGAACTCGGCGGCGGTCACGGCTTCGATCTGCAGGCCGGCGGCCCGACCGACGTTCGCGATGTCGGTGGCGGGCTCGACCCCTATGGCTTCCCAGCCAGCGGCCGTCAGCACGCGGAGGAGCTCGCCGGTCCCGCAGCCGATCTCGAGCGATCGCCTGGGCAACCCGTTGGTCACGGCGGCTTCCAGCGCGTCGACGACGTCGCCGTAGACGGTGGCCTCCAGCCAGGCGCGCTCGCGGTCCGCGTCGGGCCCGGTCGCGACCAGGCGTGCGAGCTCGGGCGCGCGACCGCCCTTCGAGATGAGGTCGTGGTAGCCGCTCTCATAAAAGCGGTCGAGCTCGTCGGACGTGGGCAGCGGTTCGACGCGGCGGTATCCCCAGACCGGATCGACGATGAGTCGGACGTTCGCCCCCGCCGCCGAAACCTGGGCCTCAGGCGCCGACATCGACCGCCTCGCGCCGCCGCGCCTGCGCCGCACGCTCGTGCGCGACCAGCGCTGCGACACCGTCCTCGAGCGCAGTACCGGGGATCCATGCCAGGCGCTCCCGGAGGCGGCTGACATCCGCCCGGCTGGCCTCGAACGGCTCGTCGACCGGCAGCGTGCGTCGGTCGAGCGCGCTCCCCGTCGCCGTCTCGATCGCCTCGATGACGTCGGACACGGGCCTCGCCTGACCGGTCGCCAGGTTCAGCACGCCGTCGACGCGTAGGTCGATCGCCATCCGCAGGAGTCCCTCTGCAACGTCACCGCTGTACACGTAGTCGAAACGATTGTCGGGATGGTAGACGTCGACGGTGTCGCCGCGCAGCGCCGCCCGGACCCAGCGCGACACGACATCGCGGGACCCACGGCCGTAGACCCGGAAGATCCGCGCCGACACCGTCCGGAACGCACCTCCCAGGACGTCGCGGGCGAATGCCAGCTCGGCTTCGCCGTAGAGCTTCGCGGCCCCGCACAGGTTCCGCGGTCCGATCTCGCCGTCCTCTGCCAGGGCGACCGCCTCGTCCTGCGGCGTCGGGAATAGGTATTGGCCGGTCCGGTAGATCAGGTAACTCGACGCGAAGACGAAGGCACCGACGCCATCCATCCGGGCGGCCATCTCGGCGAGCCGATGCGTGACGATGACGTTGTCGGACCAGTTCTGCTCCCAGAACTCGGCCGATTCGACCGATCGCTCGAACGTCGCCGCGAGGTGCAGGATCGTGTTCGGCCCGAAGTCGACCAGCGGCCGGAGATCCGCAGAGGCGAGGTCGGCCACGAGGTGGTCGACGCCCTTCGGCGCCGGACGATCGAGCGGCAGCCGGTCGACCGAGAGCACGGCGGCACCGCGGGCCGACAGCAGATCCAGCAGCTCACGGGCGATGATGCCGGCTCCGCCGGTCACCAGCACCCGGTGGTCACCGAGGTGCCTGGCCGGATCGATCTCCTGCGCATCGGTCATCCGCGCATCATCGCCCATCGAGCGCCGCCAATGCGACGACGACGTTGTTCGCACCCTGGCCGTCGACGAGCTCGCGACCTCGCCGCGCCATGTCCGTGCGCCACGCCCGATCGCCGATGCGACGTTCGATCGCCGCGCGGAGGGCCGTGTCGCTGAGCCGGCTCGCCGACCCGAGGCGGTCGAAGAGTCCGATCCGTTCCAGGCCGCCGACGAGCAGCGGCTCGGCCGGAGCGGTCTCGACGACGAGCGCCGGACACCCGGTCCGGGCCAGCTCCCAGACGGTCGTGCCGCCGGAGGTCACGGCCAGGTCCGCCCAGGCCATGGGCGAGACCATGTTCCCGACGTCGTGCTCGACGGTCAGGCGGAGGGCGTCGGCGAACGTGACATCCACATCGTCGCGATGGGCGGCCCCGACGATGGCCCGCACCTCGAGCTCCTCGCGGAGGGCCGGCGGGGCGGCCGCGAGCGCCGCGATCGTCCGACGGGTCATCCCAGTGGGATCGGCCCCGCCGAAGGTGAGGAGCAGGCGACGGGCCCGCTCCGCGATGTGCCGTTCGGGGACGGCGGCCCGGAACTCGCGCCGTAGCAGCACGAACCCGATGCCGAGCAGGTAGGTCGTTCCCGCGCCCGGCGGATAGGCCGCGCGGTCGGCATGGACGTTCTGGTTGAGCACGAGTGCCACCGGGTACCGCGTGAGGTGAGCCATGTCGTCGACGACGAGGACGCGATCGGCAGCGTCGCCGAGCGCGTCGAGATCGCCGGCTTCGAGATCCGGGCGATCGATGGCGGCCACGGCTGACGGATCGGCGCCGAGCTCCGTCGCGAGCGCGAGGCAGGCGTCCCGCGCCGTCGCGCTGGGCGCGTGCCGGACGGTGAACCCCTCGTTGACGTAGCGGGCGACCACGCCGTCGGGTGCGGCGCCCAGCAGCGCATCGACGCGGCCGTTCGCGTCCGACCACGCCTGGCCCAGCGCCAGGAGTCGCATGAGGTGGCCCAGGCCCGTCTCGACCGACCCTTGCCCGGCCAGGATCAGCCGGCGGCTGGTGGCGGCTCCGGAATCGCCGGTCATCCCGACCGACCGGCCGGCGGCAGGGGCTTCTGGACGATGTGACGGTTCAGGGCCGCCCAGTCCGGATGGGCCTCCACCACGGCCAACGCCTCGCGCCAGCCGAAGTCATCACGCCCGATCGCCTCGTAGATGCGTCGAACCAGCTCGTAGTCCTCGGGCGTGTCGACCGACCAGCGCTGCTCGGACTGGTCGTCCTCCGAGCGCACGGCCAGCACCCTGAACGCCTCCGGATGGCGATAGACGTACGGCGTCGCGTGCTCGCGCCAGGCCGGATCGGCGTCCTCGCGCCACGCCCGCTCGAGCGCCGCGCGGGACACGACCTCGACGTCGAGCCCGCGGGGGAAGGTCCGCGGCTCGAGCGAGTTGCTGGCGTAGTCGACGTCCGCTGCATCGAACGCGGCGATCGTCCGATCGATGACCTCCGGGTCGATGAGCGGGCAGTCCGACGTGATCCGGACGATGACCTCGGCGTCATGGGCACGTGCCGCGACGACGTATCGATCGAGCAAGTCGTGCGCGCTGCCGCGGACGACATGCCACCCCTCGCGATCGGCGAGCTCGACGATGGCGTCATCTGCCGGCTGGTCGGTCGTGGCCACGACCACCTCGTCCAGGCGCCCGGCCCGGGCCGTCCTGCGGACCACCCGGGTGAGCATCGGTTCGCCGAGCAGTGGCAGCAGCACCTTGCCGGGCAGCCGCTCGCTGCCCATGCGCGCCTGGATGATCGCGACCGTCCGGCGCGAGGGTGCGCTCACGTAAGCCAGGCCGACAGGTCGTCGGCGATCCGCTGGCTCGCCGAGCCCGGCTCCAGGTGGGCATCGATGAACGCCTCGCGCGCGGCCGGCTCGATGTGGCCGATCGATCCGTCGAGCACCGCGAGCAGGTCGGCTCCCGATCGGAACGGAACCGCGACGCCGGCATCCACGTAGCCCAGCAGGTCGGCCGAAGCGAACGAGGCGAACAGCAGGTTGGGCGTGCCCGTCATCACGGCCTCGGTCAGCAGCGTCGAATGGATCCCGATATGGGCATCCGCTGCGGCCAGCAGGCCGTACAGGTCGATCGAGCGGACGAGCGTCATCGGTGGAGGCGCGAGGCCGCCCGCGGCGGAACCCCAGGCCATCGTCGCGCGATACGGTCCGTCGTCGCGCTCCCCCGGATGCAGCTTGACCACGACGTGCACCGCCGGCAGCGGCCGATCGACGAGCGCCGTGAGCGCCATCGGGAGCTGGAAGCGCCGGATGACCGCACTGTGCGTTCCGGACACGACGACGAGGCGCTCGCCCGGCGCGATCCCGAGTGCCGCGCGGATCGCCGCCCGGTCGCTCGGGCCGGGACGCACGAGATCCAGGCGCGGCGAACCTCCGACCACGACCTCATCGGGCCGGAACACGCTGTGCTCGATGAGGAGGTCGCGCTCCCACCGCCCGAAGACGTAGGTGCGGCTGGGCAGCCGCAGGCTTGCCGGCCGAGTGGCATGGATGTAGCCGTTGTGCGAGCGGTGGAGGATCCCGTGCTGCACCGCGGCCACGGGGATGGCTTCCGCGGCCGCCGCGATGAGCCAGTCCTGGCGGTGATACTCATCGGCGAGCAGGATGCCGGCCGGTCGGAGCCGACGAAGGAGCCCGCGGATGCGCGTCGCCGCGCGGCGCTTGCCGGGCAGCAGCCCGCGCGCCTGTTCGGCGACGTGACCGGCGAGCAGGGGGCCGAGGTCGACACCGGCGACGATCATGGGAGCACGCGCGGTCGCGATCCGGGCCGCCGCCGCGTCGTCGGCGGCGGACGAGGCGGCGTCGTGGGCATCGTCGTCCGCGTCGGCGGCGCCCCGGATGACCGACACCGGCAACATCCGCTGGCCGTCGTCGGCGACGAGTCGCGACCAGGCCTCGTCATCGTCGATCCTTGCCTTGAGGTCCAGCTCGATCGGGTCGAGGGGTCCGCCCCGCAAGGCATGCACGACCGGCCCGAGGAAGGGGTTCATCTCGCGCGGTCCGTCGGGGGTCTCGACACGCTGGCGGGCGTGCTCGAGGACGACCAGGAGGCGCCGCGCGGGATCGGCGGCCATGCCGGCCAGCCGCTCCTCGATCAGGCGGAGGCGCGCCGCTCGTTCGCGGCTGCGCAGATCGGCCGCGGTGGGCCGTGCCAGCGCCGCTCGCAGGCGGCGGATCACCCGCGAGCCGAGCGATCGCCGGACCGGAGCGCGTTCCGGGGCCGCGACACGCGGACCGACGCCGAGACCGGTCGTAGTCGGCGCTGATGCCCCGCCGATCGACAGGCCCTCGCGGCGCGCGATCAGTGGCGCGATCTCGATGAGCGCCGCGTCTGCGCCTTCGGCGAGCTCGATCCGCGACGGGCGCACGTCGCGCACGATCGCGTCGACGATCATGGCCCAGAGCATCCGCTGCTGGAGCCAACCGTGGTCGTGGAGCCGGATGTAGAACCAGAGCGACGTCCCGTCGATCGTCATGTCGTCGATGACCGTCGTCGACGAGACCCAGTCGTCCAGCCGGCGGGTCGCCTCGGCCAGCAGGTCGATCTCTGCCAGGATCGGTGCGGCCACCTCGCGTACCGCGATCCAGCGGCCTTCGGCTGCCTGGGCCGGCGACGGCGTCCAGGCGGTGTCCAGCACGACGATCCGGACATCGCCCTGGATCGGGACCGCCGGGTGATCCGGCGAGGGCACGGCGGTCTCGAACCGAAGGATCGGACCGCTGTCCGTTTGCATCGCGGCTGAGGATATCCGGCGCCGTAGCCGGCCGCCCGACGCGACGGGTCGAGCCGACATGGCTTGGTATGCTGCGGGGCATGCCGACGCTCAAGAGCAGCCTCGGAGACTGGGAGGTCGACAGCCTCCACAACTGGTCGGATCGAGCGCCGATCATCCAGGCTCCGGCCGACCAGATCATCGGTCCGTCGACGAAGGTGGCGACGATCGGGAGCTGCTTCGCATCCGAGCTCGCCTCGATAATGGGCAAGGTCGGGATCGTTGGCGGCATGCACCCCGGCGGACTGTTCTACTCCACCGCGACGATCCGCCAGGAGCTGGAGCGCATCGCCGGTGGCTGGCCCGAGCGAGCCGCGGAACCCAACTGGCAGGTCGACGGCGGCTGGGTCGACCCGTTCCGCGACTACCGCACGACGCACCCCGATGAAGCGACCCTCCTGGGCGAACGGGCCACCGCCGACGCCGAAGCCGACGCCCTGTTCGAGGGTGCCGGGGTGGTCGTGGCGACGCTCGGGTTGATCGAGACGTGGCGGGCGCGTCCGACGGGCAATACCTACCGCCAGATCCCGCATCCCGGCGTATTTCCCGCGCTGGATGTCGTCTTCCACCGCCTCGCGGTGACGGAGATGCTCGAGGACCTCGAGCGCATTCGTCGGGTCGTCGTGGATCGGCTCGGCGCGACGCTCGTCCTGACCACCTCGCCGGTGCCGCTCCATACGACCTTCACCGATCTCGACGTCCGGGTCGCCAACACCGAGTCGAAGAGCCGGATCCGAGCCGCCGTCTCCGAATTCGTGGAGCGCCACCCGGACGTGTGCTACTTCCACTCGTACGAGATGGTGGTCACGGCCGAGCGCCAATCGGACTACTTCCGTGAGGACGGCCGCCACGTCCACCGGCATGCGGTCAGGTACATCGTCTCCGAATTCCTGCGCCTGTTCGGGGATCCGTCGCTGCAGATGACGGATGTCGATTCCTCGTGGCTGACACCGATCGAGAAGGCGGCGCCGACGGTCAGGACGCAGCCGGCCGCCCCCAAGCCCCCTCGCCCACCCGTCTCGCTCCCGCGACGCATGGCTCGCAAGGTCCGCCGCGAGCTGCTGACCGCCCTCGGTCGGGCCTAGGCACCGCTCAGCGGCCTAGGGACCGCCTCGGCGGCGGATCATCCGCTCGACGAGGGCGAGATAGCCGGTCGCCTCGTGCTCCCACGATCCGGCCTCGACGATCATGGCGGTGCGCGCGACCGCTGCCTCGCGGGCGATCGCGTCATCGGCGAACGCGGTGACAGCGGCCGCCATCGACTGAGCGTCGCCCGACACGTAGGTCCCGACCGTTCCGGGAGGGAAGGCGTGCTCGACCATCGGCAGCCGCGTTGCGACAACGGGCTTGCCCATCGCGGCGTACTCGAACACCTTGGTCGAGAGGCTCATGTCGGTGAAACGATCGTGGCGCGTCGGCGCCAGGCCGATGTCGGCCCGGGCGACGGCGGCGGGCACCTCCTCGATCGGGATCCGGCCGTGGAACGTCACGCGGTCGGCGATCCCGTGCCGTTCCGCCTTGTTGCGCAGGGCCGGCTCGCTGTCGCCTCGCCCGAAGACGTCGAACGCCACGTCGAGATCCGGCCGCTCGGCCGCGATCCGCGCGACCGCGTCGACGGCCACGTCCAGCTCGTAGGTCGGTGTCAGCGCGCCGGCATAGATGAGCCGCAGTCGACCGTCGTCCCGGAATCCTCGTGGCGGGTAGGCGGTCGCATCGAACCGCGCGAGCGAGGGACTGTTCACGACGACGGCGACCTTGTCCGGCGACACGCCGAGCGCGACCAGTCGGTCGCGCATCACCGGGTTGACGGTGATGGTCTTGGTCGAGAGGGCGATCGACAGCCGCTCCTGGAGCCGGAGGAATCGATGCGCCAGGGGGTTCGACGCCCCTGGGAAGCGGCTGCGGAAAAACTCGGGCATGGCCTCATGGAGGTCGAGCAGGACGGGGACGCCGGCAAGTTTCAGCGGCAACGCCGCGATCACGAGGAAGTCCGGCAGGGTGTGGACCTGGACCAGCGCGAAGCGCTCATGCCGATGAAGGCGGATGCTCCGCCACATCGAGCGAACGAGGAACGAGACGTACTCGCGAAGGTAGGTCCGCAGGACGGCACCCTGATGCCGCTGGACGTCGAGGTGATGGACGCGAACGCCCGCGATGTCCGACGTCACGGGACTGCCGTCCTTCCGCAGCGCGAGGACGGTTACGGGCCGACCCGTCGCGACGATCGACTCGGCCTCGCGCCGGACGCGGGGGTCCTCCTCGTAGTAGCTGTGGACGATCATGAGCACGGGCCGCCCGATGGCCCCGGACGTGGAGTCGGACGCGCCGGTCGTCACGCTCCCGTCGACCAGCCCGCCCCCAACCGCAGGACCTGGCGCTCCTGGGTCGCGTGGCCGCGGGAGCTGTTGACGGTATCGACGACGAGGCCGGCCCGCTCGTAGACCCTCGCCCAGTCGATCGCCGCGTGGGCGGTCACGACGACGATGGCATCGGCCCAGGCCAGGAGATCGTCGAGGGCCGTCCCGGGACGTTCGGTCCCGGCCGCGTCCATGAACGAATCGACGTGCGGGTCGTGGAAGCGGACGTCCGCGCCACGTTCCGCGATGCCGGCGATGACGTCACCGGCCGGCGAGTTCCGTGCGTCGCGGACGTTGGCCTTGAAGGCCACGCCCAGGACTCCCACCTTCGCGCCCTTGAGTGCCCTGCCACGATCGTTGAGCGCCTCGGCCACCAGGTCGACCACGTGGCGCGGCATCGCGAAGTTGATGTCGCCGGCGAGCTCGATGAATCGGTCGATGAAGTCGAATTCGCGCGCCCGCCAGGACAGGTAATAGGGATCGACCGGGATGCAGTGACCCCCGACCCCCGGCCCTGGCGTGAACTTCATGAACCCGAACGGTTTCGTGGCCGCGGCGTTGATGACCTCCCAGACGTCGAGCCCCATGCGTTCGCACAGCAGGGCCAGCTGGTTCACGAACGCGATGTTCACGTTGCGGAAGACGTTCTCCAGCAACTTGGCAAGCTCCGCGGCGTCGGGCGAGCTCATCTCCACGACGTTGTCGTTGATGGTGCGAAGGAGCGCGGCGGCCCGTCGCGTTCCCCCCGGCGTCAGCGCGCCCACGAGCCGCGGGACGCTCTTCGCGGCACTGGCCGGGTCGCCGGGGTTCACGCGTTCCGGCGCGAAGGCCAGGTCGAAGTCGGTGCCGGCGGTCAGTCCGCTGCGCTCGAGGACCTCGCGGAACGGACCGCTCGTGGTGCCCGGATACGTCGTCGATTGGAGGACGATGAGCTGGCCCTCCCGGATGTGGTCGCGGATCGTCTCGGCCGCCGACAGGACCGGCGCCAGATCCGGGTCCTTGGTCGTCGTGATCGGGGTCGGGACGCAGACGAAGATCGCGTCCGCGGCGGCGAGATCGGTCTCCGCCGGCGAACACACGCGCAGGCGGGTCCCGAGGGCCGCCTGCAGTCGCTGGTCGCTGACATCGTCGATCGGAGACGTTCCGGCGTTGAGCTCGGCGACGCGCCCGGCGTAGGCATCGATGCCGTCGACGCTCAGCCCGGCCTCGGCGAACGAAATGGCCAGGGGCAGCCCGACGTAGCCGAGTCCGATGACGGCAACGCGACGGTCGTCGCTCACGATCCCTCCGAATGCGGGGTACGGTCCGGCGGAGAGGATACCGGGGAAGCCCGGCCGACACGTGGGCATGCCGGTCCGCCGAGGGTGAGTGCTACCCTTCGCGGCGATGTCCGCCACGAGCGAAGCCCCCGCCGCGTTCCGTCACGCTGCGGCAAGGCCCGGCCCCTTCGCGCTGCTCAGCGAGGCCCTGGAAGACATCCGTTCCCGACGCCGGCTCGTGCGGTATCTCGTCCAGGCCGACATCCGCAAGAAGGGCGCCGACACGTTCCTCGGCAACCTCTGGTGGGTCATGGACCCGCTGCTGCAGATGGGCGTCTACGTGGTCTTCGTCTCACTGATCCTGAGTGTCAAGACGCCCGATTATCCGCTGTTCATCCTCTCGGCGATCCTGCCCTGGAAGTGGTTCACGTCGACTGTGGTCGACGCCTCGCAGTCGGTGGTCAGCCAGGGATCGCTCATCCGGCAGATCCAGTTCCCCAAGCTCGTCCTGCCCGTGGCCACGACGATCGCGGCGGTCGTCGGGTTCGTCTTCGGTCTTGTCCCGCTCGCCGCGATCATGCTGCTGTATCCGCATCGGCTCTCGGCGTTCGTGCTGTTCATCCCGGTGATCGCCGTCGTCCAGTACGCGTTCAGCCTCGGCCTGGCGTTCATCGTGGGGGCGGTGAACGTGTTCTTCCGCGATCTCGGCAACGTGCTGCGCCACGCGCTGCGGCTGTGGTTCTATCTGTCGCCCGGCCTCTACAGCCTGAGCGCCCTCGACGCGAGCGACACGTTCAAGGCGAACCCGATCCTGCGGATCCTGGCGCACGCGAACCCGTTCGCGGTCCTGTTCGAGTCGTACCGGGCCGTGATCTACGGCAAGCCCAACGGACCCCCGCACCTGCCCGACCTGCAATCGCTGGTGATCCTGCTGGTCGCCAGCCTGATCCTGCTGGCGTTCGGTGCGATCGTGTTCAAACGGCTCGAACCGTCGTACGCAAAGATCCTGTAGTCGATGGTCCTGGCCAGCCCCCCTCCGATCGGCATCGCCAGCCCCCACGCGATCGACGCCCTCAACCTCGGCGTGCGCTACAGCCTGCGCTTCACGAAGAAGACGACGATCCGCGAGTCGCTCGGACAGATGTTCGCGCGGGAGGCCGCTGAACCCTTCTGGGCGCTCCGCAACGTGTCGTTCCGGCTCGTCCGCAGCGAGTCGCTGGCGGTCATCGGGCCGAACGGGGCCGGCAAATCGACGCTCCTGCAGGTCCTCGCGGGCATCATCCTGCCGTCGGAGGGGACCGTCGAGGTCAATGGGCACGTCTCGAGCCTGCTCACCCTCGGCGCCGGCTTCGACCAGGACCTCAGCGGTCGCGAGAACATCCTGCTCGCGGGCGCCTTCATGGGCCTCGACGACGCGCTGGTCCGCGAGCTGCTGCCGTCGATCGTCGAATACGCCGATATCGGCCAGTTCATCGACACGCCGATCAAGACGTATTCCTCGGGCATGCGGGCGCGCCTCGGGTTCGCGATCGCAACCTCGGTCGATCCGGACATCCTCCTACTCGACGAAGTCCTCGCCACGGGCGATGCTGAGTTCCGCGCAAAATCGAAGGCCCGCGTGATCGAGCTCGTGAAGGCGGCCAAGGGGATCGTGCTGGTGACCCACGACATGGCCTGGGTCGAGGAGTACTGCAATCGGGCGATCCTGCTCGAGAAGGGCCGCGTGGTCATCGAAGGCGACCCGGCCGAGGTGGTGCGGACGCACATCGAACGCTCCGCAGCACGCAAGGCGGAGCGAGCCGCCCGCCTTGGCAGCGCGGCGATCTAGGGGAGGAAGGGAGGGGTCGCGATGACGACCCTGCGAACGGTGGCGGCCGGTCTGGCCAGGCGGGTGGCGAGCGTGCGACCGGCCGTCCGCGACGCCGAGGCGGCCCTGGCTCGCGGCGATGCGGATCGGGCCCTGGCGGTGACGGACTCGGCGATCCGCTCGCGGCCCGGCGATCGCGTGCTGCTGGCGGTCAGGCGGCGGGCCTACGCGACGCGCGGGGACCAGACCGGCGTGGCCGCCACGATCGCGGCCGTGCGGCGCACCAGGGGCGGCGGTGACAGCGACGCCCTGGCCGCCACGGAGCGACGCCTGCATGGCGATCTTGCCGAGACCGACGCGCGATGGCGGCCGCGGATCCTCGGCCCGCGGCGGCCGCTCGAGCCTCGTTCCGATCGTGTGATCCTCCACCTGCTCAAGGAATCCCGGCCGCATCGTCAGAGCGGGTTCACGATGCGCAGCCACGACAACCTCCTGGCGCAATGGGCTGCGGGCTGGGACCCGGTGGTCGTGACGGCCCTCGGCTTCCCGCGCTGGAACGGAGCTTCGTGGACGGCGACCGAGCAGGTCGACGGCATCCGCCACCACCGACTCGACCTTGGCGCGGGTTATCCCGCCGACGGCCCGGTCGACACCTACCTGGAGGATTACGCCTGGCGGGCCGCGGTCATCGCCCGCGAGGAGCGGCCGGCGATCATCCACGCGTCCTCGGGCGGTCGCGGCTACGAGGCTGCGCTGGTCGGCCTCGCGCTCGGCGAGCACCTGGACCTCCCGGTCGTGTACGAGGTCCGGTCGCTATTCGACGCGCCGGCGCCGAGCGGTGTCCCAGTTGCTTCGGCGTCAGATGCCACCTCGCCCCGGGAGCGTTACCGCCGGCGGGATGCGACCGAGGTCCGCACCATGCTCGCCGCGGACGCCGTGGTGACGCTGGCGGAGACCATGCGGGACGACATCGTGGAACGCGGCGTGCCCGCGGAGCGGGTCTTCGTGGTCCCCAACGGCGTCGATCCGGAGGCCTTCTCGCCCCGCCCGCCCGATCCGGCGCTGCGGGCGCGGTACGAGCTGGGGGAGCGCTACCTGATCGGCTACGTCAGCAACCTCGATAACCCGCGCGAGGGCCATGAGACGTTGATCGAGGCGACCGCGCGGCTGGTCGAGGCCGGTCGCGATGTCGCGTGCCTGATCGTCGGTGAGGGGCGGCGAAGAGAGCGGCTCGAGGCCGCGGCGGCCGCCTCCGGCGTAGGGGACCGCATCATCTTCACCGGAGCCGTGCCGCACGAGCAGGTGGCCGCGATGTACGCGCTACTGGACGTGTTCGTCGTCCCGCGACGCGACGAGCGAGCGGCTCGCCTGGTCACGCCACTCAAGCCGTTCGAGGCGATGGCGATGGCCCGGCCGATGGTCGTCGCGGACTTGCCGGCACTGACCGAGGTGGCACCCGACGGCGAGCGGTCGCTCGCGTTCCCGGCCGAGGATGCCGCCGGGCTCGCAGCTGCCGTGGAGCGGCTGATGGACGACCCAGCACTGGCGGCGCGTCTCGGCGAAGCGGGTCGCGCATGGGTGACCACGGAACGGACTTGGGCCTCGAACGGGCCGCGCTGGACGACGATCTATCGGTCGGTGCTCGAGGAGCGGAGTCGGCAGGGGGTGCCGAGTCGTGCGGCCGCGCCGAGTCGTCCCGCTGGATCCGCGGGAGCGGCATCGTGAACCTGGCCCCTCGCGGCGTGGCGTCCGACGCGACCTCGGCCGCGATTGCGATGACGGCCGCGCTCCGGACGCTCGAGGCTGCCGGGGTCGACCCACCGGCGGTCTGGGTCGCCCACGGACGCGGCCGGTTCGATGCGACCGCCGCATGGGATCACGGGATCGCCCTGGTGCGGGTCGAGGGGATGGAGGCCGACAACGCCGCTCGGGCGGTCGCGGACGCGGTCAACGTGCGGGTCGTCCGAAGCGCATCCGATCTCGGGCGCCTCGGGCCGTCGCGTGGTGACGGGGCGAGGCTGGGAGCGCGGCACGAACTCGGGCTGTGGCCGGACGAGCGGGTCGCCGTCGTGTTACGGGCCGACCGGGATGTCGATGCGCTCGCGGTGCGCCTGGCCGCGCTCGACGAACGCCTCGTGGCGGAGCAGGACGTGCCGCAGCGCCTCGTGCTGGCGGATCTGCTGGACCACGGCCCGCGACTGTCGGAGCCGATGGTGGCCGCGATCCTCCACCCGCTCGTGCTTGTCGAGCTGCGCCGAGATACGGCGACGCTCGACCTGCTCCGACTCGCAGCGGACGAGATCGTCGAGGGGTAGTTCGGGAGTCCCCGTTGACCGGCGGTCAACGTTTCCGGCACGAAGTAGCAATTTGCGGCCGCCCGAGCCCAAATCGGTGACTGTGAGTCAACGCCGAACAGCATGCGGCCGTCGCGTCTCGCTCCTCGTGCGTTTCCGTTGACCGTGGGTCACCGCGAGCCCGGTTGGAACCGGGGTCGAGATCGCTGAGCTCGAAATCGTTGACCGACGGTCAACGCAGGGCCGAGTCGGCGGCCGCTGAGCTCGAAATCGTTGACCGACGGTCAACGCCGACTGGCGCCGCCGGCCTCCAGCGATCGAATGAGCCCGCCGTAGGCCTCGGCCGCGATCGGCCACGAGTAGCGTTCGCGAGCGATCGCCTGGATCCGCTCGCGCCACGCCGCGCGCTCAGCTTCCGGCATGTCGAGGATCGAGCGGATCGCGGCCGCGATCTCGCCTGGAGCCATCGATGCCGCCACCCGCCCCAGGTCCTCCTCGCGCAGCCGCGCCTCCATGGTCGGCAGATCGGGCCCGAGCACGATCGGAGTCCCGGCCGCCATCGCCTCGAGGAACTTGTTCGGCATCGTGAACCGCTGGTTGTAGGACAGGGGCGGCAACGTGCACAACGCGATGTCGGCCGAAGCAACCCACGACAGGAGTTCGTCGGGGTGGACCGCGGGCAGCGTGAAATGCCGTCCCGCGAACCGCGGATCCGCATCGCGCGCGACGCTTCGCTCCCAGCCCCGACCGAACCCAAGCACCACGAGCGCGGTGTCGGGCACCTGCAGGACGGCCTCGGCCGCCTCATCGAGTCCGACATACGGCCCGAGACGGCCCCAGAACAGGCAGATCCGGGTCGATGGCGGCAACCCGGTCGCGGCCCTGGCGAGGTCAGGCGCCGCCGGCGGTGGCGTCCACGGTTCCGGGTAGTTCGGAACGACCGTCGGTCGCTTCGCCAACTCCCAGCGGGCCGCGGCCCTGTCGGCGAAGACTTCGTTGATCGCCGTGTGCGCATCCGCGCGCTGGGCCCAGGCGCGCTCACGCCGACCGAGGAACCGCCGGATCAGCGGCGGGATCGCCATGACGTTGTTCGACTCCATCGTGATGTCGATCACGTCGAGGATCACGGTCGACCGGCGACCGGCCGTCCGGTCTCGATCGCGCGCGGCCAACGCGGCCGCGATCGGCAGCGTTCCGCACGAGTGATACAGGTCCCCGGGTCTGAGCTCGTGCGACAGCGTGTGCCACCAGCCGCGGACCGCCAGCGGCCACCACGCCCATTCCCTGATGTGGGCGCGCTGCGTCCGCCAGACGCGTACGGGCTTCGGCGGACGCCTCGCCGATCGCCCGGATGAACCCTGCACGGCGGGTCGCTGCTGGGTCGCCACATCGGCCGCGAAACGACCCGTCGGCGCGTATCGCCGGATGACGAGATCGCCGTCGCGTTCCTCGTGCGGTAACCCGGTCTGATGCGTTGCGGCGATCTCCACGTCGTAGCCGAGCGCAGCCAAGGTGCGGCCGACGCGGGTCGCGCGCGAGTACGGATGTGCCGGGTTGCCGACCAGGACCACGGCCCTGGGTCTGGTCACAGCGCACCGGCACGGCGAACGACGTCGAGGACGGCTCGATACGCCGCGGCGGCGACCGGCCACGAGTACCGTTCCCTGGCCGCAGCCCGGATCCGACGCCGCCACGCCTCCAGCTCCGCCTGCGGCCGATCGAGGATCTCGGTGATCGCCGTCGCGATATCGGCCGGCGCCATCGATCGCGCGACGACACCGGCAT
>JBIOWA010000249.1:0-7860 GCA_044868045.1 Candidatus Limnocylindrales bacterium
TGACGATCCGGCGACAGCCACACACCGGTCCGCCCGGATTTCGTTGGATTTGGAACCGAGCCATGGACGGCTGTCCTCGATGTGTCACTCGGGGGGACGGCTACGGCTGACAACCCCATCACCGCACGGACGGACGTCTTTTGCCATTTGGCCACCATCTATCGGCCGGAGTGCCGCCGCGAAGCCGGCTGTAACGCCCAGCAAAGTGCTCCCGGCTTTCATGACTACATGTCGCACGACGATAGGTTGCAGACCACGCCTCGGAGGACGTTGGCGCAGGCCTGCCATGAGGGTCGGCTGGCACTCGGGATGAGCCAGCAAGCGCTTGCGCGAAAGGTGGGCGTCGCGCGTTCCTACATCGCGGCGATCGAGCTCGGTCATGCCAATCCCACGCTCGACATCGTCGTTCGCATCGCGACCGCCCTCGGGTACGAGCTCGACCTCCAGCTGCGAGCGCCGGTGATCATCGGCGACCGCCGGCAGCGAGATCTCGTCCATGCCCGATGCTCGGGCCACGTGGATCGCCGGCTGCGCGTTGCCGGATTCGAGACCGCTCGCGAAGTCCCGATCGTCGAGGGGCGATGGCGCGGGTGGATCGATCTGTTGGCATTCGATCGCCGCACGTCGACATTGCTGGTCATCGAGATCAAGACCGTCATCGATGACATCGGGGCGATCGAACGCCAGGTCGGGTGGTATGAACGAGTCGCGCGCCGTGTCGCGCGCGAGCACGGATGGATCCCGAGGCGCGTCATCACCTGGCTCCTCGTTCTTGCGACCGAACAGAACGAAGCCTCCCTGGCCCAGAACCGGGAGGTCCTCGACCGGGTGTTCCCTGTTCGGGGATCCGTGATGGAAGGGCTGCTCACCGACCCGAGGTCGCCGTGGCCGGGCGGTCGTGGCCTCGCCACGGTCGATCCCGCTCGACATCGTCGGCGATGGCTCATTCGTCCGCGGATCGACGGTGGGCGCATGGCCCCTCGATATGCTGACTATCCCGACGCTGCACGGTTGCTGAGGGTGGTGGCGAAACCGTCGATGACAGTGCGGGGGCCACTGACCTCTGTCCGTCACGGTCAGTGACGACCTCGCGATAGCCGTGCTCCGGTCCGCGCGGATTCCATCGGATCTGGCACCGAGCCGTGCACGGCTGTTCTCGATGTGTCACTCGGGGAGACGGGTGGGATCCACGGCGCCCCTCCAGCGCCCAAACGGGTCGAGCATCGCGACCTGCCCGGAGTCGACGCGCCCACGTCGAGCCCGAGGCGGCAACCTCGTCAGGCGTCGCGGCACGGAACGAGGTCAAATCCAGCCCGGCGATGCGCCAGGCCGCCCGGATTGCCGGCTCGGCGGTCGCGTCGAGACAGTCCATGCCCGCGATGCCGTCCGACGGCACGACCGACGCGAGGACCTGGAGTCGACCGCCGGGGCAGGCCAGCGCCGCGACCCCGGCCAGCGCCGCGGGATTCATGCCGAGGACGCCCCGGAGCAGCGAACCCCAGGGGAACGTCACGGTGACCAGGTCGGCATACCCGGCCAGAGGTGAGCCAGCGAGCTGTTCGGCACCCGCGACTAAGAACAACGCGTTGTGCGGGCCGCGCCGGGCGGCACGTCGTGAGGACGTCGCCATCGCTGCGCCGAACGCATCGATACCGATGACGAGCGCCGTCGGATCCGTGCTCGCCCGATCCAGCACGGCCCGGCCGTCTCCGGTGCCGATATCCACGATCACCCGGTCGGCCCGGGCGATCAGGCTGGTGAGTTACCCGACGTCGACCTCGAGGGCGCGTCGACCGATGATCTGTCGCATGGGAGCTCAGTCTACACTCGCTCCGTGAGCCAGCCGTCGATCGGGCCGTATGTCCGACTGCCCGCGTCGGTCGAGCCCTGGGACCCACGATCGCTCGAGGTCGCCGCCACCGTCAGGCAGCTCATCCACGAGCGTCGACCCGATCTCGTCGTCGAGCACATCGGCAGCACCGCCGTCCCCGGTCTGCCCGGCAAGGGCATCATCGACCTCGCGATCGCGACGACCCCGGACGACGTCCCGCACGTCGCTGAGCTGCTCCGGGATCTGGGCTTCGGCCCGCAGCCAGGCCCGGATCCGTGGCCGCCTAGCCGGCCGATGCTGGTCGGCTCACTGGTGCGCGACGGCACGACATTCCGCATCCACAGCCACGTGCTGCCGAACCGCGACGAGCTCCACCGCGACGTCGCGTTCCGCGACGCCCTCCTCGCCGACCCGGCGCTCGTGGAGGGGTATGCGGCCCTGAAGGCGGGGATCGTCGACGCCGGTCCGATCGAGCCGCACCAGTACACCTACCGGAAGCAGGCCTGGATCGCCGACGTCCACCGCCGGCTCGGCGTGGAGCGCATGCCGATCACGCCGCCCGCGACGATCGGATTGCTCGGTGGCGGCCAGCTCGGTCGGATGCTGGCTCTGGCCGCGAGGGCCATGGGTTATCGGATCGCGGTAATGGATCCGGACCCGGCGTGTCCCGCGGCGGCGCTCGCGGACCGGATGATCGTGGCCGGGTACGACGACGTTGGCGGGGCGTTGCGCCTGGCCCACGCGAGCGACGTCGTCACGTACGAGCTCGAGCATGTCGCCGCCGAGGTGGTCGACGCCGTCGAAGCGATCCGGCCGGTGCGGCCCGGTCGCTTGCCGCTGCACGTTACCCAGGACCGTTTCGCCGAGCGTCGGTTCCTCGAGTCGGCGGGTGCCGACGTTGCGCCGTGGCGCGAGGTTCGGACGACCGACAACCTCCGTCGAGCGGCGAGCGAGCTCGGGCTGCCGCTACGACTCAAGGTCGCGACCGGCGGCTACGACGGTCGCGGCCAGCTGCGATTGAGCGACGAGGCAGATCTGGACGTCGCGCTCGAACGCCTCGGCCGACCGGCCGGCGAGGTGCTCCTCGCGGAAGCGGAGCAACCCTTCGAGGCGGAACTGTCGATCGTCGTCTCACGCAGCATCGTCGGGAGGATCGCGACGTACCCGCTGGCGTGCAACCGCCACGATCGCGGGATCCTCATCGAGAGCGTGGCTCCGGCGGCCGTCGCCGACGACGTCGCGCAGCGTGCTGTCGGGCTGGGGGAGCGGCTGGCCGTGCTGATGGGCATCACCGGCACGCTGACCGCGGAGCTGTTCCTGCTGCCCTACGGTCGCCTCGTCGTCAACGAGCTTGCGCCGCGCGTCCACAACAGCGGTCACTGGACGATCGACGGCGCGACGACCTCGCAGTTCGAGCAACACATCCGCGCGATCTGCGGCCTGGACCTGGGCACGACCGACATCCTGATGCCGACTGCGGTCGTCAACCTGCTCGGGTCCGGTTCGGCTCGCCCGGCTCGCCTCGAGCCGGTCGGCCTCGCTCGATCCCTTGCCGATCCCGTCGTCCACTTGCACCTCTACGACAAGCGCCGCGTCTTCGAGCGCCGCAAGATGGGGCACGTGACCGCGACCGGTGTGACCCCGGGTGAAGCCCTGCAACATGCGCGTACCGCGGCTGCGCTCATCCGCTGGGAGGGCGACGGCAACGGCGACGATCGGGACTGCACCAGGTGAGCAAGGCCCTCGGAGCGCCCCTCGTCGGGGTCGTCGGCGGTAGCCGCAGCGATTTTCCCGTGCTCGAGGACGCGGTCGCGATCCTTGCCGAGCTCGGGGTACCGGCGGAGCTCCGGGTCGTCTCGGCCCATCGCACGCCCGATCGCCTGTTCCGCTATGCCGAAGACGCCGCCGGTCGGGGGATCCGCGTGATCGTCGCCGGCGCCGGCGGTGCGGCGCATCTGCCGGGCATGCTGGCGGCGAAGACGACCCTGCCGGTCATCGGTGTACCCATCCCGACCCAGCACCTGGGTGGGCTGGACTCGCTTCTCTCGATCGTCCAGATGCCGCGCGGCATCCCCGTCGCGACCGTCGCGATCGGCAATGCCACGAACGCCGGCCTGCTCGCCGCCGCGATCCTCGCCCTTGCTGACGAGACCCTCGCTGCGCGGCTCGCCGACTGGCGCTCGCACCAGACGGCGTCGGTCCTCGACGATCCCTCGAACGACTCCGGCTGAGCGACCCGGGCTGGTCGCCCGCTGAGCCGCGGCTTACGCGTCGCCGGGTGTTCGCCCCGGCTTCTCGACCTTCAGTGTCTGCTCCTCGGCGCCCCGGACGATCCCGAGCTCGTACGGCGCTTCGAGTGTGGCCAGTGCGTCCTGGAGATCGTCCGCGTCGCGGATCTCGCGACCACCGGCCGAGACGATGAGATCGCCTACCTCGACGCCGGCCGTCGCTGCGGCACTGCTCTCCTCGACGCCACGGACCAGGATGCCGTCACGTTCCGGCAGGCCGACCGAGCGACGCAGCCGACGCGCGACGTGACTGGGGGCGATCGCCACGCCGAGCCGCTGTCGCTTCGCCGACTCCCCGCGACCCAGGGCATCGACCCGTGTCTTGAGCGCGGCGTCCGCGGGTAGCGCGAGGTAGAACCCTTCCCCGATGCGGTTGGTGTTTAGCCCGACAAGTCGACCGGAGGCATCGACCAGCGCGCCGCCGGAGGACCCGGGGGCGAGTGGTGCTGTGTGCTCGACGCTGCCGGCGATCCGGCGGCCGCCCGGGCCGCGGAACGACCGCTCGACCGACGACACGAGCCCGAACGTGACGCGGATGCCGCCGCCACGGGTCGCGGCTACGCCGAAGACCGCGTCGCCGACCTTCGGTGCGTCGCCTGCTTCCCAGGCGATCGGCTTGGCACCGGCGGTGTCGACCTTGACGACTGCGAGGTCGCCGTCGGGGTCGATCGCGGCGACAGTGCCGATCGTCGATCGACTGTCGGCGAACGTGACCGTCACCTCGTTCCCGCGCAGGTTGTGGGCATTGGTCAGGACCTGACCGTCGGCGGTGACGACACCCGACCCGCGACCGTCTCGGCCGATCCCGACGATCGAGGTGCCGACGGCATCAGCGACGGTGGCGACGGCCGTTCCGATCTCTTCGAGGACGCTCATTCGGAGGCTCCCTTGTCTCTGCGGTATGTAACTAGTGGATTGCAAGTTACTACCGACCAACGCGCATGGCAAGACCTGACCGACTACCATCGACCGATGACCGATGCCACCGCCACTGAACGCCAGGTCCTGCCACTCGCGGCCGCCCTGGACCGAGTCGGCGATCGTTGGAGCCTCCTCGTCGTCGAGGCGCTGCTGGATGGCCCACGGCGGTTCGGCCAACTCGGGGAGGCGCTGCCGGGCATCGCGGCCAATATCCTCACGGACCGTCTCCGCCGGCTCGAGCGTGCCGGGATCCTCCGCTCGAGTCCGTACCAGGAACGACCGACCCGATTGGCGTACCAGCTCACCGCCGACGGTCGCGCGCTCGCGTCCGCGCTGCGCATGCTCGCGGACTGGGGTGCGCGACGATCGGCTGACGTGGAGCCGTTGCGCCACGCGGCGTGTGGCACGCCGCTCGAAGCGCGCTACTTCTGCCCGACCTGCTCCTCGCTGGTCGACCCCGCCGACGCCGCGGACGTTCGCGTTCTCTAGGTCGACCGGCGGCCACGGCTACACTCGCGATCGTGAGCATGGATGACGAGCGCTGGGAGCCGGGCATGCCTGTGCTCGATCGGCAGGCTGCACAGCCGACAAGCCCGCCGCCGTCGACGCTCCCGCCGAGCCTGCAGGGCCTGCCACGCCGTTCGGTTCCCGAGGTCGCCCCAACCCCACTCCAGGCCCACTACATCAACCTGTCGGCCATCGTGCTCGTCTGCGGCGCCGTGGCCATCACGGCGCTCAATCTCGGGGCGCGGCTGGGCGATCCGCTGATCAAGCTGTGCGTCGCGATCGCCGCACCGCTGCTCGTGCTGACCACGGCCGACGCGATCATCCGGATCTGGCGATCGGCGTGGGCGTGGATGCCGGTCGACGCCGGCAAGGGCTGGTTCCGTCTCGCCTGGGTTGCGGTCAGCCTCGTCGGCCTCGCCGGGCTGGTCGTCGCATCGATCGTCGCGTTCCTGGCCTGACTGGTTCGGATGACGGAATTCGAGCGGGGTCCGGACGGTCGTTCGTCCGAAGTGCCATCCGGTCGCGGCGTGCCGGACTGGATCGCGCGGACCTTGAACTACTGCTCGAGCTGCGGCGCCTCGCTGCAGTTCGGCTCGATCGCCGGCGAGGATCGTGATCGCCTGTCGTGCCCGGAATGCGGGCACATCGCCTACGTGAACCCGCGTCTCGTTGTGACGACCCTGCCCATCACCGAGTCCGGCGAGATCGTCCTGCTGCGGCGCGGCATCGAGCCCGGTCAGGGCCGCTGGGCGCAGCCCGGCGGCTTTCTCGAAATCGATGAGACCGTCCACGAGGCAGCGATCCGCGAGACCCGTGAGGAGACGGGATTGATCATCGAGCCCGGCGAGATCATCGGGCTCTACACGAGGCTCGAGGCGGCCGTCGTCACGATCGCGTTCGAGGCGAGGGTGGTCGGCGGTTCGGCCGGCCCCACGCCGGAAGCGCTCGAGGTCGCGACCTTCGTCCCGGAGTCGATCCCGTGGCCGGAGCTCGCGTTCCGGACCACGATGTGGATGCTCCGCGACTGGATCGACCGTCGGCGGCCCGATCTGACCTACCCGCTGATCGAGCGCGGCTTCTAGCCGCCACGTCGAGCCCGGCCGTCAGCTGATGTCGATGAAGACGTTCTTGGTCTCGGTGTAGAGGTCGAGCGCGGCCATCCCAAGCTCGCGCCCGATGCCCGACATCTTGTAGCCGCCGAACGGCGCCTCGGTGTGGACCGAGCTGTTGGTGTTGATGCTGATCACGCCAGACTGGAGCGCCTTCGCGGCGCGCATGGCCTTGCCGATGTCACGGCTCCAGATCGACCCGGACAGGCCATACGGCGTGGCGTTCGCCAGCCGCAGTGCTTCCTCTTCGGTATCGAACGGGATGACCGACACGACCGGCCCGAAGATCTCCTCGCGGGCGATCCGCATGTCGTTGTCGACGCCGTCGAACACCGTCGGCATGAGGTAGGCGCCGTCGGCCAGGGCCGGATCGTCGGGAGCGTCGCCGCCGATTACGATCGTCGCGCCCTCGCCGAGCCCGATCTCGATGTAGTCCTTGACCCGGTCACGCTGCTTGGTGCTGATGAGCGGCCCGACCTCGGTCGCCTCGTCGGCGGGATCGCCAACCTTGACGTCGCGGGTGGCCGCGGCGAACAGATCGACGACCTGGTCGTGCGCCGAGCGCTCGACGAAGATCCGGCTGCGCGCACAACAGTCCTGTCCGGTGTTGTCGAAAACGCTGTACGGCGATTCCTTGGCGAACTTTTCGAGGTCGGCGTCGGCGAACACGATGTTCGGGCTCTTGCCGCCGAGCTCGAGTGAGATCTTCTTCACGTTCGCCGAGGCGAGTCGCATGATCTCCTGCCCGGTCGTGGTCTCGCCGGTGAACGCCACCTTGCCGATACCCGGATGGGCGGCGATCGATGCGCCGACCGTGCCGCCGGGTCCCGTGACCACGTTGAGAACACCGGCCGGGATGCCGGCCTCGAGGGCGAGCTCGGCGAGGCGGATCGCGGTCAGCGGCGTGTAGGAGGCTGGCTTGAGGAGCGCGGTGTTGCCAGCCGCGAGGGCCGGCGCGACCTTCCAGGCCGCCATGAGCAGCGGGAAGTTCCACGGCACGATCAGCCCGACGACCCCGATCGGCTCGCGGAGCGTCAGGTCGAGGCCCGGTTTCGAGACGGGGATCGTCTGGCCGTGGATCTTGTTGGCCGCACCAGCGTAGTAGTCGAAGACGAGGCTCGCGCCGATGATCTCGCCTCGGGCCGACGTGATGGGCTTGCCGCCGTTCCGGCTCTCGAGCCAGGCCAGCTCGTCGCTGTTCTTC
>JBIOWA010000250.1:0-12441 GCA_044868045.1 Candidatus Limnocylindrales bacterium
GCTCCTTCGCTTGGCGCAAGGTCTCGGCCCAGCTCGCCTGGCCGGCGGCCCGCAGGCCGTCGACCGCAGCCCGACCCTCAACGCCGGCCTCCGGAGCCAGCCCGTGGTCGGACTCGATACGGTCCGCACGGAAGGCGTCCAGGGCCCAGTACTGGACGAAGATGTTGACCGGCTTGCCCAGAGCCGCGGCCCCAGCAGTCAGGACCGCCGCTGCCTGGAGCTTGTCGTCGGTCCCTGAGAAGAGGACTAGGTTGAGTGGCTCATCCATGACGCTCACCTCGAAGCTGACTGAACGGTTGCCGGCGATCCCGGCGTCCCAGCCCGTGCCGCGATTTCGCCGAGGCGGCCGAGGCGCCGCTCGAGGACCGAGCGCATGAGCGCACACGCGACCATGACGTCCGGGTCCGCCAAGCGGTAGCGGACCTCGCGGCCATCGCGCTCGGCCTCGACGATCCCTGCGGACCGCAGGACTGCAAGGTGTTGTGAGACGTTCGGCTGGCTCGCGTTGATCGCGTCCGCTAGCCGGCCGACCTCGATCGGCCCGCGCGCGAGCACATGCAAGATCTCGATGCGCCGGGGGCTGGCGAGCGTCTTGAGGACCTCGGCCTGGAGGATCGTGATCTCGTCCATGGCCTGACTATCGACATATGCGCAGACGCTGATGAGTGCCGCCCGGCCCGTACCCGCAGGCCACAGGTCACGAGAAACGACGAAGCCGCCGGAGCATCGATTCTGCCGGCGGCGTCGACTGCGATGACGTTCAGCCGGTCACTTCGAAACCGATGCGCATCCCCAGCTTGTAGTGCGCTTCCTTCTTAGTTTCGTCATAGATGTTGCACAGCAGGACGTACTTCCCCGCGGCGAGGGTGACCGTCAGGTCCTGGCTCTGACCCACGGCGATGTCTTCTATCTCGTCGATGGCCTCCATACCCGTCCCACCCTCGGACACCTTTCCAGTCGCGTCGGTCGGCAGGTCGCCAGGATCCAGATCGGTCTTGAGGACGACGAACTCGTGAACGTCGGCCGGTCCGGTGTTCGTAACGTGGAAGATCACCTCGCCGGCTGCGACCGACGTCTCTGCCGGGACCACCGCCCACTCCTGGAGCGCGACGTCGACGGTGCCGGCTGCGGCAAAGGCAGCTGGGCTCGCCGTCGGAGCCGGGCTCGCGCTGGCCTGACTGGTCGCGCAGGCCGACACGGCGAATCCCACGATCGAGATCGCAAGCCACCGCCCCTTCAACTTCGGACGCATCTTCCGTCCTCCTCCCTACGATCTAGCCGTGCCGGTCGGCGTGCGACCGGTCATCGGTGCATCGTTGTCGGTGGCGACGCCTCGAGCGAGTGGCGAACGTCACCGATCGACGGGCCGTTCAGCCCGTGGCGATCGTCGTCTGCTTCGTGCCTTGATGTCGGGGCAGTCGTGATCGCTCGGCCAGGCTCCGACCTTCGGCCAGAGATTCTGGCTGGCCGACCGGCCGACGACGATCCCGACGTGCCCGCCCTCGATCAGGATCTCGGAGGCATCCTTGCTGCCAACGCGCTTGGTGACGACGCTGGTCGTGGGCCGCGGTGCGATCTGGTCGCGACTCGAAGCGATGTTGAGGACGGGGCAGCGGATCGCCGACAGGCGGACCGGCCGGCCATCCATCTCCAGCATGTCGCGCGCCAGCCGGTTCTCCTGGTAGAACTCGACGATCCACTGGCGGAACGCCGCCCTGGCGAATGGGACGCTGTCGTTCATCCACCGATACATCGCCTGCCAGGCCTGCATATCGAACGTCGGATCGCCCAGCCGCTCCCAGAGCCGAGTGTAGGTGCCCACATAGTTGGCGATCGGGTTGACCCCAGGACCGTCATGTAATTCGTGCGATGTGTTGTTCGGGGCGCGAGTCCTCGAAGGGTCCCCGGTTCTGGCTGACCCCGAGCATCTCGGCCGCGCTCACCGCGGACCAGCCTTCGATCAGCACCCGATCGACCAGCAGCCGTCGGCCGAAGGGTGTCAGCTTGGCCGTACGATGGAGCATGCGAGCCCTCCGTCGGAATGGAGCTTCGACATCCCCATACCGAGCACGAGGGCTCTCAACTTGTCAACAACGTGAGTGGGAACGACACCTAGTCCGCTCAGGCCGCCCAGCCGCAACTGAGTCGCCTGAACTGCCTCCGCGCCAACGGGGGTCCCGACTTCGCGCCATATGACCCTCTTGACCGGGCCGATCGGCAGTGTCGTGGCGCCCGGCACCAGCCATATCGTGGTCACAAGGAGGTATGACCATGGCTGGAACAGAGGTTCCCGGTCCCGCCGCATGCGAGGCCGCGGCGGCAAGCGCAGTGGTATGGATCAATGGGCGACAGGCGGTCGTGGCTGCGACGAGCCGTGACGGGCACATCACGACATGCGAATTCACGCGAGGGTGGTTGCCCGAGCAGTCCTATCTGGCTCACCTGGTCCGGGTCATCGGCGACTGCCAGCGGGTCGTCATCCTCGGTCCCAGCTCAGTTGGTTTGGCCCTGGAGCGAGCGTACGTCGCGACATTCCGCCGTCCCGATCGACTGGTGGACGTGGAACCAGCGGGGCCAATCTCCTCCGAGGAGTTGGTCAAACGTCTTCGCACGCTCGCCGCGTGACAGGCCACTCAGGGCGATGATGAGCGGGTCGGTGACGTCGCCGAGCAACCCTGCGAGGACCGTGGCAACGACGAGGATGAGCATGATCGGGCTCTTGAACTGGCGGAAGAGCAGCCAGGACGAACCGCCTCGGCTGGTGCCTTCGATCGCGTTGGGGCGGGATCGCGCACGACGGAAGTGTGCCTCCGCCGAGGAAAGTGCGGATGGCCCTGACCCCAGGCGATCGAAGGCCTCCTCAAGCGTCATCTGCCAGAAGTTCGCGTCGGTGCTCGGCCCGCTGTAGCTGGTCATGAAGCCAAGGAACACGGTCGCAAAGCTGGGTCATCAACGACTGCCGCGCTGATGATCCAAGCGCCGCATGTGAAGTCGATGATCATTTGCGGTGTCGCGGGACGACCTCGGAAGTAGACGAACCAGTGGGCTGACGCGCTGCGCGTCATATTGCCGAAGTCGGCGCTCGAATAGTTTTGCCCTCGGCATCATCCCGACCGAGTGGCGAATGGCTCCCGCGACGGGCCGTCCGGCCCGGAAGCCCCGCGCTCGATCCGTGCCATACGCTTGCGCTCGGGCTGCATCACATCGAACCTCGGATCACGTCCTGCTGGCCCTTGCATGCCCTCGATCGTCGAAGCTTTCATTGAGGCTGGCAGCGTCCACCGCCTCGACATGTCATGTGCATTCGACATTTCGCCCTGAGCCACGGCGTGACCTTTGGCCCTTTCCGAGCTCGGTAGCTCGTCGCAAGCTAACCCGACTTCGTTGCGCTCGGCCGACATGTGGCCGTTCGGCGTGACGATCGTTCACGATCGAGGACCCCGATGGCTGCTCAGCCGGAACAACGATGGCTGCTGACGCTGATCCGGACCGTCCACTCCGCGATCTTCATGGTGATGCTGTCGGCCATCGGCTGGTTCGTCGCCACCGGGGTCACCGGTCGACGGGACCGGTCGGTGGCCGTCGCGGCTGGGCTCGTAGCCATCGAGTCGGGTGTCTTCCTTGCGAATAGCGGCGTGTGCCCGCTCACGCCGCTTGCCGAGCGATACGGCGCCCGCCGCGGCGGCGTCTCCGACATCTTCCTGCCCGATGCACTCGCCCGAACGATCCCGCTCTGGGCGACGACGCTGGTCGCGATCGGCGCGATCTTGCACATTCGGGGCGTGCTCCTGAGCATTCGGCGGGGAAACCCATCGTCGGTCCCTGACGCGGAGGCTGACGTTGGAGTGTTGCCGCTGTCGGGCGGCTCACCGAGAGATCGGAGCCGGCGGACCGCAACTCGTGTCCCCGGGTTCGGGCCTTCGGCGTCGGCAATCGATGGACTGTCAGATGAGCGCCTGCCCCATCGCGGCCGAGGACAGCAATCAATGATTCGCAGGTCCGTCAGTCAGATGGTCGTCTGAAGCCCCGGCCACCAAGACCGGCCATCGAGACCGCCATTTGGGGGCCGAACGGACCTCGACGGCGGCGACTCCCGCGGGCAGGGTAAATCCATCGGCGACACTGCTTTCAGCATTCGCACCGAAGATCTGCCCGGATCGAGGAGTCCGAGATGGAGATGTCGCATTCGACTGGACCAACGGTGGCGGGCATGATGAGCCGGTCCGTGGTGGTCGTTACAGAAGAGGACGCTATCGCCGGCGTCGCCGAGCTGCTCGCGGGCTTCGAGATCACGGGATTGCCCGTGGTCGATGCGGACGATCGATTGGTCGGCGTCATCAGCCAGACCGACCTGGTCCGGCTTCGGGGGTCGACGCTCCCCTGGACCGGTTGGCACGGGCTCATCGTCCGCGACCTCATGACGACACCCCCCAAGACCATCTCGGCCTCGGCATCCCTTGACGAAGCCGCCCGGCGGATGATCGATGAGCACGTCCACCGACTCGTCGTGGTCGACAACCGGCGAATGCCCATCGGCGTCATCTCGGAGAGCGACATCGTCCGCGAGATCGCCGACTGCTGCGACGACAGCTAAGGCGCCCGACGAGCCTATGTCTTTCGCTGGGCTCGCAGGGCCTGCGAGACACACATGGCAAAGCGCTAGCCTCGAATGTCGCGTCAGTTCGTCGGGTCACCATCGCCGGCCCGGATCAATCCGAGGGCACCGCGGCCAACGAAGTTGAAGGCGTGCGTGACGATCGGGTAGAGGCCGTCCTCTGCGGTCGAGAACTCGATGATCGCGCCTTGCGCCGGTGCCAGATCGACGGCCTGGGCCCCCCAGCTTCCAGCGTTCCCGCGCGTCAGCGCAACGCCCTCCTTGATGACCGTGTCGAAGATCGTCCCGACGATGTGGAACGAGCTGTCAACGCTCGGTCCGGCGTTGAGAACAAAGACCCGAACCTGCTCTCCGGTCCTCACCTCGAGTGGATGGTCCTTGTACTGGTTGGCGACGCCGTTGAACAGGACGAGATCTGGCGCGGGCGCGGCGGCCATCGCCTTCTGAAGGTCAGCTTCCTTGCCCTGGGGCCCGAGATACCACTCGCTCTGCACGATGGCGAATTCTTTCCCCACCGGCGGTAGGCCATCTCTGGGTTCGACGATGACCATCCCGTACATCCCGTTGGCGATGTGGTGGAGCGCAGGTGACGTCCCGCAGTGGTACATCCAGACGCCGGCGTAGTCGGCCCGCCATTCGTACACGAGCTCCTCGCCCGGGTTGATGGAGCGCATCTCGTCGTTCCAAGCGACTTGGCTGGCGTGGAAGTCGATCGAATGCGGGAGCTGATTCTCCGCGGGGTTCTTGAGGTGGACTCTGATGGTGTCACCGACCTTGACCCGGATGACAGGGCCGGGGACGGTGCCGTTGAACGTCCAGACCTTCTGGACGAAGCCCGGGGCGACGGTCGTCGTTTGCTCGGTAATGGCGAGGTCGATGTCGTGCGTGTCGCCTTGCAGTCGCGCCGGTGCCGTCGCGTCGTACAGCTCGTACGCCGGGGCGTTGGCATCAGCCTTGATGTTCCCCGCTGGGAGCGCGCCCCCATGATCGTCCCCGCTGGCCGTCGATTGGCCGACGGTCACCGCGCCTTTCATGCCGCCCGCCTCGTGCCCCGGGATCGAGCAGATGAACGTTAGACCGCCCTCCGGGATCGTAACCATGCCTTCCGCGCTCTGACCGCCTTGCGCCTCGATCTTGGTCCCGTCGGCGAACGTCATGTCGTGCGGAACGGTCCCGGTGTTCGTGAACTTCACTGCGTACGTGCCCGCCTTGGCGACCGACGACTGGGCAGGCTTGAACCCGAGATCGAACGCCTCAATCTCGATCGTCCCAACTGCAGCGTGGTCTGGGCTCGGTTCGACGGCAGGGGCATTGGATGCCACCGCCACCGGAGCATTGGTCGCTTGCGGTGGGTACGTCCAGGTAGCGCCCGCGCCGCCCGTGCCGGAGGTGCAGGCGATCAGCGCGAACGCGAGGACGAGTGTCGCGGCGATGCCGAACGGGCGAGTCATGGCTGGGCCCTTTCCCTAGGTTGTTGTCCGATTGGCAGAGGTAACGGTCCCTCGCGACGTGGGCGCCCCGCGGCGAGGTCGGCGACGGTGATAGTGGCGAGGACGCCCGTGAACGCGGTTTGCGCTTCTTCCCAGACCGGGTGGAACGCACACGGCCGGCTTGCGTCGCAGGCTCGCTGACGAAGGACGCAGACGTTGCTCCGACTCGGGCCTTCGACTGTTTCGATCAATTCCAGGATCGAGAGGCGGTCGGCAGATCGGTGCAGCCGGTATCCGCCACTGCGGCCGAGCTGGGCTCCGATGATTCCCGCCTCGGTCAGGTCGCTCAAGACGCGGGGCAGGAACCGTTCCGGGATCTCCATGTGCTGGGCGATACGGCGGCTGGATGCGGGTCTGTCGCGGCCGTTCGAAGCCAAGTAGAGGCAGGCCCGGATCGCATAGTCGGTTCGCTTGGTGAGCTGGAGTCGCATCGGGTACTCGCCTGTCTGGGTTCGTCACATAAATGAACACCGATGCAGTGGGTATTCGAATGTGCCAAACGGCTTGCTCCGTCCGGGCCATCTGGCACATCAACGAGCGAGCACCGTGGTGAAACCCGTCCGGGCACGTCGCCGACGAACCGACGGTTGCCGTCCGGGCGGCACGGGTTGTGTAGCTGGGAGCGTCCAGTCAGTTGGGATTGGACCTAACTCCGCCCGTAGCTCAATGGATCAGCGCGACTGACTTCGGACTAGCCAGGGCTGAGCGCTGTGCGCCAAGCGTGGAACCCCGAGCGAGTGGAACCCCGAGCGATTCGGGCCGAGTTATCCGATGTCGTTCGACCATTCGTCGTTGCTATCCGCGACCCCTCAGGCGGTGGTCGCGGCACAGCCGCTCGACCCCACCCTGCAACGGCCATCGACATCCTTGAGAATCCGAGGCGCACCACGAAGGCGCAGGTGATAGCCTCACGCCGGATTTGCGAGCACGCTCCCAGGGCGCGGAGCCGGCGACGAGAGAGGGAACAACCCGACGCGGTATGTGGCGGCACCTGGAAGTCAACGCGACCATCGCTCACCCGGTCGACCGAGTATTCGCCTACCTGGCCGACCCACTGCGCTGGCACGAGTTTGCGCCGGCCTGTGTATTCCGGCGGCAGATCGGCGATCAGCCGCCTCGAATCGGCACGCGCTGGATGGCCACGGATCGTATTGGTCCGTTCCGCTTCGACTTCGTCGATGAGCTGGCCGAGCTCGAGCCGAACCGTCGCGTGGTCTGGCTATCGTCCGCGCCGTGGAACTCGCGAGTCGAGTACGTCTGCACCCCGGCCGGTGAGAACACCAACATCGAAGCGCGCTACGAGGGGGATATCAGCGGGTTCCTCCGCCTGTTGACGGGGTGGTTGCCACCGGGAGTCGTGCGATGGGTCCTGTCGCAGGACTTCCGGCGCCTTGACCAACGGCTCGAGCGGTAAGCGACGGCCGCGAGTCGATGGCAGCATGGATACCACCCCGACCTCGCCATCGAGGATGGGTTCGTGGCCAGGGCTGTCGACCACGCCGATGACGTGACGAGTTCCTAGCGGGTCATGTACCACCTGTTCCTCTACGTCCACATCATCTGTGCCGTCATCTGGGTCGGCGGTGCGGTCTACGCCCAGCTGCTCGCCCTTCGCGTCACCCGTTCGCCGGATCCATCGGAGCTGCCGCACCTGGCGCGTCACATCGAATTCATCGGCACGCGCGTCTTCCTGCCGGCGGCGCTGCTGCTGTTCGTCTCCGGCAGCGCGATGACGTTGCAAGCGTGGAGCTTCGGGCAGACATGGATCGCAGTTTCGGTCGCTCTATGGGTGCTCTCGGCGGTGGCCGGCGCTGTCTACCTCGGACCTCGCGTCAAGCGGGCCGCCGAGCTCTTCGAGGCCGAGGGGCCGACGTCGCAGGTGGGCCGCGAACTCATCAATCGCCTGTTCGTGGTCTCGCGGCTGGAGCTCATCGGCTTTGCGGTGATCCTCGCACTCATGACCTTCAAGCCGGGGGCCTGAATCCTTCGGGCTCTCACGACGAGCGGTGCAGCTGGACGAGCACGCCCGAGGCCAGCGGCCATAGCATGGGAGGGTGTCGCGACCGGAGTTATCGACATATTTGAACCCATCGATGGGGCTCCTGACGGCGTCGTGGTTCTGGTCAGCCACGCCATCGTTGCGGCCTGCGAGCCGGAGCTGGTCGCGTTCACCACTCTCGGCGCGGTCGAGCTGAGGGGCGCCCGCGACGCCATCAATTCCCACTCTGCGCCCACGTGCTAAGCCGAGGACGAACATCGGTATGCGGTCGGAGTTCATCAATGCGAACGGCATCCGCTTTCACTGCCTGACCGATGGCGCAGGTCCGCTGGTCCTCCTGCTTCACGGCTTCCCGCAGTTTTCGTACGAGTACCGCCACCTCGTCCCGGCCCTGGCCCGGGCGGGATACCGGGCGGTGGCGCCTGACATGCGGGGCTTCGGCGACACGAGCCGGCCGGCACGGATCGAGGTCTACGCACTCCAGGCCCTCGGCGATGACGTCGCGGGACTGGTCGACGCCTTCGGCGAGCCGAAAGCCCATGTCCTTGGACACGAGTGGGGCGGCATCGTTGCCGCCGAGGCGGCGTTGTCCCACCCGGACAAGGTGGACCGCCTGATCCTGGTCAACGGCCCGCCAGCGATCACCCTGGGACGGGCAATCCATCACAGCTGGCGCCAACGGGTCCGGAGCTCCTACGTCTTGTTCTACCGCATCCCGCGCCTGCCAGAGTGGTGGCTGACCGCGCTTCATGGCCGGGTCCTGAGCCTGCTGCTCTCCGACGGGGCCTTTAGCGCCGCGGATTTGGCTGTGTACCGCGATGCCATCTGCCTACCGCGCGCGGCCTGGGCGGGCCTGGCCTATTACCGCTCGATCGCGCACACCATCAAGGACGATGCCAACCGGCTGCGAGGCAAGCGAATCACCTCACCTGCCCTGATCCTGTGGGGCGAGCGCGACCGGACCCTGCGCCGGGACCTGGCGCTGCGGCTCGATGGGCAGTTCACGAACCCGCCGCGCAAGGTCTTCTTTCCCGACGTCGGCCACTGGGTCATCGAGGCCCGCCCCGATGAGGTCGCCCGCATGGTGATCGGGTTCATCGACGAGGACCGAGTGCCCGGCTAGCACCGTGTCCGACTCCATGCGCCGGAGCGGCGCCTACGACCGCAGGATTCGATCGACCATCGCCTGTGCCAGGCCGGGCAGCGCGACGGCCAGCGGCTGGGTCACGCCCAAAGTACGCGACACCAACGGCAACGCCGTAGCGTCGCTCCTCGAGGCCCACCGTTCTCGCCAGGGCAGCGACCGCGGCCTTGCTCAACGAGTTATCCGCCATCCGTGCGCCGTACCGGATCAGTTGCTCTGAGTACGCCTGAGTAATGGCCCATTCGACGTGTCAGTCGCTATCCTTGAGCACGTACCGTCCGCCCGTAGCTCAGTGGATCAGAGCGACTGACTTCGGATCAGTAGGTCGGGGGTTCGAATCCCTCCGGGCGGGCCATCGATGCATGCACGAAAATAGGCCCTCCGGGCGATCCGGAGGGCCTCGTGAATCCCGGCCGGAGGGAGAGCCGTGCGCGCAGCTCTTCCCTACCGGGCTAGCTCAGACGCTCAGGAGCAACCAGGTGTGCTCGCCGGAACGCATTTCGGCGGATGCGGATGGCGAAAACTGTCGGCGGATGCCACTCCAGCCATGGTCAGGATCATCATCCCAGCCAGTAGAAGACTGATGAGTCGACGCACTTGCCCCTCCAAGTCTCACTATCGGCCCCCTGAGACTCCCAGACCGCATTCGGTCCAAACGGACACGCGCACGTCCGTCATCGAGATCGTACTCCCAGGCATGCTGTGCAGCGTCGTCGGGCGGCGGCCCAAGGTTTCTAAGATCGAGCGTCAGGCCTCCACGCCGAACGCGGCCTCATCGACTTCCAGCCATTCGACAATAGCCGCCCGCGCCTCGGTCTTGGGGCACTGCGCCGGCACCGGTGCACCCTGACACCACATAGCCCAGCAGCCCCCTGCACATTCATCGGGTCCTTCCGCATCATTACCTCGACGGAGAGGTGGCGGGAGCCACGGGGGAGTTCCACGGCGCGGCGTTCCCTATGAGCGGTCGCCCGACATCGTGCCGACGCCAATGGCGAGACCGACCTCGGCCGATGGAGGATGTGCCGATGGCACGCGGAGATAAGCGGAGATTCGCTGCGGCAGTCTCAGTAGCCGCTCTTGCTCTGAGCCTGAGCGCCGGGGCAGCTCTGGCTGGTGAGATCACCGGGACTGGCAAGACCCTGGAACCGCTGCATGCCAACTCGATCTGTGCCTATTCGGGGCTGAATGACGACCCCACTGGCGTCGATCCTAACAACGGTCCCCCAGGTCGAACACAGTCCTTCGGGCAGGACGTCAGGATGGGTCTCAACCCGAAGCTCTTCAATCCAGGCGACGCCTGCCGGGGCGGCAGCCTCTGAAACCCGTCAGGCCTGAAGCCCGATCAAGACCGAAAGGCCCGTCCCGCGAGGGACGGGCTCTTCCTTTGCGGCCCCTCTCAGCGTTCGCGAACGAATTCGGCCAGTGGCCGCCGCCCGGTCCTCGGTCCGGAGCGTGGTCGCAGCGCCGCCTCTGTCGGATGGCCGATCGAGATGATCGTCCGCACGAAGGCCGGCGGCGTCACCTCGAGGAGCGCACCTACCGCGGCTTGCTCGCTCGCTTCGGCCCAGCCGATACCGGCACCAAGACCCAGCGCGCCGGCGGCGATCAGGATCCGCTCCGCGACCCGCCCCTCGTCATAGGCCTCCGTGTCCGGGTCCTTTCCGGGCATCACGATCGCGATGGCGAGCGGTGCCTTTCCGACGTGCCTCGCATACCGGGCAAGCTCGGCGATTCGCTGCCGTTCAGCAGAACCACGCACAACCAGGAATATCCAGGGTTGGGAATTCTCCGAGCTGCCGGTCCACCGGGCGACCTCGAGGATCGACCAAAGGGCCGCCTCACTGACCGGTTCTTCGGTGAAGCTCCGGATTTGACGAGTTCGCCGCAAGGCCCGAAGGACGACCTCGGAGGCATCATTCGCCATCGATCGCAGCTCAGCGCTTCCGGAGCTTCGCTTCGACCGCCTCGGCGTATAGATCTCGCATTCGCTTGAACTCGATCACCAGCTCCCGTGCCTCGGCCGAGCCGGGCGGCGCCGCGGCGAGGCGCTGCTCGACGGCCCGCCACTGTTCGAGGATGGTCGCAAGCTGGCGGCCTGGCGATACGCTCTCGATCGGCGGCAGGTCGCCCACCGCGGGCTCATCCGCCGTAATCCGAGCCGTGTCCTCCTCCTTGCGGGCCAGCTCGAGCGCGACTTCGGCCGCGACCCGTACGTCCCTGGCAAGGTCGACGAAGCCAGGATCGGCTGGCGGCACGCCTCGCTTCAGGCGTTCGCGAGCCACCATCTCGTTGATCGCCAGCATCAATCCGTCCGAGGTCGCGCGAAGCATGGCGGCCTCGTTCTCAAGTTCCTCGGTCATCCTCGCCCTCCTCCCGATCGGCAAATCCTACGGGGCGTCCCATGGGTGGTACTGCCATCGACCTGGTACTTCCGGGTCGTTGTCCCGGCGCACCACGTTGACACATCCTCGGCATACGGGTCCCGGGTGCTCCCGTCGCTGGGGGATTGGTCGAGCGCCACGGGACCCTGACCTTGCCCAGCTCCCCTACGGATCGTCCTCGGGCTCGATATCGAGCGCTTCGTAATGGACGACGCTCAGGCTCGTCGCGAGCTCCTCGGCGCCAGGCTCCAAGCGTGCGCGAGTGAGCTCGGGACCGGTCCATTGATACAGCGATGCCGTGTCCCGCCACTCCTGGTACAGCAAGACCTCCTCTGAGTCGCCGCGGATCCGACGAGCCAGCTTCGCGTACACGAGGCCCGGGCTTTGGCGAAGCGACGGCAGCTGGGTGCGCATGAGGGCATTGAACGCGCCGGCGCGCTCGGCCTTCACGGTCGCCATCACGAGGCGGACGATCATGTTACGAGGCTAGCCGTCCAGGCTGTCCATTGGCGCAACAGCGGCATCGCAGAATCGGCGCTGCGCACTTCTTCTTGTCGTGCGACCACGCTGCCAGACGGTTGCCGTGAGATCGCCGCGGGCGGATACCCTCAAGGCGTGACCTCTCGTCCGCTGGCGCGTTCGATCCCGATGTCTGTCTGGGCCTGGCTGAGGACTGCCCCTCCCGACGAAGTGACCGATGCGGATCGGCGCACCACCGACCTCGTCGGCCTCCGACTGCCGATCCGCGCCTCTGCCGCTGTGGCCGTTGCGACGTTCGTCCTGCTCGTCGATCTCTCGCGGATCCTGCT
>JBIOWA010000251.1:0-6220 GCA_044868045.1 Candidatus Limnocylindrales bacterium
CGTCCGAGTTGGCCGGCGACTTGCCGCCCCAGCCGAAGATGATGAGGTCGGCCTCCTGCTCGGCCGACGCCTCGATGATGCCCTCCGCGGCGTGCCGGCCGATCCGCACGATCGGGTGGATCGGGGTACCGTTCGGCACGTAGTCGAGGACCTTCTGCAGCAGCCGGCGGGCGTGCCGGGCCCGCGTGGCGCCTTCGGACAGTGGCATGCCCTCGGGCACCTCGACGATGCCCAGCGCCGAGATCTCCCCGGCTCGCGGGTCGAGCATCGCAGCCCCGAGCCGGATCAGCTCCTCGGCCGTGCCCGGGTTGGCGACCGGGATCAGGATGCGCGCCGGCAGGGGCGATCGCGAGCTCACGCCGGGACCTCGACCGCGTTCCAGCGCTGGACCAGATACGGCTTGAGCAACTCGAATTCGCGCGCCTGGCGCTCCACCCGTTCCTCGGCCTGGTCCGTCGTCTGGTGGCGGTTCTCGATCACGAACGAGCCGACGCGCCCGAAGTAGATCGGGACCAGCGCCGCGACGAGCGTCTCGAGCGGGTGGGTCGGGTTCCGGGCGGCGAGGACGAGGTCGTAGACGACGCGCGCCCAGGCGTCGTCCGGGAAGTGGAACTCCGTGACGGCCTCGGCCATCTCGAGCGTGGTGGCCGTGGTCGACGCCACGTCGCCGCCGATGCCCAGCTTGGCCCGCGCGGAGTCGCCCAGCCGGCCCGCTTCGGCCGCCAGGTCCATGACGGTCTCGACCGAATCCGCCGACAACATCGACGTCCACATGTCGACGAGCGTCAGCGATCCGGCGTGGAACTCCGACAGCAGCCGCAGTGTGTTCACCTCGAGCGGTGGCGGGTCGATGATCCGTTCGAAGCCGTAGGCCGGCACCGAGTGGCTGCCACGGATCGGCAGCCAGGTCTCGGCATTCGCGACGGCCAGCCGCATGATCGTCCCGACGACCTGGCGGAACATCGGGCCAAGGTCGGAGCCGGGGTCCTTGGGGTCGTGGATCTTGGCCCCGAGCCGCGTCTGGCACACCGCAAAGCCACCGGTCAGCGCGGACGTCGTCATCCAGATATCGATGCCGAACTTGCTGATGTCGTCGGTCCAGTCGTCAAGCGACAGGTAGTGCCGGACGAGGTCGCCGCTGACCCCGAAGTCCCCCCCGATGGGCTGGCGGATCCGGTGGCCGTACAGGGCCCTCGTCAACGGATAGGTGACGGTGTTGGTGATCGTGCCGTCGTACTTGTAGCGGGCGTACAGCGGGGCGACGAAGTCGTAGCCGCCCTTGAGGATGGGGCCGGACAGGAGCTCGATCCATTCGGGCACGATCGACCGCAGGTCGGAGTCGACGACCACCAGCGCCTGGACGTCGAGCGCGGCGGCGATCTCGAAGATCGTTCGCAAGGCGGCGCCCTTGCCGCCGACGCCGTCGATCTCGGGATACGTCAGGCTGACGCGCTCGAGCTTGTGGTTCGGGCGGGTGAGCAGGATCTGTTCGATGTAGTCGGGCGGTTCGGTCTCGATCACGACACGGCCGGTGCCGTCGGGCGAGCCGGCGTCCGAGTTGACGACGACGGGGCGCAGGTCCGGGAAGTACTGGACGAGGCCGGCCTGTGCCGCACGCACGACGTAGCCGATCGTCGCAGCATTCTTGAAGCTCGGGATGCCGACCATGATGTCGGCGCTGCCAAGTCGGGCGATCTGGTCCCGTACAGTTGGCGTCAGCACTGTCTGCGGCATTCGCACAGACCGTACCACCGCGCGGCATTGCCGTGCGTCGACAGCCGGGTGGGCGTCGGCGAGGCTACGAGCCCCTGAGCGTCAGCCAGACGGAGCCGGTTCGTACCGCCGGATTCGTCGTTACGGCTGGTTGGTCTGGCCCGCGGCGGCTGCCTTGAGCCTGCCCGGCTCGGAAGCGGCGGCACCCTTGGCCTTGCCTGCGGCACCAGCCGCAGCGCCTTTGGCCTTGCCAGCTGCGGATGCGGCGGCACCCTTGGCCTTACCAGCCGCGGATGCGGCGGCACCCTTGGCCCTTGCGGCGGCCGAAACCACGGCTCCGTGGGTCTTGGCCAGCGCCGACACGGCCTTACCGTGCGCCCGGCCACTGACTGCGTCGACGGCGCGAGCCACCGCGGAGACCTTTTCGCCGTGGCCCGTCGCACCAGGTGGCTGCGCCGCAAGGACAGCAGATGTCGACATGGCGACGACCGCAGCTCCCAATACGAGCGTGGCGAGGATCCGTTTCATGAATGGCCTCGATCGATGGTCAACTCTTGTCTGTGGGAACGATATTCGACCGATTCTGTTGGGCTTGTCAGTACTCGAGTCGTCATTCGGCGGCTTCTGAGGTGCGGCCACGCACCACGCAGCGGGAGCTCGTTCCGTGTTCGGAGACAAGACCAATCGAGCCGCCCGGCTGGTACGTTCGTTGGGCGGTCGCACACGGCGCCAGGATCGAGGATCGTGGTCGGCGAGACAGACAAGGCCCTCGGGCAAGGAACGGACGACATTGGTTCAGGGACCGCATCGGTGGCGATTTCGGCTACTGGTTCTTGTGGTTGGATCGATCGCAATCTCATGTTCGCCTGCGCCGCAGGCGACGCCCGCCACGACAACGGGACCGATACCCACGGCTCCGCCGATCACCTCACCATCCCCGCCTCTACCGTCGCCTTCGACACCGACCTCAGCCATCCCAAGCGCTTCACCGACGGGCTTTGCGTTCGCGGCCGATGACATCCTCGGCTACTACGGGTCACAGGGCTACGAGTGTGGCCCGTGGCAGCCGAGCACGACAGCCGCGGGGTTCATGGTCAGAACGTGTCAGATGGTCGACGATGCCGGCCGGGTCCGGGTGATCGGCGTTGTCACCGATCGGACTGGCGGTCTTGCCAACGGCTTCGCCAGTGTCCAGGATGCCGATCCCGACGCGATCCTCGCGCCCATAGACGCTCTTGATCCACTGGCCGGATTCCTGGGGGCGATGCTCGGCGAGGAGCGGGGTTCGTCCCTCCTGACCTGGCTCGCCGGCCACCTCGGCGACGCGTATGCGGAGACGACCGTCGGATCGATCAAGGTCGCCACGTACAGCGAGTCCGAATCGGATCATTCCAAGCTGTACGTCGAGCTTGCTAATCCGGTATATCTCGAGGCCCCAGGCGCAAGTCCCACCTGACGAGCGTCGATCACCCAGGCGCCCTCGCGAGTCGCTGCTACCGCCGGGGCAGGTCCGAGCGGGTCCAGTCCTCGGCCGTGGCGCCGGGGCGATAGCGGGAGTTGGCGGCCTTGAACAGGAGGCCGTGGAAGCCCTGGGCGCGCCACGAGCCGATCCAGCTGTCGATCGGCTGGCGCACGAAGAGGCCCGGACGGACGAGATCGCCGGGCTGCAGGATCGATTCGAGGATGCGCTTGCGCTCGAGCAGCGGGACGTCGAGCAGCCACTCGCCGTCGAGCCAGAGAAGGTCGACGATGATCAAGTTGACCTCGTCGTCCTTGGCGAACCGTCGTTCGGCGATCTCGGCTTCACGCCGTTTCTCGATCTCGTCGAGCTGGCTCCGTCGACCGCCGACCAACATCTTGGTCATCTGGCCGCTCATCGTCGGGTACTCGGGCGTCCACGCCTGGACCCCAAAGCCTTCCGAGAGGACCTGCTTCGTGAGATAGCCCTCGAAGATCGCCGCGTCGGCGAAGGCGGTCGCGGCCCTGGCGAGCGCCTGTCGGACGTCGGCCAGCTCCTCGACGAGTTGCCCCTCGTCCCACAACGTCGCCGTCCCGCCGCTCACCGAGGCGATGACACGAACCCCGGGCCAGGCCGGCTCGACGATGGCGTCGTCGATGCGCGTCGGCCGCGTCCGGCCGAACTCCTGGGGCCGCAGGGGTCGCGCCAGTTCGTGCGCGTCGGCGGTGATCATCGTGGTCATCGTAGCGGCCTGGAGGCCGCGTATCATCCGGCCGTGGCCAGCGCCGCCCCGTCCGTCGGCTCCCCACCTCGCGCCCGCGGCCTCAGCGGCCTGACACCGTCCGGGCGTGCGGTCGTGCCGGCCGCTTGGGCCCTCTACGACTTCGCGAACACGATCTTCAGTTTCGCGGTGGTGTCCGGGGCGATCGGCCTGTTCCTGAACGATCGATTCGGGCCGCGCGACGGCGGGGTGCTGCTGTCGATCTCGGTCGCGCTCAGCGTCGGCCTCAACGCGATCGTGTCGCCGATCCTCGGCGCGATCTCGGACCGCGGCGGTCGCCGGATGCCGTTCCTGCTGCTGTTCACGGCGCAATGCATCGCGGCCACGTTCTTCATCGCGGACGTGCCGGCCGTCATCGGCCTCGTGCTGTTCATCATCGCGAACTTCTCGTACCAGGCGGCGCTCATCTACTACGACGCGACGCTCAAGACCGTGTCGTATCCGGAGACCCGCGGGCGACTGTCGGGCATCGGGACGGCGATCGGGTACTGCGGGACCGTGTTCGTCGCGCTGCTCATCTTCTTCCTCGATGTGCCGGTCGCGGATCGGTTCCGGCTGACGGCGATCCTGTTCATGCTCTTCGCCATCCCGATCTTCGCGATCGTCCGCGAGCCGCGGGCGAGGGACGAGCGGCCGATCACCGTCGCGGACATCGTGGCCTCGTTCGGACAGCTGCGCGCCTCCATCGACCACGCGCGCCAGGTGCCCGGTCTCGGGCGGTTCCTCGTCGGCCGGTTCTTCTACAGCGATGCCGTCAACACGGTGATCGTGGTCATGAGCGTCGTGACGACCGAGGCGCTGGGCGTGACCGATGCGCAGGCCAACCTGATCCTCCTCGGGCTCGCGGTCGTGGCGATCGCCATGAGCTTCGCCTGGGGCTGGCTGGCCGATCGACTGGGCCCCAAGCGGACGCTCATCATCGTGCTCGCGTCCTGGGCGATCGGCCTCGTCATCGGCGGCGTCGCGATAGGCCTCGGGCCGGGCGGCCTGGCGCCGTTCCTGCTGGCCGGCGCGATCCTGGGCTCGGGGCTGGGCGGGGTCACGGTCGCCGATCGCGTCCTGATGATCCGCCTCTCGCCGCCGGCCCGGATCGGCGAGTTCTTCGGCCTGTACGGCCTCGTCGGCAAGGGCTCGCAGGTGATCGGGCAGCTGCTCTACGGCCTGACGCTTTTCATCTTCCTCGAGCGGCTCGGCATCGGCGCCTACCAGGTCGCGGTGCTGAGCCTGCTCGCGACGATGGTGATCGGTGCCTGGCTCGTCTGGCCGGTCCGCGACGACTGGGTAGGCAGCGCGGAGGTGCCGCCCATCGCCCCGCCGGAACGATTGGCCCCGGCCACGGCGCCCATCGAACCGAGGGAGCTCTAGTCCTCGTAGCCGGAGGGGTGGGCACGACGCCACGCCCACGCTGACCCGACCATCTCGTCGAGGCTCGGTCGCTGGGGTCGCCAGCCGAGGATCGTCCCGGCACGCTCGGCCGAGGCGACGAGCACCGGCGGGTCGCCGGGGCGGCGCGGCCCGATCTCGTAGTCGATCGGCCGCCCGATCACGCGTTCGGCGGCGTGGATGACCTCGAGATTGCTGAAGCCGTCGCCGTTCCCGAGGTTGAAGACGAGCGCCCCCGTCGCCGTGCGGGCGTCGCCTGCGGCGGTCGTCTCGATCGCTCGCAGGTGCGCGTCGGCCAGGTCGACCACGTGGATGTAGTCGCGGATGCACGTCCCATCCGGGGTCGGGTAATCGTCGCCGAACAACGTCAGCGGACGCCCGGTCTCGACCGCCGCGAGGATGGCTGGGATCAGGTGGGTCTCGGGATCGTGGTCCTCACCCAGCGCCTCGGTCGCGCCGGCCACGTTGAAGTAGCGGAGCGAGACGCTGCGAAGCCCGTAGGCCCGTCCATACCAGGCGAGGGCACCCTCGAACGCACGCTTAGTCTCGCCGTACGGGTTGATGGGTCGGGTCTCGGCGTCCTCGGGGATCGGCGTCCGTGCCGGCTGGCCATAGACGGCGGCCGTCGATGAGAGCACGAATCGGGCGACGCCGACCTCGCGAGCAGCCTCGAGCAGCGAGATCCCGCCGCTCACGTTATCGCGGAAGTAGCGGGCCGGATCCTCGAGTGATTCGCCGACCAGCGAGCGGGCCGCGCAATGGACGATGACGTCGATGTCGTGGTCCGCCAGCAGGCGCGTGATCGCGGCCTGGTCGCCGTAGTCGCCGACGATGAGCTTCGCTCCGTCCGGGACGGCGCCGCGATGGCCGGTCGACAGGTCGTC
>JBIOWA010000252.1:0-5809 GCA_044868045.1 Candidatus Limnocylindrales bacterium
TCGGCACCGTGCCAGCGCTCGATCAGCCGCGCGCTCTCCGCCAGCGATCGTTCGAGGATCGTCGCGGGGTCGATCGTTGCGTCGTACGTGCCCCGGTCCATCATCACCTTGCCGACGATCGCGCGGATGCCGTGCGCCTCGGCGGCGCGGAACGTCGCATCCAGGCTCGCCTCGTAGACGGCGCCGTAGACCAGGGCGATGGTCGTACCGGCCGCTGCGAACGCGCGCCACGCGGCCGGCGCGACCCGCTCAGCAGTGGCGACATCGAAGCCCCGCTCCAGCGGGAAGATGTACTTCTCGAGCCATGCCAGCAGGTCCATCCCGGCGCCGAGACCCGCGTTCGGGATCTGCGGGAGGTGGGCGTGGAGATCGACCATGCCGGGCATCACCACCCACGGCCGCAGGTCGGCGGCGGATGCGGCGGAGTCCGGCCGCTGGCTGGCTGCCCCCGCGTAGGCGATCCCACCAGCTGCATCGATCTCGAGCAGGCCATCGGGCTCGTACGACGAACCCCCCGCAGCGAGCGGCGTCAGCAGTCGCGCCCGGAGGGCGAACGGAGGCGTGGCAGGGAGATCCACGGCGACAGGCTAGCGGACGTGCAACGACCCGGATCGTGGATCCGGGTCGGTCGTCGTATTGCCGTGCGGCCGTCGCCTAGCGCTTCTTGCCGCGAACCTCGAGCAGATGCGCGGTCCATTCGGAGCCGCCGCGGTCGATCGTCGCCGAGCTGCCGTGCCAGCCGCACGTGCAGGTGATCGTCTGCGCCTGGTGCTTGTACTCGTCGATCACGTGCTTGAACGGCTCGTTGGCGACGGCAGGCTTGACGGGCGGGCGACTGTTCAACGGGGACTCCTGCGCATGAAGTGACACGGGCCTCGTGTCTGACGGGGATATCCACATTCTAGCCGCTCGGCGCGATCTCCGCTGGAATTGGAGGCCCGCGCTAGCCGGGCGGCAGCAATCCCGTGTCGATGAGGTCGTCCGTCGTGACCGGGTTCGGCACCAGGTCGAGCGTCTTGAGATAGTCGACCGATTTCTGCCAGTCGCCCGGCTCGATCGCCCCGAGCCCGCGAGCCTCCTGGGCGGGGCCGCTCCACACTTCGATCGTGGCGTCGAGGATCGCCGCCTGCGTCTCCCGCGAAGCCCCCAGCTCCGGCACTTCCTTGATCGCGGCATCGAGCCCGACCTCGGGCTTCTCCCGGATCTCCTCCATCGCACGCAGGGTGGCGGCAATGAACCCGGCCATCGCGTCGCCCTTGGAATCGATCGTGGCCGTCCGGGTGATCAAGCCGTTCCCCGGCAGCGGCACGATCGAATCGACGCGCAGGACGTTCACGTCAACGCCAGTGAGTCGGAGCTGGACCGGTTCGTTGTTCGCGAAGCCCGTCGCGGCATCGACCGCATCCTGAGTGACCGCCGCGCCCTGGCCGAAGTCCGGGTACTCGACGATCTGCAGGTCGTCGGGCGTGAGGCCGGCCGAGCCGAGCAGCGCCTGGAGCATGATCCAGGACGAGCCGTAGCGGCCCGGGATCCCGAGCTTCTTGCCCTTCAGGTCCTTGGCCGCGGCGATCCCCGACGACGCCTTCGCGAAGACCACTGACGGGAACCGCCCGTAGATCGTCGCGACGTACTTGATGGGGATGCCCTGGCTGACGGCCGGGATGACGCTCGTCCCGTCGGCGAGACCGAGGTCGAGCTCGCCCTCCCCGACCAACGCGATCACGTCGTAGTCCGTGCCGTGGCGGAACGTGACGTTGAGACCGGCCTCGTCGTAATACCCGGCCTGCTCGGCCAGGTAGAACGGGGCGAACTGCACGCTCTTGATGTAGCCGAGCCCGACGGCCAGCGCGACCGGGGGCTGGCTCGACTCCTCGCTCGGTGCGGTGCTCGGCGCCGGCGAGGCACCGCCCGGCCCACACGCAGCGACGGCAAGGCTGAGGATCGCGATCAGCGAGATCAGCGGACGATTGGGGGACACGGGCACCTCCAGGGACAAAGCACCTTACCGAGCACCGACCAGCCGGCGCTCGACGAGGACAACGACGAGGTAGAGAGCGATCCCGACGAGGGCGATCGTCAGGAGCGTGGCGAACATCAGCGGGATATCGAACATCGACCCACGCGCGAGGTTGATGAGCACGCCCAGACCACGTTCTGCGCCCGCCCATTCGCCGACGATGGCGCCGACGACGGCGAGCGTGACCCCGACGCGCATCCCACCGAGGATGCTCGGGAGCGCGGCCGGGATCTCGAGCGTCGTGAGGACCTGGCGCCGCGTCGCCCGGAGCGACCTGCCGAGCTCGAGCAGACCCGCGTCGACCGAGCGGATGCCGACCATCGTCGCCACGGCGACCGGGAAGAACACGATCAGCGCGCAGATCACGACCTTGCCCGCGAGGCCGGGCCCGAACCACAGGGCGATGAGCGGGGCGAGGGCCAGGATCGGCGTCGCCTGCGCGGCGACCAGGTATGGCGACAGGAGACGTTCGATAAGCGCGCTTCGCGCCAGGGCATACCCGGCAAGCAGCGCCGCGCCGGCGCCGACCGCGAATCCGAAGGCGATCTCCTGGAGCGTGGCGATGAGGTGCGGCGTCAACGTGCCGGCGCTCCACGCCGTCGCCCAGCGGACGAACACGGCGCCGGGCGTGGGCAGGATGAACGGCGGGAAGCCGCTCACGATGACGACCAGCTGCCAGATGGCGAGGAACGCGGCGAGTGCCACGAGGATCGAGAGCGCGGCGGATCGGCTCATGCGGCCGCCGCCTCGCCGAGGTGGCGTCGGATCTCCCGGGCCGTCCGAGAGACGACCGCGGCATCGAGATCGGCGATCGAGCGCGGTCTCGACAGCTCCACTGGTAGGTCGGCGACCACGCGTCCGGGCCGCGGCGACAGCACGACGACGCGATCCGCGACGAGGATCGCCTCGGCGATGTTGTGGGTGACCAGCACGATCGTCGAACCGGCGCGCTCCCAGAGTCCGAGCAGCTCGAGGTCGAAGCGCTCGCGGCTCAGGGCATCGAGCGCGCTGAACGGCTCGTCGAGCAGCAGCACGCCGGGCTCCAGCGCGAGGGCCCGGGCGAGCGCGACGCGCTGGCGCTGACCGCCCGACAGCTCGGCCGGTCGATTGGCACGGACCGAGGGGTCGAACCCGACCAGCTCCGTGAGCTCTTCCAGGCGCTCGGCGCGCCGTTGGACCGGCCAGTCCGCGAGCTCGAGCGGGTAGGTGATGTTGTCGGCCGCCGATCGCCACGGCAGCAGCCGCGGTTCCTGGAATACCAGCCCGATCCGCGGATCCGGTGACGTGATCGGCTTGCCATCGAGCGTGACGGTTCCCCGGTCCGGCGCGAGGAGGCCTGCCATGACCCGCAACAGCGTCGACTTGCCCGATCCGTTCGGGCCGATGAGCGCCGCGATGCCGCCGCCATCGATGGCGAGGTCGATGTCCTCGAGGACCGGCAGGCGGCCGCCGTCGCGTCGCGGGAACGACAGTGCGACGCCATCGATCCGGATGGCGCCGGGCCGGGCCGTCACGCCGTCCCCCGCAGGACTCGCGTGAGCGCCGGGTATAGGCCGGTGTACGTGGCATACGCCCGGTCGTAAGTGGCGCGCCATTCTGGCCGGGGCTCGAGCCGTCGCTCCATGCGCGTCATCGCCCGGACGGCCGTCAACACGTCCGGGCAGGCCCCGACTCCGACCGCGCCGAGGATCGCGGAGCCGAGCACAGCCGTCTCGAGCACGGCCGGTACGAGCACGGGGAAGCCGGTCACGTCGGCCTTGATTTGGTTCCAGGTCTCGCTCCGCGCGGGGCCGCCGCAGGCCCGCATCGCGGTGACCGTCACGCCGGCGGCGAGCATCGGCTCGGCGACGTGCCGGATCGCGAGGGCACTCGCCTCGAGGATCGCGCGAACGAGATGGCCGCGGCCATGGGCGAGGGTCAGGCCGACGAACGCGCCGGTGGCAGCCGGGTCCCAGATGGGCGACCGCTCACCGGCGAGATATGGCAGGAACACAACGCCGTCCGAGCCTGGCGGCGTCGAGGCGCTCTCCTCGAGCAGCCATTCCGTGCTCAGGCCACCGCCGACGATCCCGTCGCGGAACCAGTCGAGCGCCCGGCCCGTGGCGGCCATGGCCGCCCCGACGCTGTATAGCCCCTCGAGCGGCGCCGGCGTGACGAATGCACCCGCCACCTCGATCGGCGAGTGCCAGTACACGCCGAACCCGCCCGCCGAACCGCCCGGATCGTAGGCATCGCCGGCGTCGGTCAGGCCGGCCCCGAGGTAGCTCGCGAACGCATCGTTGGTCCCGCCGGCGACGGGGATCCCGGCCCGCAGGCCGAGCGAGGCGCCGGCCGCCTCGGTCAGGTGCCCGACCAGCGCGCCGATCGCCGAGGCCGGCGGACGTCGGTCGACGCGCAGGCCGGTCGCCGTGCGCACCGCGTCGGGATCCGCCACGTCCTGGCCAGGGACGAGCGGCGCGCGGGCCGCACCCGTCAGGCGGAACGCGAGCCATTCCCATGTCGTCAGGTACCAGCGGGTCCGGGCGGCCGACTCGGGTTCGTGGCGCTCGAGCCACAGGGCGGCCGGCAGCGGGCCGAGCGCCCATCCGCGGAGGCCCGTGGCCGCGCCGAGGTCCTCGGCCTCCGCGGCGGCGCGGGTGTCGAGGAACGTGATCGCCGGGCGGGTCGCCTCGCCGTGGTCGTCGACCGGGGCGAGTGTCGGGCCGTGCCCGTCGACGCCGATCGCGATTACATCGACCGGCTCTGGCGGTCGGAGGGCGCGGACGGCGACGACCACCGCGGACCACCACGAGGCCGCGTCCTGTTCCGCCCAACCCGTTCCGTGCCCGACCGCGAGCCCGTACCCGGCGCGTGCGATCGCCAGCAGCCGGCCGTCGAGGCCGACGAGCCCCGCCTTGACCTCGGTCGTCCCGAGATCGATGCCGAGGATCGCGGCCGTCGGGGTCGTCATCCGTCGTCCAGGGCCACGACGGCCTCGGCCGTCTCGACGTCGGTGACGAGCGTCCTGACCACGCCGGAGCGGAGTGCGCCGAGGATCGGGCGGACCTTGCGATCCCCGGAGCCGACCCCGATCGAGGTTGGGACTCGCCCAAGCCCGCGGGCGTCGAACGCCAGCACCCGATCGCGGAGGGCCGGACACACGAACTTCCCATCGACGTCGAACGGCGCGATCAGGATCTCGCCGACCGCCTCGGCTTGGTCGAGTGTTCGCGCCACTTCGGGTCCCAGCGAACCGACGCCCCACGAGCGACCGCCGATACCGAACAGCGCGACGTCGAGCCGTTCCCAGAGGTCGATGACCGCGCGGACGCCGGCGTGTGCCTCGAGGGCCCGCTTCGTCGCCGCATCGTCGAGGAGGCCGGGGGCCATCAAACCGTGTGGCTGGGCGCCGAACGCGTCGGCGATGCGCCGGAAGGGATCGCGATCGGGGCCGGTCGACCAGTAGCCGCCGGCGAGGGGCACGACGGTCGCCCGGACCGGGGTCGCATCGTCCAGGGCATCGGCCACGGCGCCGACCGAGGCGCCGTCCCCGATCCCGATGATCTCGCCGTCGCGGACGCTGGCACGCAGGACCTGCGCCGCGAGACGACCGACGATCCGTCGGGTGAGGTCCTCCGGCCCAGCGAGTGTCGGCGCGAGGTGGACCGCCTGGAGACCGAACCGTCGACGCAGCTCCTCGGCCGCCGGCGAATCGGCCGTCGTCCGATCCACGATGCGGATCTCGACGATGCCCTCGGCCCGGGCTCGCTTCAGCAGGCGGCTGACCTGCGGCCGGGTGACGCCGAGCCGGTC
>JBIOWA010000253.1:0-7926 GCA_044868045.1 Candidatus Limnocylindrales bacterium
CCGCGCAGGTCGAGCGACGACGCCACGCTCCTGGCGCGGTCCAGCCGAAGCGCGGCGGCATTCGACGTCGCGTCCGCACCACCCGCGGCGGCATGCCGGCTGCCTGCGCCGACCGCTGCCGCCGACCCGATCGCCGGCACGAGATCGTCGACGTCAACCGACACGCGCATGCCACCGGCCTCGAGCGTCCCGCGCCGACCACCCTTCTCGAGCGCCGCGATCCTGCCCTCCCAGCCACCGGACCGACTCCGGGCTCGATCGCCGACCTTCCATCGTCGGGGCTCGCCCGGCGGCGCTGCGGCCTCGGCCGGCGTGGCCGCGGGCAGCCGACTGGCGATGGCCTCCGCGCGAGCGACGGCTGCGTCGAGCGAGGCCGCCGTTACCGTCTCGCGCTCCAGCGCCCGGCGCGTCGAGGCCACTTCGGCGCGCAGCGCCTCGACGACCCGATCTGCCTCCTCGCGCGCAGCAGTCACCCGCTCGTCGCGTTCGCGGCGCGCACGCCGCCGCTCCTCTTCCGCGGTCCGCAGCGCCTCCGCGGCCTTCGCCTCGGCGACCCGCGCGCGCTCCAGTGCGTCGCTCGTCTCGCCCTCGGTCGCCCGGATCGCCGCCAGCGTGGCCTCGAACGAGCGCTGCGACTCGGACAGGCGCGACCGCGCGTCGGCGACGATCGCGTCCGGCAGTCCGAGCCGCTCGGCGATCGCGAATGCCTGGCTCTCGCCCGGCAAGCCGATCGTGAGGTGATAGGTCGGCGACAGGGTCTCGAGGTCGAACTCGACCGCCGCGTTGGTGGCACCCGGCGTGGTGTGGGCATACGCCTTGAGCTCGGCGTAATGGGTCGTGGCCGCGACGATCGCGCCGGCCCGGATGAAGTGGTCGAGCAGGGCCTGGGCCAGCGCCGACCCCTCGGTCGGATCCGTCCCCGCACCGAGCTCGTCGAGCAGGATCAGCGTTCCGGGACCGGCCTCCGCGACGATCGTCGTGATCCGCCGCAGGTGTCCGGAGAACGTGGACAACGACTGGGCGACCGACTGCTCGTCGCCGATGTCGGCGAAGACGTCGCGCCATACCGGCAGGCGACTGCCGGCCTCGGCCGGGATGTGCAGCCCGGCCTGGTGCATCAGGCTGAGCAGCCCGATCGTCCGCAGCGTCACGGTCTTGCCGCCGGTGTTCGGGCCGGTCACGACCAACGCCGTGTAGCCGTCGCCGATCCGCACGTCGATCGGCACGACGCGGCCGGTCAGGCCGGGATGCCGCGCGGACAGCAGCACGACCTCGGGCCGTTCGGCGGTCTCGGCTCGGGTCGCGTCCATGTCGGCGGCGAGCGTCGCCTTCGCCGCCCAGAGGTCGAAGCGCGCCAGCGCGTCGAGCGACTCGCGCAGTGCGGCAGCATTCGCGGCGATCAGCGCCGACAGCTCGTCGAGGATCCGCTCGACCTCCTCCCGTTCGGCGACCTGTGCCTCGCGCCAGGCGTTCCCGAGCTCGACCGCCACGAGCGGCTCCACGAACAGGGTCTGGCCGCTCCCCGACGCGTCGTGGACGATGCCCTTGACCCTCGAACGCGCCTCGGCCTTGACCGGGACCACATACCGACCGTTCCGCAGCGTCACGATCGGATCCTGCAGGGCGTTCCCGAGCTCCGCGCCGACCAGCGCATCCAGGCGGCGACGCAACCGGTCGTACGCGACTCGAACCGCGGCGCGGAGGCCGCCGAGCCGCGGCGAGGCGGTGTCCAGCAGCTCGCCCACCGGATCGAAGCAGCGGGCGAGGGTGCTGCGGACGGCAGGGAGCGGGTGCAGCTCGCGACCCAGCTCACGCAGGAGCGGGCGTCGTTCCTCCGAGAGCGACGTGGCAAGACGCGCCGCGGCGTCGAGCGTATCGGCGATCGCGAGGAACCCTTCCGGGTCCAGCCGGCCGCCGCGGGCCGCCCGTTCGATGAGCGGCCCGATGTCGTGGGCCGCCCCGATCCCGACGTCCGGGCGGTCCTCGAGCAGCGCGCGCGCCTGGTCGGTCTCGTCCAGTCGTCGAGCGACGATCACCGGATCGGCCGAGGGTTCGAGGGTTTCGGCGAGCCGGCGCGACGGTCCGAACGAGGTCAGCTCCGCGAGCCGATCCCGGACGAGCGGGAACTCGAGCAGGACCTGGGAGCGAGTGTCCATTCGGGCGGAGCCGGGGTCAGCGCGCCGCAGCGCTCGAGACCGAAGGGTGGCCGGCGATCGTGAACCGCCACGGTCGTTCGGCCCATTCCGCGCCGGCGTAGCCGACGCCGATCCGAGCGGTCGCCCGGACCGCATCGCGGGCGACGATGTCGGCCGGATCATGCGGATCTCGCTCGAGTCGAAGGGCGGACACCTCCGAGCAGAGGTCATGGCCGGTCCATGTCGTGTCGATGCCAAAGGCGGCCGCCACGATCCCGGGCCCGCTGGCGAGACGATGGACGGCGGTGCGACCCAGGCGGGCACGCGCCGCGTCGAGACCCTCGGCGGTCCGTCCGGCGCGGCGGCGTGTCGTCACCGCCAACCGATCGGCGCGCATGCGATCGAGACCGGCGAGCGGCTCGACCGCGCGGATCAGGACCGCGGAGGCGGCGCCGCGCGGGCCCGTCACGACGTTGAGGCAGTCGTACATCCCGTAGACAAGGTACACGTAGGCGATGCCGGGCAGCCCTGCCATGACCCGGTTGCGGCGCGTGCTCCCGAAGCGGGCGTGCGACGCGCGGTCATCCGGCCCGCCATACGCTTCGACTTCGACGATCCGGCCCTCGCGCCGGCCGGTCTCGTCGTCGCGCACGAGCCGTGCGCCGAGGAGGACGCGAGCGGCCTCGGGAGCGTCGCCCTCGAGGTCGGCTCGGTCCAGGACGCTCAGGCGCGCGGCCTTAGTAGTACTGCTCGATCTTGTCCGGGATGAACAGCCCGAACAGCGTGAAGAACGCCGGGATCACCGCCTCGCGGAAGATCCGCACGATCTCGGAGCCATTGAGCGCGGTCCACAGGTCGCGCAGGAATCCGATCTCGTCGGGGTCCTGCGAGACGTTCAACAGGAAGAACGAATCGAGGATGACCACGACTGCCAGCAGGATGATGCCCGCCTGGAGCAGCCCGAGCAGGCCGCCCAGCACCTCATCGACGAAACGCGCCTTCTGGAACAGCGGCTGGGTCTTGTAGAACCCCTGGACGACGATCGCGAACGCGAGGGCCGCGGCGACGAAGATCGTGCCGAACCCGACCATGTACGAGTATTCCTTGGGCAGGTGCGTCCAGTTGGCGCCGAGGAACACGCCGAGCGGCTCGGCGACGTTCGCGGCGAACAGGAACGAGAAGAGGATGGCCCCGATGCCGATCAGGCGCCGGATCGTGCCCTGGGCGAAGCCGAGGACGAAGAACGCAAGGAAGAAGACGATGATCAGCCAGTCGACGGTCTTGACGCCGCCGAGATCCCCGAGATCCACCGAATCTCCTTGAGTGACGGTTCGGGCGGGTCATCCGACCCGGAGCCGCGCAAGGGTAGCAGCGGCTCTTCGGCGGTCGCAACCGGTCCGCGGCGCCCTTCGACCGGTACTTTCGGGTCAGGCTCTGAGGCGACCTCCGACGTCCGCGGCGAGGCCATCGGTGACGGCTGACACCGCGGCATCGACCTCCGCTTCGACGAGAGTTCGATCCTCCGCCTGGAACTCCAGGCGGTAGGCGAGGCTCTTCTCGCTCGCCTCGAGCGGCCTCCCGCGGTAGATGTCGAACAGCGTGGCGGCATACAGCAGCAGACCGGCATGGCGGCGGATCGAGGCTTCGACGTCCGCCGCGGGCACGTCCGCCGCGACGATCACGGCAATGTCACGATCGATCGCCGGAAACCTGGGTGGGGTCGTGGTGCGCGGCACCGAGGGTTGGCCGCCCGACAGTCCGGCGATCGCCAGCTCCGCGACGAGGATGCGCGCGGCCCGGAGATCGAGCGCGTCGACGATGCTCGGATGCAGCTCCCCCACCCTGCCGGCAAGCCCGTCGCCGGCCGTCACCCGTGCGGCACGCCCGGGATGCAGCCGTGGATCGTCGCGCAGCGTGCTGTACGCCGGCGTCGGCAGACCGATGCGACGCGCGATGAGATCGATCACGCCCTTCGCGTCGTCGAGATCGAAGGCGCGGGGCGGCCGGTTCCAGGACGGCGCTTCGGCCGCCCCCGTCAGGGCGAGCCCGAGCCGCCACCACTCGTGCGTCGAGTCGCCATCTTCGGTCGCACCGTACCCCTTGCCGACCTCGAAGATCGCGATGTCGTCCCGACCGTGCCGCTGGTTGGTCGACACGACCTCGAGCAGGCTCCCGAGCAGACTCTGGCGCATGACCGAGTGCTGGCTCGACAGCGGGTTCGTGACCGTCACCGGGCGGCCACCGGCGATCCCCTCGCCCGGGACGACGATGTCGTCCATGGGGCCGAAGCGCTCGACCATCGCCGGTGAGACGAGGGCCGAGGTGACCGCCTCGGACAGCCCGATGCCCGCGAGCGTTTCACGGACCGTATCCCGGAGCCGCAACGGTGAAGGTCGGTACGCCGGCATCGGCGTGTGGGGGGTGATCCCAGGGATCGTCTCGTAGCCGCGAACGCGGGCGATCTCCTCGGCGATGTCCGCCTCGATCGAGAGGTCGCGTCGCCAGCTCGGTACCGTCGCGACGAGCGTCTCCGCGTCGCCCGGATCGACATCGAGCGGCTGCGGCGCGGTGGCGACCAGGATCCGGGTGCCGGCCGGAGCCGGTTCGGTCGTCACGCCGACCCTCCCGAGCAGGTGGCGTTGCTCCGCCGATGCCAGGTTCGTACCAAGCAGTCGGTCGACACGCGCGGGACGGAACGCCACGTGCGTCGGGGTCGGTTCGACCGGATCGGTGTCGACGACGCCCATCGCGACCTGACCGCCGGCCCATTCGCTGATGAGGCGGGCCGTGCGATCGGCGCCCAGGCGAGCCAGCCTGTGCTCCTGACCCTTCTCGAAACGGAGGCTGGCTTCCGACCGCAGCGCGTAGTGGAACGCCGTTCGACGGATCGACACCGGATCGAAGATGGCCGACTCGACGACGACCTCGGCGGTCGTGTCGGAGATCTCGGATATCGCCCCGCCCATCACACCGGCGATCGCGAGTGGGCCGGCCGGATCGGCGATCAGCAGGGTCTCGGGCGTCAGCTCGCGGTCGACGTGGTCCAGCGTTTCGAGACGCTCGCCCTGGCGGGCCAGCCGGACCACGATCCTGTTGTCGCGGACGGCGGCCGCGTCGAACGTGTGGATCGGCTTGCCGAGCTCGAGCATGACGTAGTTGCTCACGTCGACCACGTTGTTGACCGGGCGCTGGCCGGCGGCGATCAGGCGCATCTGGACGAGATCGGGCGACGGCTTGATCGTCATGGCGCCGACCCACCGGCCGACGAACCTCGTGCACAACATGGGTTCCTCGACGGCGACCTGGAGGCGTTCCGCGATCGGCGGTCCGTTCTCGGTGGGGTCCGTCTCCGGGAAGCGCACCGGCGCCCCGGTGACTGCCGAGACCTCGCGCGCCAGTCCGATCAGGCTCAGCGCGTCGCCGCGGTTCGGCTTGACGTCGACGTCGAGGACGGTGTCGCCATAGAGATCGGCGAGCGGCTTCCCGATCGGCGCATCCGCGGGCAGGATCAGGATGCCGTCGGCGTCCCCGGTCAGCCGAAGTTCGTCGCCCGAGCAGAGCATCCCATTGCTGACGACGCCCATCTTCTCGGTCCGCTCGATGCGCCGGTCGCCCGGCAGTACGGCGCCCGGCAGCGCGACCGGCACGCGCTGGCCGACAGCGATGTTCGTCGCGCCACAGATGATCTCGAGCGGGTCGCCGTCGCCGACCGTGACGTGGGTCAACGACAGTCGATCCGCGCGCGGGTGGCGCTCGACGGCAAGGAGCTCGCCGACGACCACGTTCTGCCAATCGCTGCCGAGCACCTCCACGCTCTTGACTTCCATCCCGAGCAGCGTCAGCCGCTCGGCCAGCTGCTGCGGCGTGAGCTGGATGTCGACATATTCCCGTAGCCAAGACAGCGGCACTCTCATAAGAGGCCACCCTCAACCGTAACTCGGCACTCGCGCACCGAGGCCCAAGGCGGAGCTCCGCGACGCCATTGGCCCGAGGTTTCTCTCACCGCCTCACCTGAACTGCTCCAGGAAGCGGAGGTCGTTCTCGAGGAACAGCCTGAGGTCGGTGATGCCGTGCTTGAGCATCTTGATCCGCTCGGGACCCATGCCGAACGCGAAGCCCTGGTATCGCTCGGGGTCGAGGCCGCCGTACTGGAGCACAACGGGGTGGACCATCCCGGCTCCGAGGATCGTCATCCAGCCACTGCGACCACACGCCGGGCAGCCGGGGCCGCCACAGACCAGGCACTCCACGTCGAACGCCACCGACGGCTCCGTGAACGGGTAGTAGCCGGGCCGGAACCGGGTGCGCTTGTCGGCGCCGTACATCGCGCCCACGAACTGCTCGAGTAGGCCCTTGAGGTCGGCCATCGTCGTGCCCTCATCGATCATGAGGCCCTCGACCTGGAAGAACTCCGAGCCGTGGCTGGCGTCGATCGCCTCGTAGCGGAAGCAGCGGCCGGGCAGGAGCGCGCGGATCGGTGGCGTCTCCGACTGCATCACGCGGATCTGGCCGGGCGATGTGTGGGTTCGCAGCAGTCGACCTTCGACGTCGACGTAGAGGGTGTCCCAGAGGTCGCGGGCCGGATGGTCAGGCGGGATGTTGAGCATCTGGAAGTTCGTGAGGTCGTCCTCGATCTCGGGCGACTCGTAGGTCACGAACCCGAACTGCTCGAAGATGCTGGCGATCTCGCGCATCGCTTCGATGCTCGGGTGGAGCGTGCCGAGCCTGATGGGCCGGCCCGGAGTCGTGACATCGACGGCCTCGGCCGCCAGGCGAGCCTCGAGCTCGCTGCCGCGCAGGGTGGCCCCTCGGTCGGCAAGCGCCGATTCGATCGCGGTGCGCACGGTATTGGCCACGGCGCCCACGCGCGGCCGGTCCTCGGCAGGCAGCGCCCCGATCCCGCGGAGCACGCTCGTCAGGCGACCCTTCTTGCCAAGGATGTCGAGCTCGAGCGACTCGAGGGCCGCAGCATCGGGGGCGGCCGCGATCGCGGCGAGGGCCTCGGTCCGAAGCGCCTCGAGGTCGCGGGTCAGGTCGGCGAGGTCCACGCTTCTCCTAGAATCACTAACCCTCGACCTTCACCGTGGTCGAGGGTCTGCGACCCACCCTCCGAGGGCCGAGCGCGCGGTCCTCGAGCGCATCGGCCCGAGGATTACGCGCTCTTGGCGGCTTCGGCGATGCGACCGAAGGTCGCGCTGTCACGCACGGCGAGGTCGGCCAGGATCTTGCGATCGAGATTGATGTCGGCGCGCTTCAGTCCGCTCATGAACTGCCCGTAAGTCAGGCCGTTCTGGCGGGCGGCCGCATTGATGCGCACGATCCACAGCTCGCGCATCTGGCGCTTGCGCTGCTTGCGGTCGCGCGTCGCGTAGGCGAGAGCGTGGAGCAGCGCTTCGCGCGCGGGCTTGATCAGCCGCGACTTGGTGCCCTTGCGGCCTTCAGCGGCCTTGAGGAGGCGCTTGTGGCGCTTGTGGGCGGTGACGCCTCGCTTGACACGTGCCATGACGGGTAGTGGCTCCTAGAGGTACGGCAGCATGCGACGGACCTGCTTCGCATGCACGCCCTTCATGATGGTCTTGCCGGCGTAGCGGCGGGTGCGGCGCGACGACTTGATCTCGAGGTGGTGCCCGCGCCAGGCGTTCACGCGGATGATCTTGCCGCTGCCGGTTACACCGATGCGCTTCTGCGCCGTCTTGTGACTCTTGATCTTGGGCACCGAGGCCTCACTCTCCTGCTTGCACGGGCTCCGGGGTGGCGGCCGCCTTGGGTGAGGCGACGGCCGTCCGCTGGG
>JBIOWA010000254.1:0-5414 GCA_044868045.1 Candidatus Limnocylindrales bacterium
TCGGGCGACGCCCTCCTCACGATCATCAACGACATCCTCGACTTCTCGAAGATCGAGGCCGGACGGGTCGAGCTGGAGCAGCAGCCCTTGGACGTGCGGGCGTGCATCGAGGGTGCCGTTGACGTCCTCGCGCCGGCCGCGGCGGCGAAACACCTCGAGCTGGTCTATGCGATCGATGACGAGCTGCCCCGCACGATCGTCGGCGACCAGGGTCGGGTGCGCCAGATCGTGATCAACCTGCTGTCGAACGCGATCAAGTTCACGGATCGCGGAGAAGTCGAGCTGTCCGCGAGCGGGCGTGCCGTGGACGGCCGAGAGGCGGGCGCATCGGCGCCCCGATGGCACATCTCGGTGAGCGTCCGCGACACCGGGATCGGCATCCCCGCCGATCGCATGGATCGGCTCTTCCAGTCGTTTAGCCAGGCGGATGCCTCGATCTCGCGACGATACGGCGGGACCGGGCTCGGGCTGGCGATCAGTCGCCGCCTGGCGGAACTGATGGATGGCGACCTGGTCGCGAGCAGCGATGGCGTGGCGGGCCGCGGCAGCACGTTCGAATTGACCTTCGAAGCCGACGCGGCGCAGGGCGTGGTCGCACCCGAGCCGGTCCGCCTCGTCGATCTGGCCGGCCACCGCGTGCTGGTCGTCGATGACAACGCCACGAACCGGCGGATCCTCCTGAAGCTGATCGAGCGCTGGGGCATGATCGGGCGGGAGAGCGGCTCACCGCGCGAGGCGCTCGGCTGGGTCGTCGACGGCGAGCGGTTCGATCTCGCGATCGTCGACCTCCACATGCCGGAGCTCGATGGCATCGCGCTGGCGACTGCGTTGCGCGCCGCGGAGCCCGGCGCGTCGACATCGGTCGTCGTGCTCTCATCGCTCGGCGTCCACGAGCGCGACAACGATGCGGTCGCCGCGTTCCTCGTCAAGCCCGTCAAGCCCTCGGCGCTGTACGACGCCCTGGCGACCGCCCTTGCCGGCCAGGCGACCGCCGTGCCGGTCCGCTCGAGCGGGGCCGGGATCGATCATGGCCTGGGAGCCCGGCATCCGCTGCGCATCCTCCTGGCCGAGGACAACCCGGTGAACCAGAAGCTCGCGCTTCGCCTGCTCGATCGGATGGGCTATCGCGCCGATGTCGCCGGAAACGGCCTCGAGGCGATCGCGGCGCTCGAGGGTGCGGTCTATGACGTCGTGCTGATGGACGTCCAGATGCCCGAGCTCGACGGACTCGAGGCGACGCGGCGGATCCGCCGACGCTGGCCCGCCGACGGCCCGCGGATCGTGGCGATGACCGCGAACGCGATGGACGGCGACCGGGAGGCCTGCCTCGAGGCCGGGATGGACGACTACATCGCGAAGCCGATCGCGCCCGATGCGCTGCAGGCGAGCCTCGTCGCGGCGGGTCGGGCGGACGATCGGGCGGCGGCCACGTCGGACGGTCGGTCGCCGGCATGAACCCCGCCCGCATCCTCGTCGTCGACGACACGCCGTTCAATCGCCGCCTGCTCGTGCGCCTGCTCGAGGGCATCGGCCATTCAGCGGTCGAGGCGGGGGACGGGCGTCAGGCCCTCGAACGGCTGCGCGACCCTGGCGCCGACCCGATCGATCTGGTCCTGCTCGACATCGTGATGCCAGAGATGGACGGGCACGAGACACTGGCCGCCCTCAAGGCCGATGATGGGCTGCGCGACGTGCCGGTCATCGTCATCTCTGGCGTCGACGAGCTCGACAGCGTCGTCCGCTGCATCCGGATGGGTGCGGCGGACTACCTGCCCAAGACCGTCGACCCGGAGATCCTCCGAGCACGGATCGAGGCATCGCTCGCCCAGAAGCGGCTGCGCGACAACGAACGCGACCTCCTGGCTACGATCGACCGACAGCGCTCACAGCTGGCGCGCTTCCTGTCGCCCCAGGTGGCTGCCCTCGTGTCGAGTGCCGATGGCGAGGCGATGCTCGCGGGCCATCGACGCGAGATCACGGCGATGTTCTGCGACCTGCGCAACTTCACGGCATTCTCCGAGACCGCCGAGCCAGAGGAGGTCCTGGGCTTCCTGCGTGCCTACCACGCCGCGATGGGGGAGTTGATCGTCGAACACGAAGGGACGCTCGAGCACTTCGCCGGCGACGGCTTCATGACGTTCTTCAACGACCCCGTGCTCCAGCCCGACCATGCGGCCCGCGCGATCGGCATGGCCGTCGCGATGCGTGACCGGTTCGCGGGGCTGTCGGCGGACTGGCGCCGACGCGGCCACGTCCTGGAGATCGGGATCGGGATCGCGACTGGGTACGCTACGCTCGGGCGGATCGGCTTCGAGGGGCGCTACGACTACGGGGCCATCGGCAACGCGATCATCCTGGCATCGCGGTTGAGCGGCGAGGCCGCTCCGGGCGAGATCCTGGTCGCGGCCCGCACGTTCGCGGAAGCAGAGACCGACGCCAGGATCCTGGCCGAGCCGGCGGGCGACCGGTCGCTCAAGGGCTTCAGTCGGGCGATCCCGACCTACGCGATCACCGGCGTCGGCGAGCGGAGCGGCGATCTCGACCGGGCCGCCGAGGGCGCATCGACGTGACGCTCGACCCGAACGCGATGACGCGGTTGCTCGAAATCACCGGTGGGGACGTCGCCTTCGTCGACGAGCTGGTCGACACGTTCCTGGACGACGCGACCACCCAGCTCGACGCCCTGCGCTCCGCCGGGGCCGCGAACGATGTCGCGGGCATCATGCGGCCGGCGCACTCGCTCAAGTCGAACAGCGACAACGTGGGGGCGACGGCCCTCGCCGATCAGTGCCGCTCGCTGGAGATGGACGCACGCGCGGGCGTGGTCCCGGGGATGGCAGAGCGCATCGCAGCCGTCGAAAGGGAGTTCGCGGCGGTCCGGACGGCCCTGCTGGAGACCCGCGCCGCGCGCTGAGGCGGGTCGTTGAAGGGCGCGTTCTCGGCGCCGGATCCCCCTCTCGCTCTTCCCCCTGACCACCGTATCTTCCCGGCCGCCGCCGGACCGTGACGTAGTACCAAAGTCCTAATCGGACCCCGCCGACGGTCCTGCTTGGCGCGATGCGGCGACCTCGCGAAGGCGGTTCGCGACATCGCGATGTCCGGCGGCCTCGGCCAGGTCCGCGGGCGTCCCGCCCTTGGCCACCGCCACGGTCGGGTCGGCGCCCGCCGAGAGGAACAGCTCGACCATCTCGTCGTCGCCGTGCTGCGCGGCTTCGTGGAGCGGTGTATAGCCGCCGTGCTGGGTCGCGTCGACGTCGGCTCCGGCGGCCAGGAGCAACCGGCACACCTCGACGTGCCGACCGGCTGCCGCCGCGTGCAGTGGCTGGTTCGCGAACGTGTTGTGGGTATACGCGTCGACGCTGGCGCCCGCGTCCAACAGGATGTGGACCGCCTCGGCCCTGCCGAAGAAAGCGGCGAGGTGCAGCGCCGTGAACCCATCCGGCGAGAACGCGGCGGGGGCATCCGGCAGCGTCGCCAGGCGTTCCTTGAGGCGGTCGAGCCGACCGAGGGCCGCGGCCTCGAAGACATCGAGCTCCGGGTCCGCGGCGAGGAGCGCATCCATCGTCGGTCTATCGAACCGGTAGCGCGCCAGCAGGACCGCCGAGACACCATCGTCGCCACGGGCCGATGCGAGCGAGGGATCCTCCGCGAGCAGCCGGGCGACGGCGTCGGTGTCGCCAGCCGCGACGGCGGCCATCATCTCGGCGGTATCCGGCATGGCGAGAGCCTACATCTGCGCCATCGACGCGCAGGTACGATGGCGCCGACGCCGGCACCGACCGGCGACCGCCATGAGAGGGTCCCGGCTCACGATGCGACTCGCCGACAAGGTCACGATCATCACCGGTGGCGGTGGCGGTATGGGTCGCGTCGCGGCCCAGGTCTTCGCCGGACACGGTGCGCGGGTCGTCGTGGCGGAGTACGGCGAAGCTGCCGGGCAGGAGACCGTCGACCTCGTGCGCGCCGCCGGCGGTGAGGCCACGTTCGTCAAGGCCGACGTCTCGAAGGAGGCGGACGCCAAGGGCATGGTCGACCACGCCGTGGCGACGTACGGGCGTCTCGACTGCCTCTACAACAACGCCGGGATCATGCCCGAGGCCGACCATTCAGTGACCGATACCTCGGTCGATGTCTGGGACCAGGTGATGGCGGTCAACGTGCGCGGCGTGTTCCTCGGCTGCAAATATGCGATCCCGGCGATGGAAGCGACGGGCGGCGGATCGATCATCAACATCGCGAGCTTCGTCGCACTCGTCGGCTGTTCGGTTCCGCAGGATGCGTACACCGCGTCGAAGGGGGCGTTGATCAGCCTCACGCGGAGCCTCGCCGTCCAGTTCGGCCCGAAGGGCATCCGCACGAACGCGATCTGCCCTGGCCCTGTCGAGACACCGTTGCTGATGGGCTGGCTGGTCAAGGACGAGGAGGCCAAGCGGATCCGGCTCGCACGCAACCCGACCGGTCGCTTCGGAAAACCCGAGGAGATCGTCAACATGGCCGTGTACCTTGCGTCGGACGAGTCGCGCTGGACCAACGGCGCCTCGCTGGTCGTCGACGGCGGCATCACCGTCAACTACTTCTGAGAGGCCGGCATGACGGACGAGGCGGCACCGAACGAATCGACCGGCGGTCGCGTCGCGATCGGCGTCGATGTCGGTGGGAGCGGCATCAAGGCGTCGGTGGTCGATATCGACGCCGGGACCCTCCACTCGGACCGGCTGCGGGTCGCCACCCCGGTGCCGTCGACGCCGGACAGGGTGAGCGCTTCGATCGGGCGGCTCGTGCGACGACTCGCCAAATCGAACAATCTGCCCGCCGACACGCCGGTCGGCGTGGGCCTGCCGGGCGTGGCGATCGATGGGCGTCTGGTCACTGCGGCGAACATCGACCCCGCCTGGATCGACTTCCCGATCCGGGACAAGCTCGCGAAGTCGCTGAAGCGGCAGGTCGAGATCGTCAATGACGCCGACGCGGCGGGGATCGCCGAGATGCGGTTCGGCGTCGGAGCCGGGAAGCCCGGCACGGTCATCTTCCTGACCCTCGGGACCGGCGTGGGATCGGGCGTGTTCGTCGACGGCACGCTCGTGCCGAACACCGAGTTCGGGCAGATGGAGATCCGCGGCCGGCCTGCAGAACGGCGGTCGGCCTCCGTGGCCCGGACACGCCGGGGGCTGTCGTGGAAGGCCTGGGCACAGGATCTCGATGAGCACCTCCAGCGGATAGAGGACCTGATGTGGCCCAGCCTGTTCATCCTGGGCGGTGGCGTGAGCAAGAACGGCGACAAGTTCATCCCGCGCCTCACGTGCCGGACGCCGGTCGTCGCGGCGACGCTGCGCAATGACGCCGGGATCATCGGCGCGGCGATCGTGGCTGCGGAAGGGTTCGCGGACGCCAAGACGACGCGGGACGACCTGCCG
>JBIOWA010000255.1:0-5626 GCA_044868045.1 Candidatus Limnocylindrales bacterium
AGCTCGTCCTCGAGGAGCGTCCCGGTCGTGCCCGTGGCGATGAGCTCGTGCGCCGCGAGCTGGCGTTGGTTGAACCGAGCCCAGGCCAACAGGTCCGGTTTCTTGTTGTCGTGCGCGACCAGCCCGATCCGCTTGCGTGTGCTCTGTAGTTCGTCCATCCGAGCTCCTCAACGGCTCCTGATCGCGATTACCTGCCGCTGATCGCTGAAGCGCATCACTCGAAGGAGCGCACCGCATTCTGCCTGCCGCTCATCGCTAGCACGAATAACGGGAAGGTAGAGGGACCTGATCCGGCTGCTTTCGGGGTCCAGTCCTTGCCGATGATGCGCCTGAACGATCAACGGCAAGTAAACAGGCACGAGGGACGGTCGAGAGACTGGGGTGGCCTATGGGGCTCGAACCCATAACCTTCGGAGCCACAATCCGATGCTCTGCCGATTGAGCTAAGGCCACCGCGGTGCCCCGGGCATAAGCGCTGGAAAAGCGCGGGTGAAGCCACGGGGCGTCGGGAGTGTACCCGGAAGCGACGGAGGGTATCTGCACCTCCGCCGCGCTGCTGGATGCTAGGTGCCTGCCAGGACCGGGCAGAGCGGTTCCAGGTGCCCGCGAAGCTCGCCGGTGATCAGGTTCACGCGGCCCGAGAAGTTGTTCAGACCCGGCTCGAAACCCACCGGCCCGCCCACGCGACCCGAGGCATATGCCTCACCCGTCGACAAGAAGGTGTGGAACGGCCCGGAGATGTTGAGAGTGAACGTCACGCCGTTCGCCGGATTGCTGAATGTGGCTACGAGCCTCCCGGTGATGATCTGCTTCACCGGTTCCCCGGCATTGTCGAAATAGGTGGTGATGAACTCCTGCTGAACCGGGAATGTCACGACGACGAGGAAGCCGCAGCTCGAGTCCTCGATGACGTCGGGCAACAGGAACGGTTCGCGGATCGGCTCCCTTGCGAGAGCCGGGGTCGCGACCGTCAAGAGCGTCAGTAGGCAGAACGTCGCAGAAAGCCAGAGGCGCCGCATCGCCAGTCTCCCAGGTCGGGTCGATCTCTGCGTCACACGACGGTCGATGCAACCCGGATATCGACCGCTGGCGAGTCCCCGCTCGGATCCCAGCATATGACGCGACCGTTTTCGGGCAAGCCCTGCGGTGCCGGTCGGCACCACTGCCGCTCGACTCGGGTCGACGTCCGCGGACGAGCGAGCGGGTGTAGAGTGCGGCTCCCTCTTTTCGAGCGTGATCCGAGGTGGTCCCGATGGCCAAGAACCGGGCGTCGACCGATCTCCCGACGAAGCGAGCCAAGAAGAACTCGCGCGATCACACCAATGGGACTCGGAAAGGGCGGCAAACGGAGACGTCGCCCGCGGAGGCGCCCTCCGCCGAGCCGACGACCGCGCTGATGGCCGACGAGAGCGAGCCGACGCCGCGCGAGCCCCTCTCGAACAAGCTCTATCTCAAGGAGCTCGCACGACTCCAGATCGAGCTCGTCAAGCTCCAGGAATGGATCCGTCACAAGGGTCTGAAGGTCGTCGTGATCTTCGAGGGCCGCGACGCGGCGGGCAAGGGTGGCGCGATCAAGCGGATCACCGAGAGCATGAGCCCGCGCATCGCCCGGGTCGTCGCACTGCCGGCACCGACGGAACGCGAGAAGTCGCAGTGGTATTTCCAGCGCTACGTGGCGCATCTGCCGGCGGCCGGCGAGATGGTCCTGTTCGATCGCTCCTGGTACAACCGCGCCGGCGTCGAGCGCGTCATGGGCTTCTGCACGGAACGCGAATACCGCGAGTTCATGCGGTCGACACCGGAGTTCGAGCGCATGCTCGTCCGGTCCGGCATCAAGCTCATCAAGTACTGGTTCTCTGTCAGCGACGAGGAGCAGGAACGCCGGTTCCGGCGCCGGATCCAGGATCCGACGCGCCGCTGGAAGCTGAGTCCCATGGACCTCGAGTCAAGGTCGAAATGGGTCGAATACTCGCGGGCCAAGGACGAGAACTTCCGCTTCACAGACATCCCGGAAGCGCCGTGGTACGTCGTGACCTCGGACGACAAGAAGCGCGCGCGGCTCAACGTCATCAGCCACCTCCTCAGCCAGATCCCGTACAAGGACCTGACCCCTGCGCCGATCAAGCTGCCGCGTCGGCAGAAGGACGATGGATACGTCCGCCCCCCGATGACCGACCAGAAGTTCGTCCCCGAGCGCTACTAGATCACCTCTTCGGTAATGGATGTCCGCCGGATCACGCCATCGGGTCTCGAGGAGCGTGACTGGTCGGACGTGCCGGCGTTGCTCGGGCGCGACGAGGGGATCGTCTGGGTCGACGTCGTGTCCTGCGACCAGGTGACGGCCCGACAGCTCGCCGACACGTTCGGGTTCCACGACCTCGCCCTGCGCGACATCCTCGAGCGCAACCATCTCCCGAAGCTCCACGCCTACCACGACCACCTGTTCGTGGTCCTCCACTCGCCCGAGCCAGGCGAGGCCGGGCACATCCACCTGGTCGAGCTCGACCAGTTCATCGGAGCGCGCTATCTCGTCACGACCCACGGTCCGGTCGCTCCGGACGTCACGGAGGACATCGTCCTGCGCGAAAGCCGCCATGTGGTCGATAGGCTGCGAGCCGGGCGGCTCACCGTCGCTACCCCGTTCGAGCTGTCGTACGCGCTCGTGAGCGCCGTCGCGCACCGCCAGAGTGAGGAGCTCGGTCGGCTCGCAACGAAGATCGCCGGACTCGAGCAGCGCGTGCGCGAGGACATCGGCGATCCGATCCACGTCCTCGAGGAGATGTTCCTCGTCCGTCATGAACTGCTGACGATCCGGACGATGGCGGCCGAATCGAGCGAGGTCTACGCCCGGATGTCGGCCTTGACCCGGATGATCCCCGACGAGGCACCACCGTTGATCCGCGACCTGATCGATCGGTTCCAGCGGGTCCGCCACATGTGCGACGGGGAGAAGGAGTTCGTCCAGGGGGTCATCGATTTCTACCAGGCCCGGACGACGACCAAGATGAACGTCGCGATGGAACGGCTCGCGTTGATCGCCGCGGTGCTGCTACCGGTCACAGCGATCGCCTCGATCTACGGGATGAACATCATCGTGGGCGATCACACCGACGTGCCCCAGCTCGGGGTGGTGCTCGTGGTCATGGGCGTGGTGGTTGCCGGGATGCTCGCCTGGTCGAAGCGCCTCGGTTGGTGGTGACGCCGGCCTGAACGCCAACGACCGCGCCTTCCGGCGCGGCCGTCGGTCGCTCAGATTGGCGCCGGGCGCCGAGCACATCAGTCGGAGTCGGACTCCGATCGGCTGCCGGCGTGCGTCGGGGCGGTCCACGGCGCGACGGACCGAAGCAGGCGAACCGCCGCGCTCGTGTTGTCGATCGTCGGCGCGATCGGCGCCGCATCCGACCTCGGTGCCGGTGCCGGCCAGGCCGGGGCGCGCTGTGCGTCCGGATCCATGATGCCGACGGGCTCCGCGACGGCGGGCGTCTCCTCTTGCTCGGGAGGCATCTCGACCGGGACCTGTTGCTCGGCGACGACGACCTCAGCCTCGCTCGACTCCGTCGTTTCGGCTGGTTCGATCGAGCCCGCGCCGTCGTCCATGACGCCGGACATCGCGCCGCCGTCGCCAGAATCGGACGACGCAGCCGGCGCGGCTGCCACGACCATCTCGGCCGGGGCGACGGGCGAGACCGTCTCGACCGAAGCGGCTTCGGCTACGGCCTCGGCCGGCGCCGCGTCTGCGACCGTCTCGACGGTCGCGGCTACCGCAGCGGGTTCGGCGGCCTTGGTCGTCTCTGCTTCGGCGAGCTGGTTCATCGCGCTCGCCCGGGCAGCAGCACGGATCTCGTCGAGGTCGGGCGGTACTGGGAGCTGGCCAGCCCGGCGAACGATCTCGGCCGGGTCGGTCAACCCGGAGAGCTCGGCGAAGAACCCATCGAGCGTCGCCTCGTAATCACGAACGGCGCGATCGACTGCCTCGATCTCCGTCTCGATGATCGCGTCGTGCTGCTTCAGGTACTCGCCGAGTCCCGACCTCCGTTCGTCGATCTTCTGCGAGGCTTCAGCCTGGATCCGCTCGATCTCGGAGGCTGACCACTGTTGGATGTGCTCGACGTCCTCCTCGGCGAGCCGTCGCAGCTCCTCCGTCTCGACGGCCGCACGGGAGCGTACCTTCTCGATGTGGGTCGATGCGTCCTGGGCGACGGCGCCCGTGATCCGTTCTCGTTCGCGGACCGCGGCCTCGCGCATGGCCGTGGCCAGCCCGGACAAGAAGGCCGGACGCAGGGCGCCCACTTCCACCGTGCCGGTGTCGTTGGCGCCGTCTCGGGCCTGTGCCCGCTCGGACCCATCGGCGGTGCCGATGGGGGAGGTGCCGTTGTCTCGGGTGGCTTCCGAAAGGATGGGATCGTCCATGTTGTCCACCAATGGTCCTGCCTCGTGGGGCGGACGAACGTACCAATCGTCAACAGTCTTGGCAACACCCAATTTCACAAGTCCACACCCTATCCACACAAGACCGCACCACGGGGGTGGTGCGGTGAGGAACCGCCGCGCCCCTCGGCGCGCGATGCCATCATGGGTAGGTGGCCGTCAGCGAACGGGCTGGACAGCCCGTCGACCCCTCCGATCTCGTCGACGTCGACGCCCTCGTAGCCGCCTACCACGACGGTCACGCCGACCCGTCGGATCCCGCGCAGCGCGTCGCCTTCGGGACGTCGGGACACCGCGGATCGTCGTTCCGCAACGCCTTCAACGAGGCGCACATCCTGGCCACGACCGAGGCGATCTGCCGCTATCGCGCCGCGCACGGCTATACCGGGCCGCTGTTCATCGGCCGTGACACGCACGCGCTGTCGGAGCCAGCGACCCGCACGGCCCTGAGCGTCCTGGTCGAGCGAGGCGTCGACGTCCGGATCGACGAGCGAGATGGTTTTACGCCGACCCCGGCCGTCTCGCACGCCATCCTTGTCGCGAACCGCCTGTCGAGCAGCTGGCGACGTCTCGCCGACGGCATCGTCGTGACGCCGTCGCACAACCCGCCCGACGACGGCGGCTTCAAGTACAACCCACCCAACGGCGGACCCGCCGACACCGACGTCACCACCTGGATCCAGGACGAGGCCAATCGGATCCTCGAGGCGACGGGGTCGGAAGGCCTGGACGGCATCCCGCGAGCCACCGACGCGGAGGTGCAAGCCGGCGCCGCGCGGTATGACTTCCTCGGCACGTACGTCGACGATCTTCGGAACGTCATCGACATGGACGTGGTCGCCGGGTCGGGGCTGCGCATCGGGGTGGACCCGATGGGCGGCGCTTCGGTCGCGTACTGGGGCGCGATCCGCGATCGATACGGGCTCGAGCTGACCGTGACCAACGAGACGGTCGATCCCCGGTTCGGGTTCATGACCGCCGACTGGGACGGCAAGATCCGGATGGACCCGTCCTCGCGCTATGCGATGGCACGGCTCGTGGGGCTGCGTGATCGGTTCGATCTCGCCCTCGGCAACGATGCGGACGCCGATCGCCATGGTGTCGTCACGCCGGCGGGCGGTCTGCTCGATCCGAACCATGTGCTCTCGGCCTTCATCGCCTACCTCTTCGGCGGGGCCCGCGGATGGGGTGCGATCGT
>JBIOWA010000256.1:0-2095 GCA_044868045.1 Candidatus Limnocylindrales bacterium
CGGACGCGAATGGTAGTCGCGGCGCGAGTGGGTGTCAAAAGGTCGAATCAGCGCACGATGACCTCGTACCAGCCCGCATTCGAGGGGCTGGCCATGGTCTCGATCCTGATCCGTTCGACGTTCGCGATCGGGGTTTCTGGTCGAAACACGATCGCATCGCCGTCGGCGGTCGTGCGGTCAACGACGCCGACGACCTGGAGTGCCTGATCGGTCACGGCGACCTGGATCATGTGCCGCGAGGGCCCCTTCTCGCCCTGGGCGATCAGCAGCACGACCTCGCGCACGGTCGACGGCGTTTCGAGGCCGATCTCGATCCATTGGGGGATTCCGAAGGCCGCATGCCAAGCCGTCATCGGGTTGCCGTCGACCGCGGCCGTGGCTGGTCCCGAGTCTTCCTGGGTCGAGGCGTCGAGGAGATGTGGACGGATCCCGGCGCGGGGCGACGGGGAGTTCGTCGCTGTCGGCTTCGCCGGCGTCGGGGACGGGGCGACCGAGGCACCTCCGGCCCCTGAGGTTGGGCTTGGGCCGGCAGACGACGACGCAAGGCGGGGCGCGCCGCGGATCATACCGGCCCAGACGAATGCGACGGCACCGATCAACGCGATCGCGAAGAGCGCCCTGATCGGCGCCGGGACGGTGTGTCTTGCCGTGCGTCGCACATCGGCGTTGTCGACCTCGCGTTCCTCAATGGCGGGCCGTATCTGTTGGCCTCGATCCGCCTGCGAGTGGCGGGCCACGAGCGGCTGGAATTCGACCGCGCCTACGACACCCAGCGTGTAGCGGACGGCATCCGCGATCTCAGACGCGAGGGTCGGCGGGACGCGCCACGTCCGCGTGTACATGATCGGCCCCTTGCCGCTGGAGTCTGGACTGCCCAGCCGGATCTCCCGTCCGAGTCGATGGGTGACGGTCGGATCAGTCCAGCCTTTCGACTGGAGCAGCGCCGCGGCGGCACCCTCGGCGCTCGCCGCGGTCACCCGCCCGGCGACCTCGAGGATGCCGAAGCGGATGCCTGGCTGCTCGAGCACGACCGAGGTCGCGTCGGCGGCAGCGTGAACGGTGAGCCGCCCACCCTCCTTGACGAGGCGGTCGATCGCGGGTCGAAGATCCTCGTCCAAACCCAGTCCTCAGCACCGAAGCCAGGACGGCGACGGTATCACGCGCCCATCGCGATCCGAGGTCAGGATCCCCCGGCGAATCGGACCAGACGTCGCTTCGTGCGCTGGAGCGAGCCGCGATCGCGAACAGCGACGAAGACCGTGTCGTCGCCGGCGATCGATCCCGCGACCTCCGGCCATCGGGCGCGATCCAGCGCCGCGGCGATCGCGTGCGCCGAACCCGGCAGCGTCCGCAGGACGAGCAGGAGGCCGGCTTCGTGGATCTCGAGCGGCAGGTCGGCCAGGAGCTTTCGCAGTCGATCCTCGCCCGACGTCTCCGCCTCGATCAGCCGCGGCGGGAGGGCGTAGGCGGCGGTGCCTTCGCGCGAGACCTTGATGAGTCCGAGCTCGGCGACGTCGCGGCTGATCGTCGCCTGCGTCGTTCGAAAGCCACGCTCGCGCAGGGCGGCGGCGAGGGCCTGCTGCGTGCGGATCGGGCGCTCCGCGACGAGGTCGCGGATCGCCCGCTGGCGGAGTTGCTTCATGACCTCCATGCGGACGACCTCAGCGGGCGAGCCACAAGATCAGCACGATCGCAGCGAGCGCGAATCGGTACCAGACGAAGGCGTCCAGCGACCGGCGTCGCAGGAACGAGAGCATGAAATGGATTGCGGCAAGGCCGGCGACGAGCGATGCGACCATGCCCACGACGAGCGGCAGCGTCGAGACCTGGACACCACCCTCGCCAGCCAGCAACCTGCGCACTTCGAAGAGGCCGGCGCCTGCCGTGATCGGCGTCGCCATCAGGAACGCGAACCGGGCGGCCGACTCGCGGTCCATCCCGACCATCCGGGCGGCGGAGATTGAGATGCCCGATCGACTGATGCCGGGAATCAAGGCGAGCGCTTGGGCGGCCCCGATGCCGAGGGCGATCGGGAACGTCACGTCCTCGACGCTCCGTGAGTTCGCGCCGAACCGGTCCGCGATCAGCAGGATCA
>JBIOWA010000257.1:0-4639 GCA_044868045.1 Candidatus Limnocylindrales bacterium
GTCGTGCGCCGCGGTAGCCGGCGCGAGCGCGACCGACAGGCCGAGAACAAGGCCGACGAGCATAGCCAAGCGACGGGTGAGGGGGGACATGACATACCTCGGATGCGGCTGGGTGACGTCCGGGCACTTCGACCGTACGGCGACTCACCCTCTCATCGCGGCCCGCTCGGCCCTTCAGACCTTGCGTTCGCATAACAGGCTGGGCGCCCGAATCATCGCTCCGCCGCGCGTCGCCAACCTCTTGACATTGGAGCGACTCCAAGGTCTAGCCTGAATTGCGCACACAGTCTGGCGACACCGCCGGACGCATTGGCGAAGGAGCGCAGTCGAGGTGATCCGTGTCGAAACAAGCGCGACGATCGACCGACCGGTCGAAGACGTCGCGCGCTATGTGGCCGATATCGAGCGCATGACTGAATGGTCCGACATGACGGCCAGCCGACGACTCACGGACGGTCCGACGCGTGACGGGACGCGCGCCTACGCCGAGGTCGCCATCGGGCCGCTCAAGCTGGGCTGGACCTGGCAGGTCACCGATTTCGACCCGGCCCGAGGCTTCGCCTTCAAGACGATCTCGAACAGCCCGTTCAGCATGGATGGGCGGGTCACGCTTACCCGCCAGGACGCCGACACCACCAGGCTCGACTACCTCGTTGATGTCCGTACCCGCGGGCTCATGCGGTTGCTCGAGCCGTTCATCAAGGGCGAGGTTGCTCGGAACGAGGCGCGTGAGGCGACGCGGATCAAGGAGCGGTTGGAAGGCAAGCTCGAGGTCAGCCCGGCTCCTGCCGCCGCGGCTCGCGGATGACGACCGGATCGCCGGCGACGCAACGCGTCTGCCTCCTGCTGGCGGACCTGTCGGGCTATACCGCGTACCTCGCTGCCAGCGAGCCGGAGCGGGCCCCGGCGATGGTCGCCGACCTCGTCGAGACCGTCGTGCGGCAGCTGCGGCCGACCTTCAGGTTGGAGAAGCTCGAGGGCGACGCCGCGTTCATGGTTGCGCCCCTGGACGGGTTGACCGGTGCCGCACTGATCGATGCGCTCGACGCGACCGTCCTGGCCTTCCAGGCCCGGCTTCGCAGCATGGCCCAGGCGACGACCTGCGATTGCGAGGCGTGCCGTCGCATCCCGGAGTTGGACCTCAAGTTCGTCGTCCATGCCGGAACCGTCGTGTCGCAGCGCGTGGCCGGCAGGACGGAGCTGGCCGGGACGGATGCGATCATCGCCCATCGCCTGCTGAAGGCGGAGACACCCTCGAAGGTCGGCTCGGTTCGCTACGCGCTGCTGACTGACGCCGCCGTCCGGCTCCTGGGTCTCGACGCGGCCGCCGTCGGGCTGCGGACCGGCGTCGAGCAGTTCGAGTACCTCGGCGAGATCGAGGTGTACCTCCTCGACGTCGCGGCCCGCAGCGCCGCCGAGCAGCCGCCCTGGAACCCGCCGCGACGGCGGCCGGTGCTCGAGGCGGAGCTCCGCGTGCCACTGGCACCGATGGCACTCTGGGAGCGCCTGACCGCGCCCGCCGAACGTGCGAGGTGGGAGGGCCTGCAGAACATCGAGGAGATCGACGGATCCGCCAGGGGAGGCGTCGGCACGGTGACGGCGTGTATCGCCGACCGGCTCAGCACGGTCGAGGAGATCGTCGATTGGCGGCCGTTCGAGACCTTCGTCCGAACCGTCAAGCTCCCGGGCAACCGACGGTTGACCGCCCGTCACCGGCTGGAGCCCGACGGTACGGGCACCCGGCTGCGGATAAGCTGGTGGGGAGCGCTGCCGGTATCGGTCCACGCGCAACGCGAACACAAGCGGCTGCTCCAGCTCGCGGGGTGACATGCGGATCGGAGAACTTGCCAACAGGCTCGGGGTGAGTGGAGACACGGTCCGCTTCTATGAGCGCGCGGGGTGGTTGCCGTCGGCTCCACGTCAGGACAACGGCTATCGCGACTACCGCGAGGAGGACGTCGAGCATCTCCGCTTGCTCGTCGACCTCCGGCGGATGGATCTACCGCTCGACACGGCGGCGCGCCTCGCGTCCTGGTGCCACTCCGGGCACTGCGAGGAGACGACCGCCGAACTGCCACGCCAGCTGGCCGAGAAACGGCGCGAGATCGCCGATCGAATCGATAACCTGCGGTCCCTTGATGGGCGGCTGGCCCAGCTCGAGCGGCACCTGGCGGCGTCCGCGTCGGCCTCGGCGGGCTCGGGACGGCGCCAGCTGCAGGTGCTGTCGCTGGGCGGACCGTGCTGCGCCGCCGCCGAGGCGGTCGCGACCGGCGAGCCGGAGACCTGCGCCGTGTGTGCGGCTACCTAGGGGTCGCCGGGCGCCGGACGGCTACTGAAGCTCAGTTGACGATCTGGTTGCCGGTCGAGGAGTTCGCCCTGGTCCAGACGGCCTGCGTGTTGGCATTGAACTTGGGCCCATACATGTTGCTGAGCCCGCTGTAGCCGTACGAATTGAGCGAGGTCAGCGTCCCGCCGCCGGCCTGCGTGAAGTTCGCGAGCCACGGGCCGCCGGACGATCCGCCCGTCATGTTGCACTTGATGCCCCACGTCAGGTTGCTGTTGTACGGATCGTTGAAGGTCGTGCCGGTGCAGTAGGTCAGGTCGCTGCCGTGGTAGCGACCAGCCGCCGGATAGCCGAACGCATGCACCCTATCGCCGGTCGAGATCGCCGGGTAGCCGATCGGGTACGAGCCCAGGCTGTCGAGCTGGCTGGATCCGTTCTTGCCACCTGGTCCGACGATCGCGATCGCGAAGTCGTGGACCGTCGCCTGTGTGTTGAAGCCGCCCGCGCTCGCGTACCCATTGTGGACGACCAACCCGCCGCCGACGGTCGTCCAGCAGCCATACGTGGACTGGGCACAGGTGAAGGTCGGTGCCGTGTCGAACGAGGGGACGTAGGTCCAGTTGGTCGCGAACCTCCGGTTGACCTCGTCGTACGCGCAGTGCGCGGCGGTCAGGACGAGCGAGAACCCGGATCGTGTGTCGTCGACCGCCGATGCGGAGCAGACCCAGTTCGACCCGTCCATCGTGAACAGCACCTTGCCGGTTCGCTGCACGACCGGCCCACCGCCGGTCCAGGAGGCGCCCGTGCCGCTGCCGCCGGGCTTGGCCTTGGGCACGAACTTGCCTTTGTTCGTCCGCTCGAAGTCGCGCGGTTTGGCCGCGGCGATCCGTTCGGCCGTCCAGTACTTGATGATGCGCTGGTGCACGGCCTTGCCCCTGGCAGGCGAATCGGCCGCGGCCACCGGAGCTGCGAGCACGAGAACTGCCAGAACGGCGAGCAGGGCGAATGGAACGGCGTGCGAACGACGCATGGGTGGACGGTCTCCCCTGGCGAGCCCCGACGGCGGGCTGTCGGCCGACAGGGTAACCAGCCGCCACGCGCGTTGGATGTCGTCTAGGCGTCTTCGACGCGGTTCCCGGTGCGAGTGAGCACCGTGGACGCCAAACGGCACCGGCGTAATGTCGGGCCACCAACCGCGTCTCTAGCGTGACCGTCACCGCGTGGAGGCCAACAGTGGTGCTTCGAATCGATCATCGAGTCGCCGTCGTGGTGCTCGTCTGCGCAGCGTTTCTCGCGGCGGCCTGCGGTACCCCTGAGCCATCGCGACCACTCCAGTCGGCGGCGCCGGCGGTATCAGCGGCGGCGTCGCTTGCAGCAGCCAACTCTCCGGCTCCCGTCGCGACGCCGGCCACGTCGCCGTCGCCGACTCCGGTCCCCACCCCGACTCCTGTGCCGTTGGCGACGATCGATGGCAAGGCACGCGTGGTCTCTGGCGATTCCATCCGGGTCGAGGGCAGGATCGGCGTTGACGGCATTCCCCTGGCCGCCGCCCCTGTACGTGTGACCGCGCTTCCCCTCGATGGCCGACCTCAGACCGTCCAGCTAACAGGCACCGTTCCTGCCGGCGCAAAGACGGCGCACATCGGCGTCCGCGTGAACATCGAGGGCGCCGGCCCGCATAAGGCGAACCTCACGATCTATGGCGCTTCCTACACGCAGGACGGCAGCACGAAGAACCGAGTTCGAAATCCAAGACTCCTGACCAGCACGAATCACTGGGGCCTGCACGAGGACGGGATCACCGTGCGTCGCAGCGACATCGGTCCCGGCCTCATGATCCGAATCGTCGATAAGCCGACCCAGACGACGACCGTCCAGACCGGGGGCGTCGCGGTGACGCCGGGCAAACGGTACCGAGCGACGATGCTCATCAAAGTGCCGCAGGCGTCGATCGGGTCCGCCTACTTCACCGTGGTATGGCTGGGCGACAGGGAGATCGCTCGCGAGATCCTGGACCTCGTACCGGCTCCCCTCCGACTCCCCGAGCGTACGTCTGCGGCCGATGGCGGGTTCAGCTGGACGTTCCGCGATCTGGCGCCCGGTCGCTACCGGATCAATGTCACCTATGCAGGTGACGCGACGCATCAACCGGCAACTTGGCAGCAGGTGATCCGGATTCGATAAGCGGGGTTGCGGCCCAGGGGCCGGGGGGCTCCCCGCTCGCCGGACGGCCGGACGACCGAAAGGCGCCGGACAGCCGAACGGCCGAACGACCAAGGAATCCCGACCGCATCCATAGCCACTCCACGATCCGACTCGAACATCAACCGCATGGATCGGCCGCCGACATTGGCG
>JBIOWA010000258.1:0-31042 GCA_044868045.1 Candidatus Limnocylindrales bacterium
TCGAGTCGGACCGCGACGAGCTCGAAGCGACGGCCTGGGCTGTCGCGAGATCCCGGCAGGTCCCCGTGCTCGGTATCTGCCGCGGCCTCCAGGCGATCAACGTGTTCTCGGGCGGATCGATCCTCCAGCATGTCGAGGGCCACGCTGGTCCGACCTGGAGCACCGGGCCGGCGGTGACGCATCCGTTGCGGCTCGTGCCCGGCACCCGGCTGGCGGCGCTCCTGGGCGATGTCGACACGCTCGAAGTGAACGCCTATCACCACCAGGGCATCCGCGAGCCGGACCTGGCACCGGGACTTCGCCCCGCGGCGTGGGCCGACAGCGCTGCCGGGCCTCTCGTCGAGGGGCTGGAGGGGACCGACGAGCGGTTCGTCATCGGTGTCCAGTGCCACCCCGAGCGAACGGAGTCGACCCCCGAGGTGTTCGAGCGACTGTTCGCGGCGTTCGTTGGAGCGGCTACCTCGCGAGCCGCCATCGGTTGAGATGCTTCGGACGCCCGGGCGTGGGCGTGGCCAGTGCCGTGGTGCGCCACATATCGGGACGTCACGCGGGCGCACGGGGCCTCATCCCGTGTCACGGCAGCTAGGCCCGTTCGGGGTGCCGATCCTCATGGTTTCTCCCGCCCCGCGGGAATGCCAGGCCAAGATTGGCGTGTGGCGGCAGGAATGGCGGCAAAACGACGGCCTGCGTCCTCCTGTTGCCGTCCCACGGGACCCACCACCATGTTCGTGCGAGTGGCGCCCTCGATGACCGTGGCACGCCACGGATTCGGACCGGGCGACCCTAGCCCGACTTCTCCCACACCGAGACGTGCTTGGTGCCGTCGCTCGTGAACGGCTCGCGCCTCCAGCCGCTCCACCGTTCACGCAACCGCATCCCGGCGAGCTCCGCCATCAGGTCGAGTTCGGCCGGCCAGACGTAGCGGAACGGGATCGAAACGCGGTCGACCCGGTCCCCGTCGACGATCCGGAAGTGGTGCGAGACGAGGCGCTGGTTCGCGATGTCGAACTCGTCGATCCCCCAGCGGGTCGGACTGACGTGGAAAGCTCGGATCGTCTCGCCCGGCGGCAAGCTCCGGAGCGAGGGCACGCCGACCTCGATGACGAAGCAGCCGCCGCGTTCGAGGTGCGCCGCCACGTTGCGGAAGCACGCCACCTGGGCAGTCTGAGTCGTCAGGTTCATGATCGTGTTGAACACGAGGTAGACCAGCGAGAACAACCCGTCCGCCTTCGCCGTCGCGAAGTCGCCGATCGTGACCGGGATCCCCTCCCCTCCCGGCTTGGCACGCAGCCGGGCAGCCATCGCTTTCGATAGCTCGATGCCGTGCACCGCGACGCCACGGGTCGCCAGCGGCAGGGCGATTCGCCCGGTCCCGATCCCGAGCTCGAGCGCCCGCCCGCCTCCGGCCAGCTCGGCCAGGATGTCGACGGTCGGCTCGACGACGGCTGGATCGAACATGTCGGCAGAGGACTCGTCGTAGGTCGCCGCGACCCGTTCGTCGAAGTAGCCGTCCTCCTCGCGCATCGGCCCAATCTAGCGGACGCCGGTGCGTCACCCTTCCCCCGTAAGGCGCCGGGTACAGAGCTTGCGGCTACCGCCAGTCGACGCTGCGGACCTCGACCGGCTCGTCGACCCCTTTGAGGGTGAGCTGGCGCGGGTCGGACAGTGCGAAGCGGGCTGAACTGATCTCGCTCAGGGCCGCGTTCGAGACGAGGATCTCCGCACTCGCCGCGGTGGCGCCGATGCGGGCAGCGACATGCACGCCCCGGCCACGGTAGTCCCGCCCCTGGCGGCTCGCCTCGCTCCTGTGGAGGCCGATGCGGACGGAGGGTGCGAACCCATGCTCGTGGCGATGGCGCGCGAGCCTGCGCTGGATGTCGACCGCGCATTCGAGTCCATCGATGGTTCGCTCGAACGCGACGAAGAAGCCGTCACCGGTGTGGTTGACCTCCTCACCACGATGCTGGGCGAACGCGGATCGGAGCTCCCGGTCATGCCAGCGGAGCAGCTCCGTCCAGGCGTCATCGCCGATCAACCCGACCAGGTCGGTCGAGGTCACGATGTCGGTGAACATGAACGTCTTCGTGATCCGTTTGGACGCCGTGGCCGACGTCGCCGCCTCGTCGCCCAGGAGCCCGTCCACACGCTGGACGTCGAGGGTCGCACCGAGGCGCTCGAAGACGCTGCGCGCAGCGCGCAGGTCCCGGCGAGCAGATTCCTGGTCGCCGTCGGCAGCGAGCGCCTCGGCATAGTGGAGCCGCGCCCGCGCGCTCTCGTAGGGCAGGTCCGTCTCCTGCCATAGCCGCCACGATCGCCCCAGGATCGGGGACGCCTCCGATGGCCGATCCTCGCCGAGCAACAATTCTCCCCGCCCCGTGAGTGCGCCGGCTTCGAACACCGGTCGCTGGAAATCCGCCGCGATCGATTCCAGCTCAGACACCGCGGGACCGGCGGTTTCCAGGTCCCCGGCGGCCAGGGCGATGTCGACCTGGGCGGGGAGCAGCCGGGCGCGAGTCGCCCGGTCGACAGGGCCGCCCGTGTCGGCCGTCATCGCGAGCGCGCGGGCGATGGAGCGCGCCGCCTCGTCGACCTCGCCGCGGGCCAGGTGAAGGAGGGACAGACCGGGCTGCGCGTCGTGTCCGTACTCGTACGCCCGCTCGAATGCCTCGGCCGCTGCGTCGAGGTCACCCATGCGCAGCCGAACCTCGCCCACCTGGTAGTGAGCCCACCCGATGGAATCCAGGAGCCCGAACCGCTCGAGCTCCTCGCACGCCTGACGTGCCTCCTGCTCGGCCTCGGACCAGTGTCCACGAAGCATCTTCAGCTCCGCGCGATGGACTCGACAGATGCCCGGGTAGCCGCCGACCGCCTGGCGCTTCATCCAGCGTTCCCCCTCGTCCGCCCATTGCGCAGCTCGCTTGAGATCTCCGACATTCCGACAGGCGGAGATCGTGTTGCAGTAGATGTCGCTCGCGACGCGGAGGTCGAGTTGACCCGATGAGGCGGCCGTCGCGGCCTCGTCGATGAGAGCGAGACCGGTCTGCCAGTTCCCGGTGAAGACCTCGGCCATCCCTTTGAAGCTCATCGCCATGAACATGGTGCTTGGGTCGTTGTGCTTTCGAGCCAGCTCGATCGCGCGATCGGCGATCCGGATTCCTTCGTCCATGCGACCTGCCATCAGGGCGCCGAGCGAATGGAAGACGGTGAGTCGCGCGTGTATCGCGGACTCAGGTTCGGTTTCGAGGAGTCGCTCTGCTCGCGCCAGCCAGCCGGCGCCGATGGATTCGAGCCTTCGGCGAAACGCCTGATACGCGAGGAGCATGGCGACCCAGGCGGCTTCCCGTGATCGGCCGGCCTCGTTGTGGCCGGTGAAGGCCCGCTCGAGGGCCTCATTGGCTTCGTCTGGACGACCCGCCCACCAGGCGGCCGCGCCCAGGAGCTCGAGGTCGCCAGGTTCGAGGCCGCCGTCCCGGTCGGCCGCGATGAAGACCTCCATCGCCTCCGTCCAGGCGTGGCGGTCCATCGCGTCGCGACCGAGCTCGACTGTCTCGACCATCGTGGGACGCACCCGCTGACACCGGACGCACGCTTGTGCGCCTACCAGTACGTTAAACCGGGGTGTTCTCGCAGGCTAGCGCTCCCGCACCGACCCGCGCCCGCTATTGCTCGGCGATCACCCCGATCGAGATCCCGAAGCCGGCGCGACGCTGGAGCGGCGGCATGATCGTGAGCTGGCCCAACGGTGCGTCGGCAGGGAACCAGCGGACCCATTCGAGGTTGAACTCGTCGAATTCGCTCGGGTCCTTCAGCGACCAGTTGGCCCAGACCACCTTGTCCAGGGAGCTCCCGACCGTTTCGAGCCTGACTTTCAGGTTGGCCATGCAACGGCGCGTCTGATCCTTGATCGAGCCGGTGACGACAAGGCCGGTCTCGTGGTCGACCGGTCCGATCGACGAGACGTACACCATGCCACCTGCCGTGACCACCCGACCGTCGCCGCTCGGCACGGGCGTGAACTCCGCCTGTGACGATGTGCGGGCACCGAACCGGCTCTTCAACGGCCGGATCGGATTGGCGGGATCCTCGGGCGGGATCCCGTATTCGTCCTCCGGGAGCGTGACCCCTGCTCGCTGGAACTGGCTCATGAAGGTGGGGCGGATGCCGGTCGGCTTGAGGGCACCCTCGATCTTGCCCTCGTGGTACCCCGTCTGGACGAACTTGAAGATGTCCTGGGTCAGGATCTCGTCGTCCTCGACGCCGTAGACCTCCGTGATGTTGGTGATCTTCCGGGTGCCGTCCTTGAGACGGGCCGTGTGGACGATGAGGTCGACGGCGGACGCCATCTGCTCGCGGATCGCGCGCAACGGCAGTTGGTAGCCGGTCATCAGGACCATCGTCTCCAGGCGGCGGAGCATGTCCTTCGGGCTGTTGGCGTGCCCGGTCGACAGGGAACCGTCGTGGCCGGTCGTCATGGCCTGGAGCATGTCGAGCGCCTCGCCCGCCCGGCACTCGCCGACGATGACCCGGTCCGGCCGCATGTGCATCGCGTTGCGCAACAGGCTCCGGATCGTGATCTCGCCCTCGCCCTCGAGGTTGGGCGGTCGCGACTCCAGCGTGATGACGTGCTCCTGGCGGAGCTGCAGCTCAGCGGCGTCCTCGATGGTGACGATCCGCTCGTCGTCCGGGATGAACGACGAGAGCACGTTCAGCGTCGTGGTCTTGCCGGAACCCGTGCCTCCCGACACGAAGAGATTGAGCCTGGCCTCGATGCAGGCGTGGAGGAATTCGAACATCTCGGGCGTCGCCGTCCCGAACCGAATGAGGTCGTCGACGGTGAACGGCGTCTGGGCGAACTTGCGGACGGTGATCACCGGGCCGACCAGCGACAGTGGCTCGAACACGGCGTTCACGCGCGAGCCGTCGGGAAGGCGGGCGTCGACCCGTGGGCTCGTCTCGTCGAGCCGCCGGCCCAGCGGCGTGATGATCCGGTCGATCACCCGGAGGACGTGTTCGTCGTTCAGGAAGATGCTGTCGATGCGCTGGATCTTTCCGCGACGTTCGATGTAGATGTGGTTCGGTCCATTGACCATGACCTCGGTGATCGAGGGGTCCGCGAGGAGTGGTTCAAGCGGTCCGAATCCCGTGACGTCGTGGACCATGCCTTCGACGAGGCGCTCCTGTTCCTCGCGGGTGACGGCGAACCCACCCTCCTTGATCACGCGTGCCACCAGCGCTGCGACCGTGCGCTGGACGTCCTTCTCCTTGGCGTCGAGCAGCGTCTTGAACGCGCTGACGACTTCGACCTGGAGGCGGAGTCGCACCTCGCGGATGAGGTCCTCTCGCGCCGGCGCCGGCGCCGAGCGCAAGCCGCTTGAATGAGACGGCGCGATCGGCACGGGGACGAGCGCAGATGCTTCCTCAGGCTCCGGGGCCGGGAGCGTCGCGATCGCAGTTGAATCAGTTGACTCAGAGGACGCGCCGTTCAGTTCGCTCTTGTGCCTCTCGGTGCTATCGCCTGCCGCGGCGGCAGCCTCTGCGGCCCTGGCCGCCTGCTGCGCGCGCTCCATCCGTTGAAGCAGCGACATGACCTGGAATCCCCCTGGCGCTAGGGCTGTTCGTCGACCGTCTGCTGTTGCCAGGAGTGGCCCCCGCTCTCCTGGTCCTGGTGCAGGGTAGCCCTATTTTCCTATGGAGCGGGTGCGAGGGCGCACCATCGACCGGAAAGTGTTGCCATCTGACGCCCGCTGATCAACTGACGGATATGACGACCTTGCCCTTCGCGTGGCCGTCGTCAACCCATCGAAGCGCCTCGACGACCTCGGTCAGCGGGAAGCGGCGATCGATGACCGGCTTGACCTTGCCGGCCGCGATCAGCTCCTTGAGGGTCGCAACGTCGTCCGCGTTGAACGGCTTCCACCACAGCAGCAGCCCGGTCCACTTGTCGCTGGCCAGCGAGATCAGCGGGCCCAGCACCAGGCCCATGAGGATCGGGGCGGATGTCCCGCCGAGCGTGACGTAGACGCCCTTCGGTCGTAGTGCACGGCGGACTCGGAGGATCGGATGGTGCGAGTCGGTGTCGACGATCCAGTCGTAGCGCTCGCCGGTCGTCGTGTAGTCGACCTTGGTGTAATCGATCACGTGGTCGGCGCCGAGAGAGCGGACGAACTCGACCTTCTCGGTGGAGCAGACGCCGGTTACCTCGGCGCCTCTCGCGTTTGCGACCTGGACCGCGAACGGCCCCACGTTGCCCGAGGCGCCGTCGATCAGGACCTTGTCACCCGGCCGGATCGATCTGCCGTTGCGGAGCCGGAGGCCCTGGAGCGCGAGGATGGCCGAGTGCGGCAGCGTCGCCGCTTCTTCGAACGACAGGCCCGACGGCATCGATTGGAACGCCTTCTCCGACGCGCAGGCGTACTCGGCGAAGGCGCCCTGCCCGAACGAGAACAGGTCGGCGAAGACCTGGTCACCAGGCCTGAACTTCGACACGTTCGGTCCCACGGACTCGACGACACCGGCGACATCGATGCCGACACGAGGGTTCCTCGGAGCTCGTAGCCCGACGAAGAGGCGAACGAACGACGGCCGTGGCTTGATGCCGTCGAGGTCGGCCCGATTGACCGACGCCGCTCGCACCCTGACGAGGACCTGGTCGGCCGAGGGGACCGGACGCTCGACGTCTCGCAGCTCCACGACGTCAGGCGATCCGTATCGCTCCTGGAATGCGGCTTTCATCGCACCTCAGCCCTGGTGGGCGATCTGGATGAGGTTACCGCAGGTGTCGTCGAACACGGCCGTCGTCACCGGACCCATTTCGGTAGGCGGCTGGGTGAACTGGACGCCCAGGCCCTGCAGCCGGCTGAACTCGGCCTGGACGTCGTCGACGCCGAAGGAAGTTGCCGGGATGCCATCCTCGACAAGTGCCGCTTTGAACGGACCCGCCGCGGGATGGCTGTCCGGTTCGAGGAGGAGCTCGGTGCCATCCGGATCCTCGGGCGACACGACCGTCAGCCAGCGGGCATCGCCGCCCATCGGGACGTCGGCCTTCTTCACGAAGCCAAGGACGTCCGTGTAGAACCGAAGTGCCTTCTCCTGGTCGTCGACCAGGACACTCGTGACGACGATCCTCATCATGGTCTCCTGTGCTTTGGGATTCTCCATCGGTCGGTGATGGCGCGAAGGGGCGTCGTGTCGAGGTCGTGGAACTTGTAGCGGCCCTGCCGGCGCGCAACGACGAGCCCGGCGGCCTCGAGGACCTCGAGGTGCTGCGATACGGCCTGACGGGTCGAGCCGAGACCGTGCTTGGACATCAGGCGCACGCAAAGCTCGAACAGCGTCTGGCCGTTCCGCTGCTGCAACTCGTCGAGGATCGCGCGCCGAGTCGGGTCGGCCAGGGCCTTGAACACGTCGCCCACATCCCAAGGATAGGCAAGTGGACACTTGCCTGTCAACCGCTTCGAACGACGCCGTCAAACGGCGGCGAGATACGTTCTTCATGATCCGGGGGCCGTTTTCGCATGGAGGATCTCGCGGTGAGAAGGAAGTTGATCAGTCTCGGGGTCGTCGGCCAGCTCGCGATGGCCTTGTTCATCACCGCCTCGTCGGTGTCTGCCGCAGGCAGTGTGTTCTCCGGGACGTGGCTTTCGACCGATTTCGACGGCAGCACGCAGGCGCTGGTCGTCAGCGGTGGGACGTCGCCCAGGGTCACGTACGAGGACTTCTACGCCAGCAGCTGTGACGTCAATGGCTTTCCGGCGACGCACTGGGTGTCGGCCGGGGTGGGCTCGGTCGATGGCAACACGTTGTCGGTCGACTTCCACAAGAGCGGTTGCGGGATCTTCAGTATCGGCGCCTACTCGGATGCCTGGTTCTACGATCCGGCAACGGACACCTTGACCGACTCGTTCGGTATCACCTGGTCGCGCTTCCACTAGCCGATACGCGGCAGATCGGGACCGACGCTGAACCAACGGCTCGGCGTCGAACCCCGATCGTGCTCAGTCGGCTACGACGATCGCTCGCCCCATAGCGTGATTGTCCCCGGCGTGTCCTGATTGCCACGCCAAACGAGGTCGAGCAGCGGATCGATGTCCCTGGTGCTGCCGAGGACGCCGATGTAGACATGGACGCCCGGCAACGTCGCGCGGTAGTTGGCGTAACCCGCGTCGTTGATGAAGCAGCCATTCCGATACGGCGCCAAGGCGTCGGTCTCCCAGGGCATGTAGGCGTATTCGCCGACGTTGCCGCCGAAGCAGTCGCCGTATTCGAGCTTCAGCCCCTCGGCCTTCATCCTGCGAACGTACGCGGCGAGCATGTCGGCATCGTTCCTGAATAGGTAGAAGCCGACTCGCGCGACCTTCGGATCGTTCGAGTCGCACTCGATCCCTGCGGTCGCATGCGCCGGGAGCGAGGAGCGGACCGGCTTGCAATCGAACGCCCCATGCCGGATGCGGGCGATCAGGTATCGCTCCTTGGCTGTGGGCGGCCTCGGTGTCGGCCGGACGGTCGGCGTCGGGCGCACCGTCGGCTTCGACGTGGGCCGGACCGTCGGCTTCGGCGTGACCACCGGAGCCTGGGGCGCGAGCGCCTGGGACGGCGATGGCCGTGGCGCTTCGGAGGCGCCCGGCGTCCCCGTCGGGTTGGCCGATGGGATAGCCGTTGGAGCGGCGTTGCCGGCCCCGCAGCCGGCCAGGGTGATAGCGGCGACGAGCGACGCCGCCAGAACGAACCGTTGCATTTGATGAGCACTCCCTTCATCGGCGGATGAGGTTCCGCCAACTGAGGGGATGACGCTCCGGAGGCGCGCACATTCGGCGACGAGCGTCGACAAACGGGGCGGCAGAACGTAGATGTTCCTGATCGACGAATGTCGATGGGCTGGCTACGCCCATTCGATATCGAAGGCCTCAAGGTCAATGTTGAGCCAATCGGCGATCGCCTGTCTCGCCGTCCTGATCGCACTCGGCCGATCGGTGGCGATCCGCCCGAGCCAGGGCAGCTCGACCACGTGGATCGTCTCGCCGTCGCCGGTCTCGGCGATGCGATATCCCGGTCGCTCGCCACGGGAGATCATCCGTCGGCTTGCCGCCCATGTCTGCTCGGCCACTCGAAGCTGCTGCATCGCTTCCGATCTCGAGCGGCCGGCCGGTTTCATGCCGCGGATGGTCGGATGCGCGTGTGACAGCTTGGCTGTCCCGGCCGTGGATCCACCCCCATGGGATGGCGCGTATCGTTCCTGGATGGTGCGCGTGCGCAGGCTCGTTCTGATGTTGGCGGCGAGCGCCGTCTTCGCGGCAGGGTGTGGCGGGCCCGTGCCGTCCTCGACCCTCATACCGACGGCGATCCCGAGCGCGACCGCCAGCCCGTCGGCGACGGCGCAGCCGACTACCTCGATCGTTGCGGACCGGCCGATCGCGTCGGGCGGTTCGATCGCCGTGCTCAGTCAGGACGGCTCGCTGTCGGTCATCGATGCCGATGGACAGTCTGTGGCCCTGTCGGATCCCGCCGATGGCAACTTCGGGTTTCCCACGTGGTCGCCCGACGGATCAAGGATCGCAGCCGTCAGATCGCGCGGCAGCGAGACGTCCCTCGTTCTCTTCGACGCGACGGAGATCGCGGCGGGAGTAGCGGTCGAGCCCGTCGTGATCTTCAGCAAACCGTCCGTGGAGCCGTTCTACCTGTTCTGGACGCCGGATAGCCAGGCGGTCTCGTTCCTGGCCAGCGAGGGTGGCGACCTCTCGTTGCGGATCGCGCCGGGGGACGGGAGCGCGCCGTTGGATGGCAGCGGCCCGGGAGCCCTGGTCCGAACGGGAAACCCGTTCTACTACGACTGGATCGATCAAGGCCGGCTCGTGGCGCATATCGGGATCGGGCCGAAGGCTGTTCTCGGCGAGCTCGGACTCGATGGCAAAGCGGTCGGCCCGGCACTCGGCACGCCGAGTGACTTCCGCTCTCCGGTCGTCAGCACCGATCGGAAGTCGATCGCGTTCGTCCGCGCGGGCGAGACCGGCGAGGGCAACGTCGTCGTCGCCGCGCGGGACGGGTCGAGTGAGCACACGATGGCGGTGTTCGGGACCGCAGCCGTCCTCTTCGATCCAGCTGGCAACACGATCGCCTCGATCGGCCCGGACGAACCGCAGCCGGCTGCCGGCTTCCCGGTCGGCCCGGTGCGATTGATGGACGCCACGTCCGGGACGGTCCGGACGCTGATCGACGGGCGTGTCGTGAGCTTCTGGTGGTCGCCCGACGGCAAGACGATCGCCGCCCTTCGCTTTCAGCCGGCCGGCGACGCCGGGTTGAGCGTGAGCCCCAACCCATCCCCCTCGACACCGCGAGCCGAGGTCCGGCTCTTGTTCGTCGATGTCGCCTCGGGCGAGGTCCGGTCAGAGCCGGTCGTGCAGGTCTCGCCAACCTTCGTGAACGGCATCCTGGCTTATTTCGACCAGTACGCCTTGAGCCATCGCGTATGGGCGCCGGACAGCTCGTCGATCCTGCTGCCCGAGATGGGTGCGGACGGCACCACGCAGATCTCGGTCCGCTTTCCCGGGGGAGAACCGCCGATCACGCTCGAGGGCGAGCTGGCCTTCTGGAGCCCGTAGCCGGGGCCCTAGCGAGCCACCTCGCGGCGGACCTTCCGTGGGTCCTTGCCCAGGTCGAGGCCCTTGTAGGCCGCCTGGCGGACGAGACCGTCGCCGGTCCAACCCGCGAACTCGGCGCGTATCACGAGCTGCGGGCGCAGCCACAGAGCGCTTCGTGAAACGGCGCGCGGCGGCGGCAAGGCGAACGGCGACTCGGCGGCGGCGAGCGGCTCGATCGCGGCGAGCAGCTCCGCGCGGATCGCGGTGTTGAACCCGGCCCCGACCTTTCCGGCGTACCGCAGCGCGCCGTCCTCGTAGACGCCGACGAGGAGCGCGCCCAGGTCGACGGCCTTGCCGGTGCCGCGCGTCCAGCCGCCGACGACCAGCTCCTGCTCGGGGCGGATCTTGATCTTCTGCCACGTCAGCGTCCGCTTGCCGGGTAGATACGGAGCGCGACGGTCCTTGGCCATGATCCCCTCGAGGCCGCGCTGTTTCGCTGCCTCGAAGAAAGCGAGCCCGTCCCCGGTGATGTCCTCGCTGAGTCGGATTCGAGGATCGGCGCGGAGCACCGACTTGAGCAACCGGCGACGTTCCACGAGCGGCTCGTCGAGCAGCGATCGGCCATCGAGGTGGAGTAGGTCGAACACTTCGTACACGAACGGATTGACGGCGCCGCCCCGCTCGCGTCCCTTGATCCGCTCCTGGAGCAGGGCGAAGTCGGGCTCGCCGCGGTCGTCGAGCGCGATGACCTCGCCATCGACGATCGCCTGGCGGGCCGACAGCCACGTCGCCGGCTCGAGGAATGCCCCGAAATAACGCGAAGCGTCCTGCTGACCGCGGGTCCACAGCCGGACATCCTTCCCGTCGACGACGGCCTCCACCCGGAACCCGTCCCACTTGATCTCGAATTGCCAGTCCGGGTCGTCGAACGGCGCCGCGACGAGCGTGGCAAGCATCGGCGGGATGAACCCCGGCTTTGTCGCTTGACGGTCACCCTCCAGTGGCCACACCTCTTTCCCGTGCCGCGAAGTCCATGCCGCGGAAGCCGCCGAGCGCGACGACCGCAATCGCCATGATCGGCCAGAGGATGCCGCGGATCGACCAGGCGAGCTCTGGCTCGACCCCGCCTGTGAGTGGGACGAGGCCGTTGAAGAGGGCATGGACGAGCGCGGCCATCAAGACGCTCCGACCGGTGCCGAGGTACACGCACGCGAGAACGACCGACATCGACAAGATCTGGGTCGCCATCGACCAATAGGCCGCGCCGGCATTCATTTGTCCCGGTAGGAAGAGGCCGACGTGGATCAGCGTCCACGGGACGCCGAGGACGAGCGCCGCGCGCAGGGCCGACATGGCGGTCAGAGCGCGAGCCAGAGTGAACCCACGCCATCCCAACTCCTCGGTGACGGCCGGTAGAAGGACGACCAGCGGCACGATCAGGATCGCGGGGAACAGACCGTCGAACAGGCCGGCGACCGGTTCACCGAGGACGACGGCGACGATATCGACGACGAGGAAGGCAGCCAACGGGATCAGGAGCACCGCATACCAGATCGGCCGGCTCGGGATCAGTGGTCGTCGTCATGACGGACCCTCCCCGCCAAGCCGAGCCGGCAACGGTCGGACCGGTGGCGTGGCGCCAGCCTACGCCCGAGCCGTCAGCCGACGATGACGCCTCGTCACGACGGTCGATCAGCGGGATCAGTGGGACAATAGGGGGTCCCAGCGCACCCGGCGCGAAGCGTCGGACCGCGAACTCCATGGAGGACCAAGGCCATGGCAGGAACAGCGACGGCAGTCATCAATAAGCCCACCTGGGTGGATCTCGCGACGAAGGATCCCGCCGCCGCGCGGGATTTCTACTCAAAGGTGTTCGGGTGGAACGTCGAGGTCAATCCCGATCCGCTATACGGCGGGTATGGCCGGGCGAAGATCAACGGCGAGGACGCCGCCGGTATCGGCGGCACGCAGACGCCCGATCAGCCGACGGTGTGGAGCGTCTACATCGGCACCGACGACGTCGACGCGCTCTCCGGACAGGTCACGGCAGCCGGCGGCAGTGTGCTCGCCCCGGCGTTCGACGTCGGTGATCAGGGTCGTATGGCCGTCTTTGCCGATCCGGGCGGGGCCGCCATCTCAGCGTGGCAGGCGACCCGGATGGGTGGCTTTCAGGCGCACGGCCCGAATTCGTTCGGCTGGGCCGAATTGAACGCCCGCGGCGTGCAGAAGTGGCTCCCGTTCTACGAGAAGGTCTTCGGCTGGACGCTCAAGCCAAGCGGATCGACCCAGCAGCCGTATACCGAGTTCCAGATCGATGGCGAGAGCATCGCGGGTGCCACCGAGATGAACCCGATGGTGCCCACCGAGACACCCAACTACTGGCTCGCCTATTTCGGTGTCGAGGACGTCGACGCGATCCACAGGAAGGCGCTCGACTCGGGCGCACGGGAGCTGTTGGCGCCGGTCGACTTCCCGGGTGGCCGGATGTCGATCGTCAGCGACCCGCAGGGCGCTGCGTTCGGGTTGATGACCCTCGCGCCGAGCTGATCCCGGCGCGACGCAAACGCGAAGTACCGATCATGGCGGTCCGAACGAGAAGAACGGCACGAACGAGCCGATCGGGCCGAAGGTAGGTAGCACGGTCTGGGACGGCAGGTCGAAGTCTGCCGTCCCTGCCTGCTCGACCACGCAGACGCCGAACAGCTCGAGGATCGGGCCGCAACGGCCGCCTGGGACGCCCCAGACAAGGGTGTGGGACGGGAACTGCAGGTCGTCGTCGGTCAGCTTCTCGAACTTCAGCGAGACCGTGCTCGTCCCGGCTCGGGGCCGCGGACAGTCGGCCGTGCGCGGCTGGAGACGACGGCCGGCGAACGGCTGATCGAGCGTGAACGCCACGCATTCGTTGACGTCGGCCGCGCTCGTCAGCGTCACCCGCAGGTTCAGTCGATGGGCGTCGTTGGGCAGGTCGTCGATCGTGTACCCGGCGACCGCCACATAGACGCCGACGAGCCGCTCCTCCGCCGGCGCGGGGCGAAACACGTTCGTTGCGAGCACGATCGCAACGAAGCCGCCCAGGACGATCACTGCAGGGAGCATGTACCAGCGCATCGCGCGATATGACGCCTTCGCCGTCGTCGATTGTCAATGCGACTATCGGGGTGTCTGCGCCCGGCATCGCGATCTCTGCGAAGATCGGGATGGATGACGGCTGACGGCAGGGGGCAGGGATGACGCGGCGCGGACTCGTCCTCTTCGCGTTGATGTCGGTGATCTGGGGCATCCCGTACCTGTTCATCCGGGTGGCGGTCGCCGAGATCTCGCCGGCGTTCCTCGTGCTCGTGCGCACGTTGCTGGCGACGGCGATCCTGCTGCCGATCGCCCTCGCGCGGGTCGATATCCGTCCGATCCTCGCGCGCTGGCGGTGGCTGGTCACGTTCGCCGTGATCGAGATCGCGATCCCGTGGATCGCGCTCGGTTCCGCCGAGCAGCACCTCACGAGCTCCCTGACGGGGCTGCTCATCGCCGGCGTCCCTCTCGTCGGAACCCTGTTCGCGCTGGTCACCAGCGGTGCCGATCGTCTCGGCGGCACAGGGCTGCTCGGGTTGCTGATCGGGTTGGTGGGCGTCGCAGCTATCGTCGGATTCGACCTCGGGGCCTCCGATGCGGTCGCCCTGATCCAGATCGCGATCGTCGTGGTCGGCTACGCCGTCGGGCCGGCCATCCTCGCGCGGCGGCTGAGCGGGCTGCCCGCGGTCGGTGTCATGGCCCTGTCGCTCGCCCTGACCGCCGTGATCTATGTCCCGATCGCCGCGGTCCAGTGGCCGACGACGATGCCGTCGCCCGGCGTGTGGGTCTCGGTGGTCGTCCTGGCCGTCGTCTGCACGGCGGTCGCATTCCTGATCTTCGCCGCCCTGATCGACGAGATCGGCCCGGTGCGCTCCACGCTCATCACGTACATCAATCCCGCGGTGGCAGCCGTACTCGGCGTGTTGGTGCTGAGCGAGACTCTGACGGTCCCAATGCTCATCGGCTTTGTGCTGGTCATCGTCGGCTCAGCGCTGGCGACGCGACCGAGGCGTGCAGCCGAGAGACCCGCTGAGTCGTTGGAGGTGATCGGCGCATGAGACAGATCGTCGTCAACAACAACGTCACCCTCGACGGCGTCATGCAGGCGCCGGCCAGGCCTGACGAGGATCGACGGGGCGACTTCGAGCATGGCGGTTGGGCGACGCCGTACTTCGATTCGGTCATGGCAGAGGCGGCCGGCGAAGGCATGGCGGGCGGCGGCGCGATGTTGTTCGGCCGCAGGACGTACGAAGACTTCGCCACCATCTGGCCGAACATGCCCGACGACGACCAGTTCGCCGGGTTCCTCAACAAGGCCGAGAAGTTCGTCGTCTCGCGGAGCTTGACCGAGCCGCTCTCCTGGGCCAATTCCACGTTACCAAGCGGCGACGCGGCGGAGTCGGTCGGTCGCCTGAAGGAGACCGATGGACCGGATCTCGTGATCCTCGGCAGCGGCGAGCTGATCCGATCGCTGATGCCTCACGACCTCATCGACGAGTTCCGACTCCTGATCCATCCACTCGTGCTCGGCTCGGGCCGGCGTCTGTTCGAAGGCGAGGGGACGTTCCAGAAGTTTCAGCTCGTCGACACCAAGAACACGACGACCGGCGTGATCATCGCGACGTATCGCCTCAGCCAGTGACCCCGGCCGCCTCCCGGGCGGACGTGAGGGCCGCTCGCGCCTCGGCGGCGCCCTTGACGATCCGGGCGACGGCGGCGTCGACGCCCTGACGCCCGAACACGACCGACTCTGCGCGGCCGTAGGCCGCCAGCAGGTGTCGTGCGAGCCTGGCAGGCTCATCGGGGATGTGGCCGAGCATCGCGAAGGTCTTTTCGACCTGGATCGAGTGCTCCCGCAGATGCGAGCTCCACCGCCCGAGTCGGAAGCCGACGGTCACCGGAAAGCCGGACCAGCGCGCGCCGAAGTCCAGCCGGTCGTCCGGCAGCCCGGCCAGCCGCTCTGCACTGAGGTCGAGGATCGCATCGAGACGCGCGCGAAGGTCCTCGAGCGTCCCTTCCGCCTCGGTGGTCGCCTCGTCGGGCGCCGTAGCGAAGAACTCTTCGGGGATGCGCGCGGGGAGCGCCCGGTCCGCGGCGTCATATGCGCGGTCCTGCCACCACGCGGTTCCCCAGCCGTATCCGCGCTGACTGGCGATCACGTGCCCCAGGACGAGTCGAATCGACCACTCCCCTCCCCCTGGATCGGCGTCGAGCAGTCGTTCGTCGAGCGGTAGCAGCATCCCATGCAGGTCAAAGCGAGCCGCGGTTGCCGGACCGACGATCCGGGCTGCCCGAAGCTCCTTGGCATCAGTGGCGGCCACTGCGGCTCGAGCTTCGATCTCGGCCTGCTCGAGCGCCTCGGCGGCGCGATAGGCGCCGTAGCGGACCTCCTCCTCGCTCCCGCCGATCCAGGTCCAGGGACGTGTCAGGGCCTCTTCGGGGATCGCGAGCAGCTCGCGTGCGGCCGCTATCGCTTCGGCCCGGGCATGTTCGAGCGCGGTCGGTAACGGGCGCGCGAGCGAGGCGTCCGTGAGCTCGTGAAGCGGGGCGTCGAGCGTCGTTTCGTCGTACATATCGATGAGTCTATGGATGCGTCACGATACGGTCGTGCCGAGCACGCCGATCCAGGTCCAGCCCGCTCCTCCGCCGACGCTCGGCGACCTCGCCTGGGTAGCGGCGATCACCGCGGCCAAGTCGAGCGTGGTCTGGCTCGCGCTCGACGCGTTCCTCAATTCGAGTTCGCCGCGGTACAGCGGCAAGGCAATGCGCATCCGTGCGCTCGGGTATGCCGGTGGCATGCTCCTCGTGCCGCTTGCCTGGCGGGCACGCGGTCGACCGCAGCCATATCCGCGCGAGCTCGACCTCGCCGTGACGGTGCCGCTGCTCGTGGATACCGGCGGCAACGCGATCGGCCTGTACCAGCGGGCCCATGTCGACGACCTCGTCCATTTCGCCGATGGGGCCCTGCTGTCGTCCGTGGTCGGCGCGCTGGCCGCGCCGCGGGTCAGGACCTCATGGGAGGCCGCCGGTGTCGCCGCGCTCGCGGGCACTGCCGCGGCCGGGCTGTGGGAGATCGGCGAATGGGTCGGCCTCAAGCTCGGGGCGAAGGGCATGGACCTGTCGTACGACGACACCATGACCGATCTGGCCGAGACCGCCGCGGGCGCGTTCCTGGGCGGCCTCGTGACCCTTCTCCGCCATCCCTCGCGACTTGGGCAGGTGCCCGGACGGCCGACCGACCCGGTCGTTGTCGCACGCCCCTGAGTCCATGTCATGGACCCGCCGGCGGTCACCCTGCAGTTCGTCGGGCACGCGACTGTGCTGATTGAGGTCGGCGGGGTCCGGATCCTGACGGATCCGTTCCTGCGAGATCGACTCGGACCGCTGGAGCGGCACGGCCCGATGCCGGATGTCGAGGCGCTCGGTGCCGTCGACGTCGTCGTTGTATCCCACGGGCATCCGGACCACTTCGATCGTGTATCCCTGGCGGCGCTTCCGGGTCGACCGCTGATGCTCGTGCCGCGCGGGCTGGGCGGCGCGGCACGGCGCGCGACCGACGGTGAGGTGGTCGAACTGTCCGCGGGCGAGCGTGTCGAAATCGACCGCGTGTCCATCCGCGCGGTCCCCGCTCGCCATTGGGTCTCCCCAGGGTCGCCGCTCGCACGACCGATCGGGTATCTCCTGGATGGCGGGGTCAGGGTTTATTTCGCTGGCGACACCGGACGATTCGGCGGGATGACCGATCTCGCCGGTGCGGTCGACGTTGCCCTGCTCCCCGTGTGGACATGGGGTCCGCATCTCGGCCCGGGACATCTCGGGCCCCGATCCGCGGCGGAGGTCCTGGCGGAGATCCGACCGCGGGTAGCCGTGCCGATCCACTGGGGCACGCTGTACCCGATGCGCCTGCACCACGTCTGGCGCAGACCGCTCGCCGAACCAGGCGACCGATTCGCCACCCATGCCGCTCGGCTCGCCCCCGAGGTCGATGTTCGGGTGCTCCGGCCTGGCGAGTCGACCGTGATCTCCGGGCGGGAGCTCGACCGCATCGAGCGAAGGGTGAAGTAGATTGGGGCCATGGTCAGCTTCGCGACGATCGACGACTACATCGCGTCGTTCCCACCGGAGACGCGAACGATCCTCGAAAACGTGCGGCAGGCGATGCGGAAGGCTGCACCAGGCACCGAGGAGACCATCAGCTACGGCATCCCGACGTTCACGCTCGACGGGCGCTACGTCATCTACTTCGCCGGGTGGAAGCACCACATCTCGATCTACCCGATCCCGGCGGGCGACGAGGCGCTCGTGCGGGACATCGCGCCATACAGGCATGCAAAGGGCACCTTGCGGTTCCCGCTGAAGGAGCCGATCCCGTACGAGCTGATCGAGCGGCTCGTCGCCGCCGCCGTGCGGGCGCGCGCCTCCGCAAGGGGGTGAGGATGCGGCAGGCGTCGCGGGTCGGGATCCTGGCCGTCTCCGTCGGCCTGACGGCCTGCTCGATGGCCCCGGCGGCGAGCCCGCCGGCCAGCCTCGCTGCGGCAACCGGCGTGGCGCCGACCTGGATTGCGAGCCGGAGCCCGGAAACCTCGGCCTCGCTCGAACCCGACCGGGTCATCGTCGGTGACGAACGGCCGACGACCGTGCGCCTCCCACCCGGGGTGGGCGATGAACCGGCGCCGCTCCTGATCGTGCTGCACGGCTACAGTCAGCCGCCGGCTGAGCAGGAGGCGTACCTCGGTCTTGATGGATATGCCGCGGACATGGGCGCGGTCGTCGCCTATCCGGAAGGAACGCGCGACCGGGACGGGAACCGCTTCTGGAACGCCACGGATGTGTGCTGCAACTTCTATGGGAGCGAGGTTGACGACGTCGCGTATCTCGTGAGCCTCGTCGACGAGATCGGCCGCGCGACGCCCATCGATGCGAAGCGGGTGTACCTGGTCGGCCACTCGAACGGCGGCTTCATGAGTTACCGGATGGCGTGCGAGCGTGCCGACGTGTTCGCCGCCCTCGTCAGCCTGGCCGGGGCGACGTTCGACAACGATGCCGACTGCGAGCCGTCCGAGCGGGTCGCGATCCTCCAGATCCACGGCAGCGCCGACCACACCATCCTGTTCGACGGTGGCACCCTCGACTTCGGCGGCACTGAGCCGCGACCGCCGTATCCGGGCGCCAGGTCGACGGTGACGTCGTGGGCCGCGTACAACGGTTGTGCGGCCACCCTTGCCACGTCACCCGAGACACTCGATATCGATGCCTGGATCAACGGGCCGAACGGCCCGAACGAAACGACGATCGAGACTGCCACCGAATGCGATCCGGGCGGCCACGCCGAGTTGTGGACGATCCCAGGCGGCTCGCATGCGCCGAACCTCTCGCCCACGTTCGCCAAGTCGGTGATCGACTTCCTGCTCGCGCATCCAAAGCCGTAGGTACGGTTGCAGCGTGAGCGCGATCGAACCGCTGCAGATCCGTGCCCTCGTCGAACGGCTCGAGGAGCTGTCGGCGCGCCGGCTCGCGACACATCCGCGTGGCGAAGCTGCGGCAACGCGTGCGAGGCAGCTCGCCGACCACCTGTCGGGTCACGTCCGGGTTCGAGCCGCATCGCTGGACGCCCCGCTGCTCGTCGTCCTCGTCGGACCGACCGGAGCCGGCAAGAGCACGGTCTTCAACACCATCGTGGGGCGCAAAGTGAGCGAGACCGGGGTGATCAGGCCCACGACCCGAGTGGCGGTCGTGCTGGTTCATCCTGATGACCGGAAGATAGTCGTCGACGGCGCCTTCGCGCGCATCCCGAGCGCGCAGATCCGGTTCGTCGAAGATCCGACGGTGGAGCCCGGCCTCGTCCTGGTAGACGCTCCGGACATCGACTCGCTGGAGCACGCCAACCGGGAGCTGGCCGATCGACTGGTCGAGGCCGCCGACCTCTGCCTGTTCGTGACGACCGCCACACGGTACGCCGATCGCGTCCCCTGGGGCGTACTCGCCCGAGTGCGCGACCGCGGGTTGCCGCTCCAGGTGATCGTCAACCGCATGCCGTCCGACGTGACCGAGCAGGCCGACGTCCTGGCCGATGTGCAGCGGCTGCTGACGGAGGCTGGCCTCGAGCACGTCCAGGCACCCGCGACCGACGCGCCGGCTCGAGACGTCATCGCCGTTCGCGAGGGGGCACTCGATGTCGCTGGAGATCGCCTCCGGCGAGAGACGATCGCTCCGGTGCTCGACGAGATCGATCGATTGCGAGCCGATCGTCAGGCCCGACTGGACCTGGCGATGCGCGCACTGACGGGATCGCTGACGGGTCTCGGCGAGAGCCTCGACCAGATCGCCGATGACGCCGAGCACGAATCGATCGACATCGAAGCTCTTCGGCGAATCGCAGATCGGTCGTACGAAAGCGGCCTCGACGCGCTCCGACAAGAAATCGTCCGCGGCACGTTCCTTCGCGAGGAGGCGCTCCGGCACTGGCAGGCGTACATCGGCGCGGACCAGATCACCCGCTTCTTCTCCGAGGGGATCATCAAGATCCGCGGCGCGATCGCGGCGGTCCTGCGGCCGGCCAGCGCTCCCGTCGCGGAGGTCCGGGCAGCGACGACCGACGACCTGGTCGCGGCGGCGCGACTGCAGGTCGCCGAGGCCGCCCGGCGGACGGCGACGGCATGGTCCGATTCGCCGGGCGTCGCCCGAACCCTTGCCGAGGATCCCGAGCTGTGGCTCCCGTCCCCCGATTGCGACGAGCGCCTGCGCGCTCGACTGGATGCCTGGATCGAGGGGATCGTCGCCGAGATCCAGACCCGCGGCAGGCCCAAGCGCCTGCTCGCTCGGGGCGCAGCGGTCGGGGTCAACGCGCTCGGAACGGGCGTCATGCTGGCGACCTTCCTGCATACCGGCGGTCTCACCGGGGCGGAGCTGAGCGTCGCCGCGGCGACTGCGTTCCTGAACCAGAAACTCCTGTATGCCCTGTTCGGGGAAGCGGCGATGGTCGAACTCGTGGCGAACGCCCGCCGACGACTGGACGAGGCGCTGACGGCGACCTTCGAGGAGGAGCGGACCCGGTTCGACGCGCTTTTGCCGGCTGCCGGCGTGCTGACGGACCTCGCGACGGACCTTCGGGCCGCGGCTGCCGACATCCGAGCGTTACCCAGCCCCGCCGGATGATCGACTCCGTCCCCGACCCCTTGGAGCGGTGCCTGGCCACGGTGCTGGTTGCGGCAGACGCGGCGGCCACCCTGGGTATCCCGACCGACCACGTCCGCGAGGCCCACACTGACGGTTCCCGTCGCCTGGGCTTCCCGTCCGATGCCTACGTCCTGGCGCTCGTCGGTGGGACGGGGGTCGGCAAGTCGAGCCTGCTCAACGCGTTGGCCGGCAAGAGCGTCAGCCCGGCCTCAGTCCGGCGTCCGACGACGAACGAGCCGTTCGCGTGGATCCCGGCCGGCGAGGGCGACTCCCTGACCCCGCTGCTGGAGTGGCTCGGCGTGGGCGAAGTCCGGCGGCACGAGGGATCGACCCTCGACACGGTCGCGATCCTCGACCTGCCCGACATGGACTCGGTCGCGGCCGAGCACCGAGAGCGGGTCGAGGCGGTCCTGCCGAAGGTCGACGCCGTCGCCTGGGTCACGGACCTCGAGAAGTACGGCGATGCGGTCCTGCATGACACCTTCCTGCGAACCTGGGTACCGCGGCTCGACCGTCAGGCGATGATCGTGAACAAGGCGGATCGACTGTCGGAGGGCGACCGGACGCGGGTCCGACGCGATCTCGAGGCGGATCTGGATCGACAGCGAGCGAGTGGCGACGGGTCGGCCGTCCCCGTCCTCCTGACCAGCGCCCTCCCGAAGCCCGATCTCGGCGAGCTGACGTCATGGCTGTCGGACGGCGCGATAGCCAAGGCGGTGGTTCGGGCGCGCATCGGTGCGACCATGGTCGATCTCGCCCGGGGGCTCGCCCGTGATGCCGGGATCGATCCCAGTGTGCCCGCCACGCCGTTTCTTTCCCCGGGCGAGCGCGCCGCGGCCATCGATCAAGCCACTGGGGCAGTCCTGCGAGCCGTCGACCTGACCGGCCTCGAGCGGCAGGCCGTGGCCGCGACGCGTGCCCGCGCCCGAGCGCGAGGCACGGGGCCGATGGGCCTCCTGACATCACTCATCTATCGCTTCTCGGGGCGCGAGATGTCGGTGGCGGATCCAGAGGGCTTCCTCCTCCGCTGGCGCGATCGATCCTCGCTGACGCCGGCGGTCGAGTCGCTGCGGCAGGCGCTTGGTCCACCCCTCGCCGCCGCCAGTCCGCGCGTCCGCCCGAAGGTCGCCGCGGCGGTCGAGCCAGGCGAGCTACGGATCGGCCTCGCGCGGGCGGTCGACCGGGCCGTCGCCGGCGTCGAGCACCTCGGGGCGCCGACGAGTCGATGGTGGTCGCTCATCGGCTTCCTTCAGACCATCGCTACGGCGGGCATCGCGCTGGCGGCTGCCTGGATCGTCGTGTGGATCCTGGCGAGGCCACCGGTCGATTCGGTGTCCGTGCCGGTTCTCGGGCACGTGCCCGTGCCGTTCGCCATGCTCGTCGCGTTCCTTGCGGCGGGCTATCTGCTGGCGCGTCTCCTCGGGCTGCATGCCGGCTGGGTCGGCCGTCGATGGGCGAGACGTGTTCGAGACCGTGTCGCGGATGCCGTGCGCCGCGAGGTCAGCGAGGCGGGCCTCACTCCGCTCGATCGCCTGGAGGAGGCGCGCCGTCGACTCTGGGACGCGACGTCGAAGATGATCCGCGACTGTGTCACGAAGTGACGTCTGCCCAATGCGAACGCTAGGCGGGAACGCGCTCGTACGCCTCCCGCAGCTCCGCGACGTCGAGCTTCTTCATCTTGAGCATCGCTTCCATGGCGCGTGCGGCGGCTGCCCGGTCGGAGCTCTCCAGCATCTCGTTGAGCTGTCGCGGCACCACCTGCCATGAAAGGCCGAACTTGTCCTTGATCCAGCCGCAATCGCCTTGCGCTCCGCCTCCTGCGATCAGGGCACCCGTGTAGCGGTCGACTTCGGTCTGGTCTTCGCAGTCGATCACGAACGACACGGCCTCGTTGAACTTGAAGTCGGGGCCACCGTTCAGGCCAACGAACGGCTGGCCGGCGAGCGTGAACTCGACCGTCAGGACCTCGCCGGCGGACGTGCTCGGATTGTCGGCGGGCGAGCGGACGACCTTGTCGATCCGGCTGTCAGGAAGGATCGAGGTGTAAAGGCTTGCGGCCTCTTCGGCCTGGCCGTCGAACCACAGGGATGGCGTGATCTTGGACACGGGAATGCCTCCTTCCGTGTTCCATCAGCGTCGGCTCTAGCCTACCCGCGAACGTGTAATGCCCGCGTAACAAGCCGGCGACGACCAGCCGCATCCGTGCCACCATGCCCGCATGCCACTGACGGGCGAGTACGCCCCGAGCAGATCCGCCTGGGCGAGGAAACAAGCCGAACGATTCGAAGCGACCGGCGGGGCCGGGGCGAACACGTTGCGTGGCAAGCCGATCATCGTCCTGACGTCGGTCGGCGCCAAGACCGGCAGATTGCGCAAGACGGCGCTGATGCGGGTCGAACACGACGGCGAGTACGCCGTGGTCGCGTCAAAGGGCGGTTCGGCGAGGAACCCGACCTGGTATCACAACCTCAAGGCGAACCCCCATGTCGAGCTCCAGGACGGACCGACGAAGCGCGATTACCGCGCCCGACAAGTGTGCGGCAAGGAGAGGACCCTCTGGTGGGAGCGGGCGCTGAAGGTCTGGCCCGACTACGCCGGCTACCAGAAGCGGACCTCACGAGAGATCCCGGTATTCGTGCTCGAGCCGATCGAGTCGTAGGCTGACCCACACCGACGACCCCAGCCTGGAGCCCTGAGCCGTGACGTATTCGATCGTTGCCCGAGACGCCACGACCGGCGAGTTCGGCATCGCCGTCCAGACGCGGTGGCCCAACGTGGGAGCGATCGTGCCCTGGGCAGAACCGGGTGTCGGTGCGGTGGCGACCCAGTCGTTCGCCGAGGAGAGCTACGGGCCGCTTGGCCTCGCCCGGATGCATGACGGCGCATCGGCCCAGGAAACACTCGACCGGCTGCTCACGGACGACCCGGATCGCGAGGTGCGCCAGGTCGGGATGGTCGACCGGTCGGGAAGGGCGGCGGCGTTCACGGGCAAGCGCTGCGTCTTCGCGGCCGGCCACGTCACCGACGTCGGCCTCTCGATCCAGGCCAACATGATGGAACGTCCAACGGTCTGGCCCGCGATGGCGGCGGCGTATCGATCGGCGACCGGCGACCTCGCCGATCGTCTGATGGCAACGCTCCGAGCCGCCGAGGACGAAGGCGGCGACGTCCGCGGTCGCCAATCGGCCGCCCTCCTGGTCGTGCCCGCGACGGGGCCCGCCTGGGCGACGCGATTCGACCTGCGAGTGGAGGACCACCGAGCCCCACTCGACGAGCTCGCTCGGTTGTTGCGCCTCGCGCGCGCCTATGAGGCGTTCGATCGTTCACAGGAGCCGGCGATCGCGGGCGACCTCGCCGCCGGCGCGGCGGCGATGGACGAGGCCCACGAACTGGCTCCCGACGACGATCAGGTCACCCTCTGGACCTCGTTGTTCATGGCCAGTGCCGGTCGCCTGCCCGAGGCGCGGCGGCTCTTCGCCCAGGCCGCCCGTGTGGAGCCACGCGGCGGCGAGCACCTTCGGCGGTTCCTCGCTGCCGGTCATTTGCCGCCCGATGCCGGGCCGCTGCTCGACGCGCTGGAAGCGGCCGAGGACGTCGGTATGTGACGATGCGATGACTGTAGGAACGCCGAGTTGACAACCCGTCAACGACGACGGCCTATCGCCAGATTCTCGCCTGGGCCGGTCAGCCGCCGTCGAGTCGCTGCTGGTTGCTGGCGATCAGCTCATCCACCAGTCGTTCGAGGTCACGATCGGACAGCTTGCGGCCGGCTTCGGTCTCGATGCGCTGGCGCGCCAATCGCAGGGCTTCGGCCTTGGGTACACGGAACCCGCCCGGCAGGCGGACGCCCTCGATCTCGCCCTCCCGGATCATGTCGCGAACGCTGCCTTGCGAACGATCGAGGATCCAGCTCATCTGCTGGGTCGAGAGGTGGTCGTCCATCCGTCCGCCAGGCCGGCCCGACGCGATCGATCAGACCTTGGCGGGCTCCATTCGCTCGACGAAGTCGGCTCGCCACGCCGGCGCCTCGAACGGGTTCGCGAAGTATTCGGTCATCTTGGCGACCTTGCCGTCGCGGACCTCGCCGATGCCGACGTAGCTGACGGGGATGCCGTCCCCATAGTCGATCGTCCCCTCGACCACGAAGACATCGCCCCCGCCGAGCATCCGCTTGTACGACATCTTGGGCGTCGTGCCGGACATCTCCGGGTAGTGCGCCGCCATCCGAACGGATGCGTCCTTCGTCAGTCGCTCTCCGGACTGGGGCCACTCCTCGACGAAGTCGTCCGTGGCGTATTCACGGATGAGGTCGCCCATCTTCGCGAAGTCGCCGGACTTGAGGACTTCCTCGAACCTCGCAGCCATCTCCATCATGTCGCCCATCGCTTGATCCTCCTGCTCGCTGGATGACCAGAGTGGACCTCGAAACGACCCGCGACAAGGGGGTTATCCACCGGCGTGGATAACGTTCGGATTCAGGCCTCTTCGGTCGGGGCGTCCGTGCCTTCCTCGGGGTCGTCCGCCCGGCGTGCACCGCCCTGGTCGGGAGGCTTCCAGGCGTACTCGGCGTAGCGGAGCTGCCGCCGCGTCAGCTCTGACAGCCGTGCCTGCTCCTCCCGCAGCAGGTCACGCTCGTACGCTGCCTCGGCGGCGGCCACTTCGGCGTCGTCCAGCGGCGGGGACGTCTCGGGCGTCTCGGCTTCGGGTCGTTCGCCGCCCAGGAGTCGTCGCAGGAACCCCACTCGACCTCCCGCTACGCGCGTCCGTGCAGCATGTCGACCAGCCGCCCGAGGACGCGTTCGCCGTCGGCGCGCAGGCCATTGTGCTCGAACTCGTCCGTCTCCCAGGTGCGGAGGCCGCGGATCGTCGCAGCCGTCTCTTCCGCGAGGTCGCGATCGACGTAGAGGTCGTTGACGTAGATCGTGGCAACCACCGGAACCTCGTTGCGACGGAGCCGATCGGCGTCGTACAACGCAGGCCACTGATGTTCGGCGAGGATGTCCGCAGCCTCACGCTGTGGTCGCAGCCCGCCGTAGTCCTCCCACATCCAAGGATAGACGTGCTCGGCCGTCAGGTAGCCCTCTGCCTGGACCTCGTCGGGCAGCAGCCTGTGCGCCGACCAGCGGGTCGCGACGCCGTCCGCGTAGGACGACTCGTGCAGGGTCGCGTAGATCGGGTCGCGCTCGAACTTGACGCCGGCCGCCGCGTCGTGCAGGAACGCGAGCGAACCGAAGGGCAGCTCGATGACGTGATGCAGGAGCTCGAAGCCTGCGCTATCGCCGAGCCAAAGGCCGAGCTGGCGGAATCGGCGGGCCGTCAGTCGATCGCCGCCCGGCAAGCCGACGTCCTCGTCGTCGAGCCGTTGCAGGATCTCGCGGAGACGGGCTCGATCGTCCGGATAGCGCTCGAAATAGCGGCGGTTCTGGACGATGAGCCGGCGGTAGGTCGCGGCATAGATGTCGTCGACCGGCCTGCCGATGGGTGACAGGCCGCCGGTGAGGATCGCCTCGCGCAATCCCTCCGGTGCGATGGACAGATAGGTCATCGACGTGAAGCCGCCGAAGCTCTGCCCGAGGACGCTCCAACGATCGACGCCGAGCTCCTGCCGGATCGACTCCGCGTCGCGGACGATCGCATCGGCACGAAACTGCGTGAGGTAGGCGGCCTGCGTTTCCGGGGCCTCCCCCGGGACCTGCGCACCCACGGGTGTCGAGCGACCCGTCCCCCGCTGGTCGATCAACAGGACACGGTATTCCTTGAGCGCTTCCTTGATCCAGCCCGTCGGCGGGCTGGTCGGGCGGGTGGCCTCGAACCCCGGGCCACCCTGGAGGAAGAGCAGATACGGCCGATCGAGACGGTCCGGGTGGGCGACCTCGCGGGTGAAGACCGTGATCGTCGGTCCGTCAGCATGGGCGTGGTCGAGCGGGACGGTATGTTCCCGTTCCGTCAACACGGCGCCCGGGACCCGATAGGTGGTCATACCGGTGGAGTGCTCATCCACCGGATCGTACGCTCAGCGCTCGAGTCGATGCTCGTACCGGAGCTCGTACGGGAGCACCACGACGTACTTGCCGCTCAACCGCGGGGATCGGTTCGAATGGCGACGGGGCACGAACTGTCGACCGAGTTGGGCCACGGTCAGGCGCGATCCGGGCGTGGGGCTCGGGCCCCACGTTCGGGAGTCGCGCGGATAGAGCGGGTCCTCGACGATCGCGGACGTCACCTTGGCCCGCGGCTTCAGCGGATCGGTCGTGGCGTGGAAGCCGCTCATCACCCAGGCGTGCCGCCCCCGCCACATCAGCAGACCCGCCGGTCGACGCGTGATCCGCATGGCCTGGGCAGCCATCAGCAGAGCCTCATCGATGGACCTGGCGCCGACGACCCTGTACGGACCGGCGCCGAGCTGGGTGAGCCCCGACGCCCAACCCCAGACGCTCGCGCCACGTCGCTCCCGGCCGCCGATTCGTGGACCACTCGACTTGCGCGCCAGCTGCTGGTAGCGCAGCTGGGTCGCGGCCGTGCGATCCGGAGCGGAGCGGATCATGTTGATCATCATCTGCATGCTGGCGCCGACGCACTGGACGAGGTTCGTCTGGGCGACGAAGTCCGTGCGGGAGCCGAGATCGAGGCGAAACCTCGATCCGCCGGTCGAGGGGTTCGCCGCGCTCGCGGGCGCCGCAGCCACCCCGAGCAGCACGACAGCAGCAAGGCCGACGGCCGGAAGGACTGCGAGGCGGCGTCGGCGATCGAGCACACGCAGCATCGTTCCACGATACGACGAGGGCGACAAAACGGTTCGCGACAGCCCTCCGGATCGGGCCGGTCGTACAGTTGGGGCGTGACCATCGGTCGATCCGGATCGCGCCTCGGCGCCGATATCACGCTCGCCGAGCTCTACGCCGAGCCGTACGCCGTCCTCGCGCGCCTGCGTGAGCACGAACCCGTCGCGTGGGTGCCCGTGCTGGATGGCTGGGTCGTCACGCGGCGCGACCTGTGCATCGAGGTGATGCGCGATGCCCAGACGTTCACCGTCGACGACCCGCGATTCTCGACGGCCCGGGTCGTAGGCCCGAGCATGCTGTCACTCGATGGCGAGGAGCATCGCCGTCATCGCGATCCGTTCGCGGCCGCGCTTCACCGCCCTGAAGTCATGGGGCGGTTCGCCGATCGTGTCAAGGCCGAGGCCCACGGCCTGGTCGACGGTCTGGCACCAGGGGGCCACGCTGAGGTTCGTCGGGATCTGGCCGGTCCGCTCGCGGTCCGGGTCGTCGCAGCGGCGCTGGACCTGCTCGACGTCGAGCCGGCCGTCGTCCTCGGCTGGTACGACGATATCGTCGCCGCGGTCGATCGGGTCTCTGCCGGCGGCGAGGTCGGTCAGCGGGCACGCGACGCGGTGGCGTCGCTCGACCGACACGTCGGCGAGACGCTGGCGCGGGGCGCTGGTCTGCTATCGCAGGCGACCGCGGTCCTCGCCCCGTCGGAGGTCGTCTCGAACGCCGCGGTGATGATGTTCGGCGGCATCGAGACCTGCGAGGGCATGACGACATCGCTGTTCTGGCACCTCCTGACCACGCCAGGAGCCCTGGATGCCGTGCTGGCCGACCGGTCGCTGGTCGCGGACGCCGTCGAAGAATCGCTCCGGCTGGAACCCGCCGCCGGACGCGTCGACCGATACGCGACCGTCGACGTCGAGCTCGGCGGAGCGATGATCTCGAGCGGCGACCTCGTCATCGTGTCGCTCACCGCCGCGAACCGCGACCCGGCGACGTTCCCCTCCCCCGACTCGTTCGAACTCACCCGCGAGAATGCACGGACACACCTCGCGTTCGCGCAGGGTCCGCACGCCTGCGTCGGCCTGCACCTCGCAAGGCTCGAGACGCAGTCGGCGATCGAAGCAGCGCTCGACGGCTGGCCCGGCCTGCGGTTGGGCAAGGGCGCGACCGCGCCGACCGGGGTGGTCTTCCGGAAGCCACGAAGCCTCCCGGTCCGCTGGGACTAGAAGTCCCTGCGACCCTCGAACCCGGCATCGACGCCGGGTCGAGTCAGCTCGTAGATCGCCAGACGCTGCCCGCCTGGTGCGACGAATGAGCGTACCGGGCCCTGCGGGATCTCGAGGCCGTGCCCCTCCCGCCAGCCGCGATCGCGCAGGTCGCGGCTTGCCGCATCGAGGTCGGCGACACGGTAGACCAGGATCGGCGTCTCGCCCTCGAGGTGTCCGGCCAGCAGCAGGCGCGGCGGGCCATCGGTCAAATCGATCATTGCCACGCGCGTACCCATCGAATCGATCGCGAAGACGCAACGGCCGCCGAGGACGTCCGTGAAGTAGGTGACGTCAGCCGCGACGTCGCGGCTGGGCATGTAGACGTAGTCGAGCTTTTCGAACATCGGTCCGCGAAAGCGTACCCCGGGTCCGACGAATCAGACCGGCGGCGGTTGCCAGCCGCCAGAAGCGCCTTCGACCACCCGGGCCCCAGCAAGCGCCACATCCTCTCGCCACGGCTGGGCAACGAGCTGGACACCGATCGGGAGGCCGTCAGGCGACGTCCCGCCACGGACGACGACTGCCGGCCAGCCTGTCAGGTTGTGGACATCGCTGTACGTGTCACCGAACCCGGGATCCGTACTCCCGCCGTGGAGGATCGCCGGCTGGGGCATCGCCGGGCAGACGATCAGGTCCACGTCCTGCATCCACGCCAGCAGCCGGGATCGGATCCTGTCCACTTGCTCGACCATGGCAGTGAGCTGATCGCCCGGCCATGGCGGCTCGACCTCGATCCAACCCCGCGTGTCATATGACCCCATCCCGGGCGTGCCGGCGTCGGTGATGAGCCGCTGCAACCAGGCATAGCCGTCCGCGCGGATCATGTCGTACCAGCCGTCGGTCGCCTCCTTGAGGCCCGGCGGCACACGTTCCTCGACGTTCGACCCTGCGTCGGCGAGGCTCCTGGCCGCCGCCTTGACGACGTCGATCGTCGCTGGCGTCGGCGGGCGGATCCCGTTGTCGGTGAACATCGCGACCCGGAGCCCGGCGATATCAACGACGCCCGGGTTTCGAAGCTGCACCGGCACGATGTAGGGGTCGATGCCGTCGGGGCCGGCGATGATGGGCAGGATCAGCTCGAGGTCCTCGACCCGGCGGGCGAGTGGCCCGAGCTGCGTGAATGACTGGAACAGGCCACGGAAGGACGGCCAGTGCCCAGTCCGCGGGACACGGCCGCTGGTCGGCTTGATGCCCGCGACACCACAGACATGCGCCGGCTGCCGAATGCTGTCGCCGGTGTCGCTGCCGATATCGAAGGGCGAGGCGCCGGCCGCGACGATGGCGCCCGCTCCCCCACTGCTGCCGCCTGGCGTCCGGTCGAGGTCGTAGGGGTTGGAGGTTCGACCATAGACGTCGTTGTCCGTCTCGTCGGACCAGATGAATTCTGGGGTGTTCGTCTTGCCCACGAGGATCCCACCTGCGGCCTTGAGCCGAGCCACGACCGTGGCGTCCTGCGTCGGAACGCGATCTCGCCAGCCGACGGTCCCGGCCGTGGTGATGACGCCGGCGGTGTCGAACGAGTCCTTGATCGTGAACGGAACACCGTGGATCGGCCCGCGCACGTGGCCTGCGGCCATCTCGGCATCTGCCTCGCGGGCCCGGTCGAGCGCGTCGTCCGCGAGCCGCACGACGGCATTGATCCTGGGGTTGACGCGGTCGAACTCGGACAGCGTCGCAGTTACCAGCTCGACCGACGACATCGATCGCGCGCGGATGCGCGCAGCGAGGCTCGTGGCCGATTCGTGGATCAGCACGTCCATCCAGCGCGTATCACCAAACGTCGCCGGGTCGCCAGTCGCAACTGATCTCCGCGGTGACGTCGATGAGTGGTGACATCGGTGTCAGTAGCACGAGGATGAAGCCATCCTCATCGGGCGTCCGCCGCGGTCCGTTCGGCGTTCGCACGAACGTGGGGCCTCGCCACGTCTGCCAGCCCAGACGCTCATAGAAGCCGTGCGCCCCCGTCGCGAGCGCGCCGAGCTCGAAGGTCTCCCGGACATACGCCGTCGCTGCGCGCATGACCGCCGATCCGTGGCCTCGTCCCTGGCGATCCGGTCTGGTTCCTACGGCTTCGACGTACCCCGTCCGGATCGGCAGTCCGGCCACATGGAGCTCGCGCTCGACGACCGACGCGTGGCTCACGATCATCCCGTCGGCATCGGCCAGGAAATGCTGGCCACCGATC
>JBIOWA010000259.1:0-3539 GCA_044868045.1 Candidatus Limnocylindrales bacterium
ACGTTCGACAAGGTGTTCGGCGTCGCGGGTGCCGAGCCCTACGGAGGGACTCGCTGGCGATTTGCCTGAGTCTCGCTGACAAGCGCATCTCCGGCCCTCCTCCGCCACATGGAACGTCAGACGTTCCAACGGCGGCGGAGGGCCTCCGCATGTGCCGCGCCGAGCCTCGTCGCTGCCGTACCGGAGGAACCACCGGCTGATCGATTGCCAATTGTCTCGACCGCCTAGCGGGTTGACGAGGATCACGTGACGGCTCAGGTATGCGGCGGCATTGCCGTCGGTCATGACATCCAGGCCCACGTCAGTAGTGAGGAAGCCGACGGCATATGCCATGGGCCCAGCGAGGACATGGGCCGGGGTCACGCGATCCGGTGATCCCGCGCGGATGAGGAACGGCCAAAGCAGGCGACCGTAGCTCTCGACCGTCCTGCGGGAGCCCGAGCGGCGCTCCTTCTCGGCCAGAAAGGCGACGACCGTCTGTTGCCAGGCCGGAATGTCGTCAGGTGCGGTGGCAGGGAGGTACTAGGGTCTCATCGGCGGCGTCTCCGGTGATGGGATTGGACGCCGTCATGAGTCACTCAGCCAGCCGCCGAAAGCAACACGTTGCCGGGATCGTGCCTTGCGCCTTGGTTGACTGCGTCGCAGGCGTGCGGTCGCGATGAGCAACGAATGCGCCGCTGCCTACCTCTCGCGGCCCGCAAGAGCTTGAGTTTGTCACGACGCAAGCAGCGCACACCCGTGCACGGGGCAACCACCTCGCACAGACTTGATCAGCACCCCAGGGGAGGATCGGGCCACCAGCCCGGGATGCCCTGACCCTCGGTGATCGTTCCCTGGGTGTCGACGTCGATCCAGACCGTCGTGCCTTCGCCCAGGTTGCCCGGCACCTTGATCTCGCGTCGGGCCTTGACGCCAGCAACCTCCGGGGGGCGGTCCGCGATGATGAGTCGCGCGCCCGGTGGGCTGCTGATGCACTCGGCACCGATGCCGCGCTGGACGCCGCCGGCAGCCACGATCTTGCCGTCCGCAACCGAGGCGAACCAGGTGGTCGCGTCCAACGCGTTTCGCACGTAGACCGTCCACGTGGGTGGTCCGGCGGGTTCGGAGGAGGGACCCACTCGCACCGGGAATTCCGGGATGGTCGCCGGATTGACGCCCAGCGGCACGAAGCCCTTGCCTTGGACCATGTGCCCGATCAGCGTCCTGAGATCCTCCGCGTACACCGGCCAGGGGTCGCTGCGCGGGAGTTCGCTCGACGTCATCCCCTCCCGAAAGAAGAATCGCTTGGGAACGTAACCGACCTCATCGCGGTCACCCGCCACGACGGCGATGAAGTCGGGAGCGGCGCTGAGGTCTCGTTCACCGTTTGGTCCCGGCGGCGGCATGGTCCCCTTGGTTCCGACCGGCGAGCAAGCGACGACAACCAGCACCGCCACCGGGAAGACCAGCAGCCGAAGATTCGACGTCGCCAGCACCATCACCAGAAACGTACACCCGAGCCGCGTGCGGAGAACACCGGCATGAGGCATGCCTACACTCGATCGGCGGACCTTCGAATGACGATGCACTGTTGCGCCGTTGCATGGCTCGGCTGGGTCTGATTCGTGACCTATCCGTCAAGTCGTAGCCGGCGGGAGTTCCGTGACACAGATCCGACCCGTGGGACCGACCTCAGTCGTCATCTCGGCGACCGCCAGCCGACCTGTAGGGGACAGCGAGGACGCATAAGCCCACCTGCGACTGACCTGCTCTACCCTGTCGCGCCGCGGCTCCCAGACGGAATAGAAGCCGTCGCCTCCGAGGAAGCCGACCACACCCCCATCGACCCAGACGTCCGGCATCGTGGCTCCTGGCAGGGTGCGCGATCCGTCCAGTGCTCCTTCGACGGATAGGGTCGAGTGTGCGCCTGCCATCCGCACGAATGCCGTAGTCGAGCCATCGACCGAAACCCCGACATCCGTCAGGCTGGGCTCGAAAGGTCCGATCGGAACGAGTGATACGGAGTCGTCGGTCAAGTCGAGCGCAACCAGTCGCAACGCCTCTGGCGGTGCCGACTCCCCTTCGTCCGCCATGGTGTACTCGATCGCACGGATCCCTTCGACGGTCCAGAGAAGACGACCGAAGCGGGGGTGTGGCAAGACCCATTGCTCCGTGGAGCCGGCGCTGGGATCGAAGCGGAAGAGCTTCACACTCGCCAGGTCCGGGGCATCGGCGATCCACAAGGCGTCCCCGTCACTGTCGCTCGCCAGTGGTCCGGTGCCCAACGTCTCGCCAATCGATCGGATCACCCCGTGGCTGGACGCGTCGATCTGCTCCAATGTCCACCCTGGTCCGTGCATGACGAACAACGAGGATGAGTCGACCGCCCACGCGAGCGCGTGTATCCGTTGATCGCTCGCTTGGAAGCACTGCTCAGCCTCGGACCGGGATGCGGGAGGCGTTCCGACCGCGCAACCGCTAACGAAGCTCGCTACCAGCAGAACGATGCCCGATGCCTTCACCCACACAGAATGACGGTGACACGTCTGGAGTTACCGGGGTAATCCCACGTCCTCCGGTACTCACCGATTGGGAGCGGCTCGCGATGGTCTGCTATCGCCGACCCATCCATGACTCGCGCCGAGCACTATGACCACATCGTGGTTCGCCTGCGGAGGGACGGACCAGGTTACGTCGCCAAGCGCGATCGTCCCGATATCGTGTCAAGGGGCAACGCTCGAAGGAACTGCCCCACGGGAGCGGATGTCGAGCCTCCCTAAAAACCCCCCTTGCTGCAGGAGGTAGTCGGCCATCCTCGAAGCTGAGGACCAGCTGGGCACGTATTGCACGTCCAAGCTTACCGGGCAGTGACGGCTCTACTCATTCCAAATTTGCGAGGTCTGCAACGCTTCAAGGTGTTCGCCGTTCTTGCGCTAACCTTTGATCCGGTTCGCGACGAGGACGATCCCGGCCAGAAACAGCACGGCCACAACCACGAGGCCTGCCCTCGCGGTCCCAGCATTGGCGCCAAAAGCCTCCGCAACTGGGCCCCAGAGCGCCATGCTGGCGAGCGCCCCGCAACACCGAGACCGAGAGATCGCATCAGCCTTTCCGTCGCCTTACCCTCCATCGCATGATGTGATGCTTTCTCCTGGCGCGAGCCATACCTTCAGGCGCCGATTGGCCGAGAAAATGTGGGCTTGGATACTGCCCTCAATACAGTCGATTCTGCCTCTCGTTCTTGAGGGGACGCCTCGCTCGATCCTGCGCGTACCATGGCACCTCCGCACAAGATGAACCGCATGTCATGCCGCCACGGGTGATTCGCCGTACGACGACCGAGCTGACCCCTCACGAGCTCGTCGCGATCCGCGACCTGCTCTGGGCCGCGTTCCCGTCGGGAGTAGAGGCGTTCACGGAGGACGATTGGCAGCACGCGATCGGTGGCCAGCATTTCCTGGCCGATGCCGACGGGATGATCGTGAGCCACGCGTCGGTCGTCGAGCGCGAGCTCCATGTGGCCGGACTGCCGATCCGGACGGGGTACGTCGAAGCCGTAG
>JBIOWA010000260.1:0-2233 GCA_044868045.1 Candidatus Limnocylindrales bacterium
GGGACCGGAGGTCGCAGGCGAGCCGGCTCGCGGTCCACACGCGCCCTACCGCCAGATGGAGCGGCTACCGCTCTATGCCGCGGCGGCGCAGCGCCTGCTCGCCGACGACATGGCCTATCCCTGCTACTGCACAGCCGAGGAGCTCGAGGCCGACCGCAAGGCGCAGGAGGCAGCGAGGCAGCCGCCGCGCTACGTCGGTCGCTGCGCCCATCTCACGGTCGAGGAGCGGCGAGCCCGCGAGGCCGAGGGACGACAGGGGGCGCTCCGCTTCCGGGTCGGGGAGGGTGTCGTCGGGTTCGACGACCTCGTCCGCGGGCGCGTCGAGATCGACGTCGCGAACCTCGGCGGCGATTTCGTGATCGTCCGGGCCGACGGCACGCCGCTATACCACTTCACGGTCGTGGTCGACGATGCGGCGATGGAGATCACGGACGTGATCCGCGGCGAGGATCACCTATCGAACACCCCGAAGCACATCCTGCTGTTCCGGGCGCTTGGCTACCCGGTGCCGCGCTTCGCCCACCTCCCGCTGATCCTCAACCCGGATCGCACGAAGATGAGCAAGCGCAAGAGCCAGACCGCGATCGACGACTACCTCGCACAGGGCTTCATCAAGGAGGCGCTGGTCAACTACCTCGCATTCCTCGGCTGGTCGACCGGCACGGAGGAGGAGATCCTGTCCCTCGACGAGATCGTCGAACGCTTCGACCTCGGCGCCGTCCACAAGGGCGGCGCGGTCTTCGACCGCGAGCGGCTCGAATGGCTCAACGGCCAGTGGATCCGTCGGCTGTCCGCGGACGACCTCATCGATCGACTCCGACCGTTCGTGGAGGCGGAGCTCGCCGCCGGCCGGATCGAGCGGATGCCGTCCGACGAAGAGCTGCGGGCACTGCTGCCCGTGATCCAGGATCGCCTGCCGACGCTCGGCGCGATCGGCGACCTGGCCGGCTTCCTGTGGGTCGGCGATGTGTCGGTCGACGCTGAGACGCTGGTCCCCAAGCGCTGGGACGTGGCCACGACCCGGGACGGCCTGACCGCCGCTCGCGAAACCATCGAGGCCGTCGGCGACGTGTCCTTCGAGGCCGATGAACTCGAACCGCCGCTGCGCGCGCTCGCCGAGTCCCGGGGCTGGAAGGCCGGCGACCTGTTCATGGCGATCCGCGTCGCGGTCACGGGGCGGACTGCGACGCCGCCGCTGTTCGACACGCTCGTCGCCCTCGGCCGGGACCGGGTGCTGAGCCGGCTGGATCGCGCGCTGGCGGCGCTCGGCGCATGACTCGCGACGACGTCCAGGTCTGGCTCGATCGCTATATCGCCGCCTGGGCGTCATACGACCCGGCTGCCATCGGCGACCTGTTCACCGACGATGCTCGATACCGGTTCCACCCGTCCGACGACGGCTTCGTGGGACGCGCGGCCATCGTCCGCGCCTGGGTCGAACCGAGCGGCGAGGCGAGCACCCGCGACCAGCCCGGAACCTGGGAAGCGCACTACGAGCCGTTCAGCGTGGACGGTGAGCGAGCTGTCGCGGTGGGCTGGACCCGCTACTACACCGACACTTCGAAGTCGACCGTCCAGAATGTCTGGGACAACGTCTATCTACTGGAGTTCGGGCCCGACGGCCGCTGCCGGTCATTCGTCGAGTGGTACGTCGAGCGCCCAGGGGATCGCCGAGGATCTGCGTGACCCGAGATGACGTCCAGCGCTGGCTCGATGCCTACGTCGAGGCCTGGCGCAGCTACGATCCGGCATCGATCGCGGACCTGTTCGCGACCGATGCGACCTACGCGTATCAACCCTACCGCGAGCCAGTGCGCGGCCGCGACGCCATCGTGGCGGATTGGCTCGAGTCGCCCGACGCCGCCGGTTCGTGGGATGCCCGGTACGAGCCGTACGCCGTCGACAGCGACCGGGCCGTCGCGGTCGGCCAGAGCACGTACTTCGAGAACGGTGAACTGCGGACGCTGTACTACAACGTGTGGCTCCTGCGGTTCGACGCCGACGGACGCTGCGCCGAGTTCGTCGAGTACTGGCGTGAGCACCCCAAGGAGCAGCTCCCCGCGGGCTAACGGTAGGCCGGCGCCGGCGAAAAGCTGACAGCCCATGAACGAGTCGTTAACACGGCTCGGTATGCTCCAGCGTGGATGGCACGAACGATCCTCGTCGTTGAAGACGAGCCGACCCTGCGCGAGACGATCGTCGATGCGCTCGAGTCGGACGGATTCCGGGTCAT
>JBIOWA010000261.1:0-13707 GCA_044868045.1 Candidatus Limnocylindrales bacterium
GCGCGATTGACGTGGAGCCAGATCGACGCCGATCCGACCGGATCGAGCGCGAGCCCCTCGTCGGCCGTTGCCGCGGCCTCGTCCCAACGACCCAGGTCGAACAGCGCCTTCGCGGCATGACCGAGCAAGCCGCCGCCGTAGGTCCGGGCGACGCCGAGGCGCTGCGTGATCGCGAATCCTTCACGTGCCGCCTCGAGCGACGCGTCGGTTCGACCCACGCGATCGAGCAGCGCGGCCAGGTTGGCATGGGCGAGCGCGATGCCTTCAACGCCGCCCAGCCGCTCGGCGATGGCGAGGCCTTCCCGGTATGTCGCGATCCCCTCGTCGACGTTGCCGCTGACCGCCTTCGACCAACCGAGGATGCCGAGGGCGAACGCTTCCTCGGCGGGCGCGCCTGCGGTTCGAGCGACCGCGATCGCCTCCGTCGCCAACCTGCCGGCATCTCGCGGCGAGCCCCCGAACAGCCGCAATCCGGCGGCCTGCCCGAGCGCCCTGGCGCGCAGCGCCGTCGGCGGTTCAGTCGGGATGAGACGCAGCGCCTCCTCGACCGCCGCCTCGGCCGCCGGGCGGTCGCCCGATTCCCACAGGAACCAGCGGAGGCGGTCGTGCAGGGCGCCCAGGCGGGTCGGATCGGGCCGACCATCGATGACCTCGTCAAGCTCGGCGGTCATGATCGCCCGACGGCCGAGCGTGACCGCATCCGCGTAGGCGCCGCTAAGGACCGCCGACTCGGCCGCGTGCTGGAGGACCGCGACCCGGTCGAGCCCGACCGCCTGCGGGACTTCCTGGTCGGCGGGCCAGAACGTCAGGGCCTGCTCGAATTGCCGTCGGGCATCCGCGAATGCGTAGACCCGCTCGGCCTCGAGCCCGGCATCGACGAGCGCCGGGACCGCGCGCTCGTGGTTGCGCGCCGCCACCCAGTGATACGCGAGCTCTGCCGGCGAGACGGCGACGCCGTCGACCTCCCCGCGGCGTTCCAGCTCGGACGCAAAGGCCGCGTGCAGTCGATCTCGCTCCCCGTGGAGCAGCTCTCGTTCGGCGACCTCGGCGAGCAGTGCGTGGCGGAACACGTACCCGGCCGGGCCGTCGTCGGCAGTCCCGGCGTCGACGAGCAATCCCTGGGCGATCGCCGGCCGGAGCGCATCGGCGATCGCCTTCGGCGACAGCCCCAGGACGACGCCCAGGACCTCGTCATCGACGCGTCGCCCGGCGGCTGCCGCGGCTCGAAGGGCGATCCTGGTCGATTCCGGGAACTGGGACAGGCGGGCGATCAGCACGTCCCGCAACCGAGGCGGCAGTTCGCCGGCCGTGCCCTGGGTCGACACCGCCGCGAGCTGCTCCAAGAAGAACGGGTTGCCGCCGGAACGGGTGGCGATCGAGTCGACGAGGTCGGGCGCGGGCGTCGACCCGCGCAGTGACCGAAGGATCGACGTGACGTCGCCGCGATCGAGCGGCTCGAGCTCGATCCGTTCGACCCAGTCGTGGCGCTCGAGCTCGGCGATGAAGCGGCTCACCGGTCCGCCCGGGTCGATGTCCTCGCTCCGGATCGTGACGAGCACCAGCACCCGCGCAGCACGGAGGTTGCGCGACAGGAACGTGATGAGCGACCGCGTCCCGTCATCGGCCCATTGCACGTCCTCGATGACGAGCACCGTTGCCCTGGAGCGCGACATGCGCTCGAGCACGGTGAGGATCGCCTCGAACAGCCGACCCTGACCGGCCCGATCGCCCTCGAATCGATCGCGGTCGTCGATGGCGTGCGAGGCCGTCTCCGGGAGCAATCGACCGATCTCGCCGCGTGCGGGACCCAGCAACGCCTGCAAGCGAGCTGGCTCCACCGACCGGGTCAGGCCGCGAAGCGCCTCGACGAAGGGGGCGTAGGGGATGACGCCGGTGCCGGTCGGCAGGCACGCTCCGAGGAGGACCTGGGCGCCGCCGGCCGTGGCAGCACCGACCAGGGCGGCGACGAGTCGACTCTTGCCGATGCCCGCCTCGCCACCGATGACGATGGTCCGGCCGCGCCCCTCGGTGGCCGCGTCGAGGGCGCTCTGCAGGCGAGCGAGCTCCCGGTCTCGCCCGACCATTGCGCCCTGCTCGATGTTGTCGGCCACCGCGCCCCGGATGATAGCGACGGGTGACGCGGCGACGTCATGACTCAGCCAGCTTCAGCGGCGAGCAGGCTCGTTCGCATGCGGGCCCGCGCGCGACAGAGGAGCGTCCGCGTTGCGCCCTGTGTGCGGCCGATCGAGCGCGCGATCTCCGGCCCGTCGACGCCGTACGACGCCAGGATCATCGCCCGCTGGTGCGCCAGGGGCAGGTCGCGAAGTGCATCCAGAGCGGTTCGGTGGTCCTCGCCGCGGATCGCCGCAGTCTCCGGGGATGGGGCCGGCTGCGGCCGGGCCAGCTCACCAAGATGGCGATCCGCCACCGACAGCCTTCGCCCGCGGCTCATCGCGAGGTTGTGACCGACCCGGTGCAACCACGCTCCGATGTCCTCCGGCGCCCGCCCGGCGCCGACCTCGACGGTCAGCCGCAGGAAGGCGTCCTGGGTGAGGTCCTCGGCCGCGGCGATGTCACGAGTGACGGCCGTGAGGTAGCGCCGCACCGATCCCGAATAGGTGGCATAGGCCGTTCCGACGATCCGCTCCAGGTCTCCGCTGTGATCCATCGTTCGCCCTTTCGTCGAGCCGGCTGGGACGCCGGCGATAGGGCGACGCTCGACCTAAGTCGGGGTTCGGGGCATCGGGCAGGAGCCTCGATTCGCGAATGTCGGGGAGCAAAGGACGGCCTCGTCATGTGGACCGTCAGGGTGGTGACGCGGACGGCGGGCAGGCGTTACGGCTGGTCGGAAGGGAGGCGGCGGCGCCCCGCTGCCGTGGTGGCAGCGGGGCCGGGCGCAGCGGATCAGCCGCAGTCGAGCTTGTCGAACTGCACCACCACATCGGATCCCACGATCGTGATGTGGGAGGTCTGATGGAACCGGAGGGTCGAGCCATCGGTACCGGTGGCTCGCCCATTCAGCGTGAACGTGCCATTGAAGCCATTCAGGTTGCCGTTCTCACCGAACCACACAGCCACGCGCCCGGAGTAGTCGGGCTTGGTCGGGTCGGTCGTGTCGAATTCGAAGGTGCCCGTCTGGGTGCCTGTCACGTGGTAGTGGCCGTCCGCGAACTGGGTCACATGGAACACGCCGTTGTACGTGATCGTGAGGGTCCCAGGATCACCGGTGCAGGGATTGATGCTCGGGAAGGTGTCTGTCTGCTTCACCGTGTCGGTGAACGTCGTCGGGGGTCCATCGTGTGCCAGGACCGCGACGGGTAAGGCCAGCAGCACAACGAGAACGAGGGCGCCGGATGTGAGCCTGCGCATGGGTGCGCCTCCTCGGCGCGGGAACCGGGGGACGCGCGCGGAGCCGGACGCATACGCCGCTGGCACAGCCGCGCGAAGGGGCATCCCCACCGCCCGCCGCCTGTGGTCGAGTGTACGCCCGGAACACCCCGATTCAGCCCCAACGGTGTCAGCAGACACCGCTACGTCGTCGACAGGAGTGGACCCCTGAACACACTTGGAATCGAGGGGTCGTGACGATAGCCCAGCGCGCGGGAGTCAGCCGTTCGTCGCGTCCAACTCGGCGATCGGTGCGCGCGCGTCAGCCTCGGTGACCCCTTGGATGCCCGACCGGGTCAGGTCGTTGTAGAGGTCGCGAAGGCGATCCGAGGCGCGCTGCGCCGCAGCCTGTTCGGCAGTACCTGCGGGCAGGCTCCCAGCCTATCGCTCGGCGCGCCGCCATGCGGCCAGGATCTCGGCGACGAGAGTCCGCAGTCAGGAATCCGTCAAATCGCCGCGGCGAGGTCGGACCCAGTGCCGAATCCGGTCGATGAGACCTTCTTCGACCTTGACCGCATCCCGCCACTCCGACGAACCGGGGCGCAACCCATGACGAAGCTGCGTCGCCTTCTTGAGGTCGACCCAGGTCCGCGAGCTGCTGGCCGATCGAATCGGGGCTGTCGTCCGTTCGCCCAAGGCTACGGCCTGCTCTTTGGCCGTCGCCGTACAGATGCATTGCAAACCCCTCGGAAAGCGTCTGGCTAGCGCTGTCCGTCCCCTTCAGCCGCCTTCGAGACGACGTCTTGGTAGCGAAGGTGCGCGGTCGCCTCGTCTACGTCGGCCATCGCCACCTCCGTCTCGGCATCCGCCAGTTGAGCTCGCGTTGATTGGATCACGAGCCGCGCCGCATCGGCCGTCTTGCCGGCCGAAATATCGCGAGAGGGGTACGTCCCGAATCATGAACGACCCTCGGACTTTCGTCCGAGGGTCGTCCGACTGTACGACGGGGGCGTCAGCCCGCGGGACAGGCTGGCGTGTCGAAGCCGCCGTCACCAACCGTGAGTGGGGCGTTGCCAACATCTCGCGGGATCAAGCCGCCGATCGGTCCGCCGTTGACTGTGGACGCGGGAGTGCTGTCGGTCCGGTTCGCTCCGTCGTCGGCGACACCGACGCAGCGCAGCGGCGTGATGCCGTGGACGTGGCCCAACGCTGACCCGGCCATCGTCAGGCCGAGCGTCAACGCGAGGGTGAGACTGAGCAGCAGGCGACGCATTCGCGACCTCCTCGATCCTTGACCCCCGGCGTTCGATTCATGAATCGCCAAGCGTGGTCCATCGGTTTCTCAGAAGCGCTTGGTCGGGGTACCTGGCGATCTGTCCGCTTGACGTTGTTACGGGCCGGCAGGCACGCCTTCCGGCTTGCCGGCGCCATCGGGTGCGCCCGGATCCTCTGGTTGACCAGGGTCCTCGGGTGCGCCAGCGCCCTCAGGCACGCCGGCGCCTTCGGGTGCCCCGGCATCGGCGGGCGGAACGTTGGCCGGACGATGGTCGGCCGCGATGTCCTGACCGGCGTTGTCCTTGGCGGCAGCGGAAACGTCGGCGCCGCGGTTGGTGTCAGGCGTCGGATCATCGGACGTCGCGACCGTCGACACGTCGACCCCATGGGACGCCGCCTCCGGCAAGTCCTCCGCGCTGAGATCGGTCGAATGGACATCAACCGAGTCAGGAACGTCGGCGGGGCGGGCCGGCACTGTCTGGCCGGACACATCGTTCGCCGTGGTGAGTCCGTTCCATGCGGCATCTGGCAGGGTCGTGAACGCCGCGACGGCACCCGCCGAGAGGGCAAGGATTGCGATCGCCACGGCCAGGCTGCGGATGCGGGACATAGGCAAGAGCCTCCTCTTGGATTCGTGGGCTTATCAACGGCAACGACGAGGACGGGTATTTCGTTAGGACCCAGGCGCCTGGCGCTCGTCACCAAGGCGAGAAGCTCAGCGAGCACACAGGCCACGGTTCCGACAAGACGAACCAATAACCCGTCGAGGGATGTCCGTGGCTTGGCGTGACCGCATCGACTAACCGGGGGACGCATGACGATCGGGGCGGCGATCGCCGCATGGCTCGAGGTCGCCCCCGACGCGCTCGATGTCGAGGCATCTTGACGCCGGAGCGTAGGTTGCCTCCATGAACTACGAGGAGCGTCAGCGACGCTTGGATCGGGTGCGCTTGGCAATCTGGGCCGAGCTCTTGATTGGCCTTCTGGCGACGCTGCTGACAGGCTTTCTCTTTATTGCCGCGCCCGGGTTCATGGGGTTGTATGAGCCCTCGTTTGTCGCAAAGCTCATCCCGGCAGTGGCTCCGGTGCTTTCCTTCGTGGCGTGGCTCTGGATGGTCCGACTTTCGCGGCCGCGACTCGAAGCGGGCGAGGCGACCTGGCGGTACCGTGCATGGCGAGACTGACGGTCGGGCCGAAGGCCATGCCGAATGTCGTCGGGCGCGTCCTCCTTGGCCTGCTCCCGCTGTGGATCCTCCTCATCCGACTGATCGCGTTCCCGGAGTCGATGGACCCGGTTACTGCCAACCCGCCGGCCGTGGCTGGGCTACCGGCTGGCGTCATCTTGGTTGGCGTCGCCCTGGCCGTCATGGCTATCGGCATCGAGGTCGTGCGCCGGGCGTCGTCGAACCGTTCGGCGCTGCTCGCGTTCGTCGGCTTGACGCTGCCATCGGCCGCCGTCGTGGTCGTGGCACCGGCGCTCATTCTGATCGTCCAGAACATGACGGTGTGATCCGCAGCGAGGGAACGACGGGCGCCTGAACGTGGTACCGGCGGTGGTACAGCGGCAAATAGAGACCCCGGACAAACCGTCGGGGTCATTTCGTGCGTCAAACAGTGGTGAGCCCGGAAGGACTTGAACCTTCAACCCGCTGATTAAGAGTCAGCTGCTCTGCCATTGAGCTACGGGCCCACGGGTCGCGGATGATACCGCACCGACCCCGAGCCGGTGTTTCGGGACGCGTTCAGCGGCGGCCGCCGGTCGTCGTCCCCCCGTCGGGGACCTTGAGACGGCCGGCCGACCTCCATAGGAAACCCTCTAGCACGAAATGGCCAAATGGAATGGGGGTGAAACCCTCTGGCCGCCGAGATCGGCGGATCGCGCCCGTACACTCAGACGGTGACGGACAGGCTCGATCCAGCGACGCTCGCGACGCAGCGTTGCGCGCGCGCGGATGCCGACACTCCCTCACTGTCTAGTGATGAGGTGGAGCGACTCGCTTCGGGCATCGACGCCAACTGGCGGATCGATTCGGACCGACTCGTTCGCGAGTTCCGATTCGCGAGCTTCGCCGCCGCATTCGGGCTGGCGGCGCGCGTCGCGCTGCTGGCCGAGGCGCAGGGCCATCACCCGACGATGGAGGTCAGCTGGGGCCGGCTGACCGTGACGTGGACCACGGACGCGATCGGGGCGATCAGCGCCAACGACCTGATCATGGCCGCCAAGGTCGACCGGATCGTCGAACGGGGCCTCGCGATCAAGGAAACCTGAGCGGATCAGGCCGCCGGCGTCCAGGCCACGGCCGGCAGCGTGACACTCACACGTGCGCCGTGGATCAGCTTCGGCGGCGCCCTCAACGGGACCAAGCTGCCGGTCGGCCGCTTCTGGATCGGCGCCAGGGGCGTCCATCCGCTCCAGAACCCGTTCGTCGTCCGACGCTTGTCCTGACGCTTGCCTCGGGGGATCAGGCGGTGGCGGCTCGTCCGCCACCGCCTGTTCACGGGCCTTGGCGTCAGCAGTGGTGACAGACGAATACGTCGCGGAAGGTAGCGTTGAAGATGTCGGCGAAGAACTGCTCCCCGACGTCGACGCCGCCGACCGTCGCCGTCGCGTCCGCGTTGCGGAAGGAACCCTTGAACTGACCGGACTCGGTGAACTCCTTCGAGACGGCGTGGAATGTCTGGCTGATTCGGATCACCGAACCGGTGCCCGTCCACGACGCCTCGACCAGGTCGGTGCCGTCCGGGCTGCACGACCGCTCGTCGCACGACTCGAACGGGACGAGCGCTGATACCGACGCCCAGCGCAGCTTCGAATCGACCGACAGATCGACGTCGGCCCCCGATGCGAAGCCGAATCGATCGGAGATGAACACGAAGTTGCCGCGCCGATCGAACTTGTAGCTGAACTGGTCGACGAAGATCGACGGCTCCGTGAAGGTCTGACCGTCCTCCGTGAAGCTGTCACGTGACGTGAAGATGAATGTGTCGGTGAAGACCGTGTTGGACCCCGTGCCCGAGGCCGTGGTCCAACCACCCTCGGCACCGAGACCCTTCGAGCTGAAGTGGAATGTCGCGCCCGCGGCCGCGACGGATGGCGCCGCCGCGAGAAGGCTGCCAAGCACCAGCACCGCGAGGATCGATCTGCGTCTCATCTGCCGCCCCTCCCAATCCGGATCCCGGCCGGCGAACGTCGAGCTGCGAGATCCGCGCGACCGTAGCACCGAGCCGTTTTGCTCGGTCAGGATGAGTCGCGCAGCGTTTCGAGCAGGCGGTCGATGAACGGGATCTGCGTGTCCTTGATCCGACGCCGCGCCTCATCCGGGTCGAACCAGTCGACCCGGTCGATCTCTGGGATCGTGATCCACCGGCCCGACTTCGGTGGCCACTGGAAGGGGAACGTGTTGCTGTGGGCGGCGACCGGGTCGAGGTCGCCCTCGACTCCCCAGGCGACGACGAGTTTACCGCCCTTCTGGCGGATCTCACCGAGGTCGATCGGCTCGCCGTCGGGGGCGGGATGACCGGTCTCCTCCTCGAACTCGCGACGGGCCACGGCCCACGGATCCTCGCCGTCCTCGATCTCGCCTTTGGGCACCGACCAGGCGCCCTCGTCGCGCTTCGCCCAGACGGGTCCGCCGGGATGGGCGAGCAGGACCTCGAGTCGGCCTGGACCGGGTCGGCGATAAAGGAGGATCCCCGCGCTCCTCCGGGTCCGCCCGGAGCCGGCTACCGGCACGCGATCACGGCTGGCTGACGGCCGGCGTGAGAGCCGGCGTCGTGGCGGCGGGCACGGCCGCCCGCAGGCGCTCGGCAGCCTCCTCCGGCGTCAGGTCGCGCTGCGGCTCGGCGAGCAGCTCGTAGCCGACCATGAACTTTCGGATGGTTGAACGGAGCAACGGCGGGTAGAAGTGGGCATGGACCTGCCAGTGCTCCGTCTCGGCCCCGCCAAACGGCGCCTGGTGCCAGCCCATCGAGTACGGAAAGGGGCGCTCGAACAACGCGTCGAACCGCCGGGTCAGGTCCGCGAGCATTTCGGCAAGGCCGTCCCGGCCGGCATCGTCGAGGTCTGCCAGGCGCGCGGCCGGCGCCGTCGGCAGCAACATGGTCTCGAAGGGCCAGGCGGCCCAGAACGGGACAAGGGTCAGCCAGCCGTGGCCCGCGGCGACCACCCGTGGCCCATCTTGTTCCGCAACCGCGTAATCGACGAGCAATCGCCGACCGATCGTCGCGTAGTAATTGGCCTGGCGCGCATCCTCGCGGACCGCCTCCGTCGGGAGCGCGTCGCCTGCCCAGATCTGGCCGTGCGGGTGGGGGTTCGACGCGCCCATCGCCTCACCTCGGTTCTCGAAGACCTGGACCCAGCAGTAGCGCTCCCCGAGCTCGGTCGTCTCGTCGGCCCACGTATCGATGATGCGCCTGATCTCGGCCGGGCTCATCCCGGCGAGCGTGAGGTCATGGCGCGGAGAGAAGCACACGACCCGGCACATTCCGCGGGTGCCCTCGGCCTGGAACAACCCCGCGTCGACGCGGGTCGCTGGTCCGTCGGGGCGGAGCGCGGCGAAGTCGTTCGTGAAGACGAACGTGGCGTCGTAGCGGTCGTTGATCGCGCCGTTCACCCGGGTGTTTCCGGGGCAGAGATAGCAGTCCGGGTCGTACGCCGGCCGCCGCTCCGGCGGCTCGGGCTCCTCGGCGCCGAGCCACGGCCGTCCGGTACGCCCGGCCGAGACGAGGAGCCACTCCCCGGTCAGGACGTTGAGTCGGCGATGGGGCTCCGCCTCGAGGGCCGTTATCGACGAGTCGTCGGGCCGGCCCGGCACGTCAGTGGGCACGGCCGGACGCCGCCGCGGGCTGCGGAACCGACTGGGCGGCCGGCCTCACGGACGGCTCGCCGACGCCCACGAGCACGAGCTCGCCGACGACATCGGCCAGCAGCGAGCGAGCCTCGGGCACGAGCGACTGGTCGGAGATGAGAACGTCGGCCTCGTCGAGCGTACCGATCGAGGCGATCCCGATCACCCCCCACTTCGTATGGTCGGCCAGGACGAGGAGCCGCCGCCCGGCGTCGATCAGGGCGCGGTCGGTCTCCGCCTCGAGCAGATTCGGGCAGGTGAATCCGGCCTTCGCGTCCATCCCGTGGACGCCGATGAACACCTGGTCGAGGTGGATCGAGCGCAGCTGACTGACGGCGAACGACCCGACGAGCGCCTCCGACGGGGTCCGGGTCCCGCCGGTCAGGATGACCGTCTGGTCGCGGCGGCCAGAGCGATGGAGGATGTCGGCGACGCGGATCGAGTTCGTGACGATCGTGACCCCGGGAACGTCCGCCACCCGGGCGGCCAGCGCGTAGGTCGTGGTTCCGGCCGAGATTCCGATCGCCATACCGGGCTCTACCCGCTCGGCAGCGGCCGCCGCGATCGCCGCCTTTTCGGCCTGCTGCAGCGCCGATTTGGCGACGAAGCCCGGCTCGAACGAAGCCAGCCCGGACAGGGCCGTCGCGCCGCCGTGGACTTTCTCGATCAAGCCATGCTCGTGGAGGACCTCCAGGTCGCGCCGGACGGTCATGTCGGAGACCCCGAGGTCCCGGGCAAGCTCCGCGACGCGAACCGCCCCGGTCTCGCGGACCCGGTCGAGGATGAGGCCTTGACGCTGACGCGCGAGCATTCGCCTCCCGCTCCTGGTGATCCCCGACCCGGTCAGAACGCGCGAGCGACCAGCCGGGCTGGACTTGGATCGAACGTCGATCCCACCGTCATCTTGAACATGGACCCACCCGAAGTCAACGAACTCGCACAGATTCTTCTGTTCGAATGTGCACGACTACCTTGACATCGCTGGACGTCATCGCGACAATCCGGCGGTGGCCCCGCTCCGCGCAAGCGCGCGCCGGGCGGCCCGCAGGAGGAGCGAGCATGGCTGAGTCTGACAGCCTCCGATCCGTCACGCGGCGCCAGGTGCTGAAGGGAGGCGCAGCGCTCGCCACCCTGGGCGGCGTCTCCGCGTTCCTCGCCGCGTGCAGCAGCGGTGGGGCTCCCGCATCGGCCGGAGGCGGCGCGTCGCCGTCGGCGGGCGGTGGTGGAGCGTCGGCGCCCCCGGCAGAAGGCGGCTCTATCACCTTCGGGTCCAACTACTCGGACGAAGTCCCGAAGAAGGCGATGCAGGCCGTCGTCGACGCGTTCACCGCTAAGACCGGCACCGCGGTGACGGTCAACACCGTCGAGCACGGCAAGTTCCAGGACACGATCAACGCCTATCTCCAGGCGACGCCGGACGACACGTTCACATGGTTCGCCGGCTACCGGATGCGGTTCTTCGCGGCCCAGGGGCTCGCGACCGATATCAGCGACGTCTGGGGCACGGTCGGTGGCAACTATTCGGACGCATTCAAGACCGCGTCCACAGGCGACGACGGGAAGCAGTACTTCATCCCGTTCTACAACTACCCGTGGGTCGTCATCTACCGGAAGTCGGTCTTCACCGAGAAGGGCTACACGATCCCGAAGACGGTCGACGAGTTCAAGACGCTCGGCGACAAGATCAAGGCCGACGGCATGATTCCGCTCGCGTTCGGCGACAAGGACGGCTGGCCCGCAATGGGCACGTTCGACATCCTGAACATGCGGATGAATGGCTACGACTTCCACGTCGGCCTGATGGCCGGGAAGGAGAAGTGGACCGACCCGAAGACGAAAGCCGTCTTCCAGAAGTGGGCGGAGCTGCTTCCCTACTTCGACCCTCAGCCGCTCGGCAAAACCTGGCAGGAAGCCGCCCAGGATATGATCAACAAGAAGGCGGGGATGTACTTCCTCGGCACCTTCGCCGGCGAGCAGGCGACGGACACCGCCGTCCACGACGACCTCGACTTCTTCCCCTTCCCGACACTGGGCACTCAATACGATTCCGAGGCCGCGATTGACGCGCCGATCGACGGTTTCATGGTCAGCGCGAAGGCCAAGAACCTCGACGGGGCCAAGGCGTTCATGGAGTACTTGTCGACCGGCGAGGCGCAGGGCATCTTCCTCGAGTCGAGCCCGAACAACGTCGCGGCCGGCAAGGACGCCGACACGAGCAAGTACTCGCCGTTCCAGACCAAGATGGCCGAGATCATCGGTGGCGCCCAGAAGATCGCCCAGTTCCTCGACCGTGACACGCGGCCGGACTTCGCCGGCGCTAACGGCATGCAGGGCTTCCTGCAGAATTTCCTCGGCAATCCCGCGCAGGATCTTGACAAGTTCCTGCAGGGGATCCAGAGCTTCTACGACACCCTGCCACCGGCAAGCTGATCTCGATCCCGATCCTCGAATGGGAGCGTCGTGAGCGACTCCGCCGTCCCGCCCTACGCCCCGCCGGCCGATGCCGGCGGGGCGTCGGCGTCTGTGGGCGGCAGGCGTCGCCGGACGCGCTACAGCCTCCTGACGCGGCGCGACAAGCTGACGATCGCGGCGATGGTCGGGGTGCCGGCCTTCGTCCACATCTTCCTGATCTGGTTGCCGGCCCTCGGCTCGGTCGTCCTGAGCTTCTCCAGCTGGAACGGGATCGGGGGCCTCGATCGGATCAGGTGGATCGGGCTCAAGAACTACGAGAACCTCGTCAACCTGTACCAGCCCTTCTGGCCGGCCGTCGAGCACAACCTGATCTGGCTCGGGACGTTCCTGTTCATCGCAACGCCGCTCGGCATGCTCATGGCGGTGATCCTCGACCAGAACATCCGCGGGACGCGGATCTACCAGAGCGTCCTCTACATGCCGGTCGTGCTGTCGCTCGCCATCGTGGGGTTCATCTGGGAGCTCATCTATTCGCCGGGGCAGGGCTTCATCAACAACGCACTCGGGATCGCCGGCACGCCGAGCCAGATCGACTGGCTGGGGACGAAGGGCCTCAATCTGGCCGCCGTGCTCGTCGCCGCCAGCTGGCGGCATGTCGGCTACATCATGGTCCTCTACCTGGCCGGCCTGAAGAGCATCGATAACACGCTGCGTGAGGCCGCGGCGATCGACGGCGCCACCGCGCGGCAGACCTTCTTCCAGGTCGTGTTCCCCGTCCTCGCGCCGATCAACGTGGTCGTTCTCGTTGTCACGATCATCGAGTCGCTGCGCGCCTTCGACATCGTCTACGTGATCAACAAGGGGCTCAACGGCCTGGAGCTGTTGTCCGTGCTGATCGTCACGAACCTGCTTGGGGAGGCCAGCCTCATCGGCTTCGGCTCGGCGATCGCCGTGGTCCTGCTCATCATCTCGATCGGCCCGATCATCTTCTACCTGTACCGCACGATGCGAGCACAACCGGCATGACCGAGGAGGCCGGAGCCGAGCTCCTGACAGCCGACGCCCTGGCGACCGCCCACACGACGGACGTCGTCACGGGAAAGCGGCGGCGCGCCCGGTACTGGACGCACATGTTCCTGATCTCGATCACGGTCCTGTGGATCTTCCCGCTCGCCTGGACCGTATACACGGCCTTCCGGCCATACGGCGAGACGGCGCGGCTCGGGTACGTCTCGGTCGGCGGCACCTACAATCTGGACAACTTCGGCCGGGCGGCGCAGGGGATGGACCTGTGGCTCCACCTGTTCGACACGCTGATCGTGGTCGTCCCGGCGGTGATCCTCGTCCTGTGGTTCGCGTCGATGCTCGCGTTTGCCGTGTCGCGCTACAGCTTCCGGTTCAACATCGCGCTGCTGATGCTGTTCACAGCGGGCAACCTCCTGCCGCAGCAGATCGTGATCACACCGCTCTTCCGGATGTATCTCGCACTGCCGCTCCCGAAGCCGCTGTCCGACAACGGGCTGTGGTATGACCAGTTCTTCGGGATCATCGCGATCCATATCGCGTTCCAGCTCGGCTTCTGCACGTTCGTCCTGGCGAACTATTTTCGGCAGATCCCTCGAGAGCTGAGTGAGGCATCCGTCATGGATGGCGCGTCGGTCTGGCGGACATACTGGAGCGTCCTCCTGCCGCTCGCCCGCCCCGCCCTGGCCGCGCTCGCGACGCTCGAGTTCACGTGGATCTACAACGACTTCTTCTGGGGCATCCTGCTGCTGCGGACGGGCTCGAAGTTCCCGATCACGTCGGCACTGAACAACCTCTCGGGCCAGTTCTTCACCGACAACAA
>JBIOWA010000262.1:0-6405 GCA_044868045.1 Candidatus Limnocylindrales bacterium
CGTCGTGCGGGCTGGGTCGCTGGGTTCCCGTGGGACGGCATTCCGACGACGAGGAATACCGCGCCGGCGGTCTCATGCTGCTCTCAGTTCCGGTCTCGAGCATGCCCCGCGACGGAGGGACATCCAGCAGACCGTAGACGGTTCCCGAGCCCACGGGTCCCGCGAGGGCTCCGATGAACGACTCCCGTGCGCTCCACCCCGTCTCCGATGCGCCCCGCCGTCGAAGGGCGACCAACGAGACCGAGACCGATGTGCTCGACGGCAGGACGACCAGCGAGGCCGTGCTGTTCGAGATCCGGCGGATCATCGTCGGCCAGGACGCGATGCTCGAACGCGTGCTCGTGGCGCTCCTCGCCGGCGGGCACCTCCTGCTCGAGGGTGTCCCTGGTCTGGCCAAGACCCTGACCGTCAAGACGCTCGCCGAGGTCCTCGAAGCGTCCTTCCGCCGCATCCAGTTCACCCCGGACCTCGTCCCGGCAGACCTCGTCGGGACCCGCATCTACCGGCCGGATCGGGGCAGCTTCGACACCGAGCTCGGGCCGGTCTTCTGCAACTTCCTGCTCGCTGACGAGATAAACCGGGCGCCGGCGAAGGTCCAGTCCGCGCTGCTCGAGGTGATGCAGGAGCGGCAGGTCACGATAGGGCCGGAGACCTTCCCGGTCCCGAAACCGTTCCTGGTCATGGCCACGCAGAACCCGATCGAGTCCGAGGGCACGTATCCGCTGCCGGAAGCCCAGGTCGACCGGTTCATGATGAAGGTCCGGATCGACTACCCGAGCGCCGGCGAAGAGGCCGTCGTCGTCGAGCGTTCGCTACGCCAGCCGGCCGAGCTCGCACCGCTATTGACGGCCGAGATGCTCGCTTCGCTCCAGGCCCTGACCGCGGAGGTCTACGTCGATCGAGCGGTCGTCGACTACGCGGTCGCCCTGACCAGGGCCACGCGGGAGCCCGGGACCGTCGAGCTGCCCGGCGTCAAGCCGTTCATCGCATACGGGGCAAGCCCGCGCGGCTCGATCAACCTGGTGCACGCGGCCCGCGCCCTCGCGGTCGTCCGAGGTCGCCGCTATGTCCTGCCGTCCGACGTGACCGAGCTGGCTCGCGACGTACTTCGCCATCGGATCGTCCCGAGCTTCGCGGCACTCGCCGAAGAGGTCTCGGCCGACATGATCCTCGACCGGGTCGTGCCGGCCGTCCCCGTCCCGCAGCTCGTGGCGACGGAGCAGTCGGCATGATCGCGACCCGTCCCAAAGAGCGGCCGGGTCCCGGCCCGACGCCGGTCGCATTGCTGCGCGCGCTCGACCTGACCGTGGGTCGCCGGATCCACGGCCTCCTCCCGGGCGAGTTTCGCGCGCTCGATGTCGGCGGCGGCCTCGAGCTCGCCCAGGTCCGCCCCTACCAGCCCGGCGACGACGTCCGGCGGATCGACTGGAACGTCACCGCGCGGACCACGATCCCGCACGTCCGCGTGCACGTACCGGAGCGGGCGTTGACGACCTGGCTCGTGCTGGATGTCTCGCCGTCGATGACGTTCGGTACCGCGCTGCGTCGGAAGGCGGATGTCGCCGAAGGCGTCGCGATCGCCGTCGGCCACCTCGCTACCCAGCGCGGCAATCGACTGGGCATCGTCTCGTTCGGCGGTCCGGCCGATCGACGGATCCAGCCGATCGTCGGCCGCGACGGGCTGCTCGCCACGCTCCTCGTGGCGGGGGACACGGCGTCGGTCACCGGTCCGGGCCAGCCGCCCGGGGACGTCGAGGCTGCCCGACCGGACGGCCTTTCCGACGCCCTCAGGTTCGTGTCGGCGGCCGCCCGCAGGGGTGGCCTCGTGGTCATCGTCTCGGACTTCCGCGGTCCGCGGGAGTGGCTCCGTCCGCTGGCTGCAGTCGCCATGCGCCACCAGGTGCTCGCGATCGAGATCGACGACCCTCGTGAGGGCGACTTGCCGGATGTCGGCGAGCTGACGCTGGTCGATGCCGAGACAGGACGGACCGTCCGCGTGGACACCTCCTCGGCCCGGCTTCGAGATCGCTTCCGCACGGCCGCCGCCGACGAGCGTCGCTCGCTGGCCCGGGAGCTTCGACGAGCAGGCATGGGGCACGTCGTGCTGTCGACCGCCGACGACTGGTTGCGGGGGCTCGCGGGGCAGCTGCGGACCCTCGGGAGGGCAGCCTGATGACGTTCGCCGAACCCGCGCTCCTCATCGGCCTGCTCGCGATCCCGTTGGCGATCGCGGCGTACGTCATCGTCCAGCGTCGACGCGCCCGCTACGTCGTGCGCTTCACGAACGTCGACCTCCTCACCAATCTCGTCCCACGCAGTCCGGCCTGGCGCCGGCACGTCCCGCCGGCGCTGTACGTGCTGGCCATGGGCGCATTGCTCGTCGCCCTGGCTCGGCCGTCGGCGACGGTCGCCGTGCCACGCGAGGACGCCACGATCGTCCTCGCGATGGACGTGTCGGGTTCGATGCTCGCCACCGACGTCGCCCCGTCTCGACTCGACAGTGCAAAGCAGGCGGCCTCGGCCTTCGTCGACCAGCTGCCGGCCACGTTCCGGATCGGGCTGGTCACGTTCGGCACGGCGGCCCAGGTCGCGGTCGCTCCGACGACGGACCGCGCCGAGATCCACGCCGCGCTCGATTCACTGCAGGCCGAGGGCGGCACCGCGCTTGGTGACGCGATCGGCACCTCACTCGAGGTGGCCCGCAACGTGATCGACGCGGCAGCCGCTGCGGGGTCCTCTCCCGGCCCCAGCCCGTCCGCGACACCTTCCCCCGACCCGAGCGCACCGACCGAGTCGGCCGATCCGCCGCTCGTCGCGACTGTCCTCCTGTCCGACGGGGCGAACTCGACCGGTCGGCTCGATCCAGCCGATGCGGCTCGCGAGGCCGCGGCGGCGGGCATGCCCGTCTACACGATCGCACTCGGCACGCCGGACGGCGTTGTGTCGGTCGAGGACGAGCTCGGGTTCCTCCACCGCGTCGAGGTCCCACCCGACACGGACACGCTTGCGGCGATCGCGGAGACCACCGGGGCACGCTCATTCGAGGCCCCGACCGCGGAGGACCTCCAGGGGATCTACCAGAGCCTCGGCTCACGGGTCGGGACGAAGCACGAGCCCCAGGAAGTCACGCAATGGTTCGCGGCCGCCGGACTCGCCCTCATGGTGGCGGGCGCCGGCCTGGCCGCCCACTGGTTCAACCGGTTCCCGTGAACCGGGACCGCACAGGCCCGAAGCGAGGTCGCGATGGCCTGATCCGTTAGACCGCGCCTCCTCCATCAACACGCAACAAGGAGACATCGCATGACCTGGGATAAAGAGCCGGTCGACGCCGCGACGGCGCCGCCCGGAGCCAACCCCCAAACTGATCCGGCCGTAACGGCTTCGCCGAACGGGTTTCGCCGCGCCGTCCTGACCGCCGGCATGGCCGCTGCGCTGCTCGTCACCGGCGGCGTCGCGATCGTCGCGGCGGCGAGCCCGGAGCCGTCTGCCAGCACTTCGCCCGGGGCGACCAGCGATCCGTCTTCGGGCGGGTCCACGGACTCGTCGCGAGCCGGTCGCCAGGGGCACGACGGTCAGCCGTGCCCCGACGGGGCCGGCAGCGGCCCGGGCGGCTCGTCCGGTTCGAGCGGCGGCCAGTCGAGCGATCCGTCGCCCGACACGACGACCCCGTCGCCGAGCACGGCGACGCCGTTGACGTAGTCGCACCAAGGGCCAGGCGGTCGGCGACCCCGATCGCCTGGCATCCATGCCACTGGGCCACGGTCGGTTTCGGCGCGCGCCAGCCGGCGGCCGATTTACCTCGATCGGCGACCCGAGGCGTAAACGATCGGCACGCGGAAATGGAGCTCGTCGGGGTCGAGCGCCATCAGGCGCTCGCGGAACCGGGCGAGGAACCGGCGCCGTTCGCTGCGACCCATGTCCTCGAAGAGCGTCTCCTCGTCGAAGTCGGTCAGGAACTTGATGTAGCCGTCGACCGTGAAGGCGTAGTCCAGCATCGCCTTCGACGCGGTCACGTCCCGGAAGCCGGCACGCCGCATCTCCGCGGCCGCGCGCTCGACCGACGGCAGGTCGCCGGAGCGTGGTGGGTCGACCTCGTTGTCGAACCCGAATTCGTCCAGCAGGCCATCGAAGATGCGATCCGGGGCGAACGACCGTTCGTCGACCAGCCACGTGACGAACGCGAACCGACCACCCGGGCGGAGCACGCGGCGGATCTCGCGCAGCGCCTTCGGCCGGCTGGGCACGAGCTGGAGCACGAACGACGACATCGCGGCGTCGAATGACGCATCTCGGAACGGCATCTCGGCCGCGAACGCAACCCGCCCGTTGAACCGCGCCCGCCCGGCGGGCACCCGCTCGGCGACGAGTGTCTCGGCCGCACCGATCATCTCGCGCGAGGCGTCGACGCCGGTCACGCGCACCTGTCGCCATCGATCGAGCGCCGGGATCGAGAGGTTGCCGGTCCCAACGCCGACGTCCACGAGCTCGGTCGCCCCGGCCTGAACGTCGGCATCGAGCCAGTCGAGCAGGCGCAGGGCGCTCGGCGCCAGGACCGGGGCCCACCAGCGTTCGTAGCCGGCCGCCATCCGGTCATATCGCTCAGCCTGGTCGGTCATGGCCTCATCGTGCCATGCCGACCGACCTCCCTACGAGATCGCCGGCACGTCTCCCGTCGGCTGACGGCTGCGGCCGATCACGCCGAGGCGCCGCAGGATCAGCGCGGCGGCGAGCCCGATCAGGCCCAGGCCGACAAGGATCGGTAGCCAGACGATCGCGAACCAGATCCCGGCCGTGGTCAGTGCCTGCAGGATGTCGACCAGGCTCGCGGTGGCCTCGTCGACGACCTGTGCGGGCTCCCAGCCCTTGGCCGCGACCTCCACCGCGACGACCGGCACGGCGAAACTCGCGGTCAGTGTCGCGTACGCGGCACGGTCGTTCAGGTCCTTGAGCTGCGCGCTCAGCTGCTCGATCTCACCTCGGACGTTCGTCAGCTGGGCCTGGACCTCGAGGACATCGGAGACGCGGGCCGCCTTCGAGGCGATGCCCTGGAGCGCGGCCTCGCTCGCGCGCAGGTTGCGGATCCGTGCTTCGAGGTCGACGACCGCACCGGTCACCTCGACGGCTTCGGTCCGCTCGTTGACGACCTTCGTCGTCTGGCCCGACAGGCTGCGCAGCAGGTCGAGTGCGTCTTCCCAACGGTCGACCGGGATGCGATATGTGACCGTCGCGACCGGACGTTCGTCCTCCGTGCTCGTCTGCGATGCACCGATGTAGCCACCCATCGCGCGGATCCCGTCGCGAGCGGTCTGGGTTGCCTTGATGACGTCCGTGACCTGCAGGTCGATCGAACCGGTTCGTACGATCTTGGCGTCGTCGATCAGGTTGCCGACGTCGTTCGGCGCCTGGCCGGTCGGTGCGCTCGCGGCCGGCGCCGGGGCGGCCGTCGCGCCACCGTCGTCGTAGTAGCCCGGCCCGGGTACGGCGTTGCCGACGGTTGACAGGATCGTGCCGCCGCCACTGGCACACGCAACGAGTGTCACGATCGTGATGGCGAGGAATGCCCCCAGGGCGATCGATGGACGGTTGATTCGCATCGTCTCGACCTCCGTGACGCGCGGATGACCTCCTGGCCGCCCGCGGCACCGCGCGGACGTCGCGTCACCCTCGCTGGTTCCCCGTTCGTCCAACGTCCGATCGCCCGGATCGACCGGCTCGCGATCCGTTCTGTCGCGAGGTTGCCGGCATGCTCCGTCCAGACCCTCGGTCCGCCGCACGGGCCCTCCTGCTGTTCGCCCTCGCCCTCGGCGTGGTCGGCGAGATCGCGCTCGACGGTCCTGCTCCAGGGATCAACGTCCCCGTCATGACCCTGCTCGTGCTGGGGGTGGGCTGGGCCGTGCGACGCCCCGGCCGCGCCCCCGATCCACTCGATGCCTGGCTGCCGATCACGGCTGTCGTCCTCGCCTCCGGCATCGCCGTGCGCGCGGATCCGTTCGTCGGCCTGCTCGACCTGGCCGGTGCCGCCGCGTTTACCGGGGCGTCCGTCGCGGCCTTCTCCGGGTTGGCCGTCACGCGCCGGTCCCTGAGCGTGATCCTCGTCATGGGCGCCTGGGTCATCGCGTCGACATGGGTGGGAACCGCCCGGCTTCTCGCTGCCGCACGGCCTGCGCCGCGTCAACAGCCGCGCGCGATGCCGACGTGGGTCGGACCGGTCGCGCGCGGGCTCGTCCTGGCCGTCCCATTGGTCGTGATCCTGGCGGCGTTGTTCGCCGCGGCCGACCCGATCTTCCGGCGTGGTATGGACGACTTGCTCAGGTTCCGCATCGACCTTGGTGACCTGCCCGGTCGCGTCGTGGTCGTGCTCGCCATCGGCTGGCTCGTCGGTGGTCTGCTGGCGGTCGCCGCCGG